>JAZFYI010000073.1:0-9977 GCA_036443455.1 Gammaproteobacteria bacterium
CTGTAGAAAGCCAAGCTGACGGAACTGGGGGGGTGCTGATATGAGCATCCAATCGCTCATAGACGACCTATCCACGGAAGGGATCAATCTAACGCTGTATAGAGGCCAGATTAAGGCTAGAGGGCCAACCGGCGCGATCAGCGCCGATGTTGTTGCCCGTCTGCGCTCAAAAAAGCCCGAAATTGTCCGATTCCTTGCTAACGAATTGCTGGAACGGGCAGCCGCAGCGGTCCCTGGTGTAACCGCTGACGATCTGCGCGCTAACCTGGACGCCAAGGATTGGCAGGACAGCGCCCTGATCGCCTTCGAGCCGCTAAGGGGCCTGGCGCACGCCATACACAACAGCCGAGAGTTAAGGGCAGGCAGGGTGCCAAAAGGCTGGGATGCCACCACTGAATGCGCTGTCTGTGGCCCGGTGCGTATCTTTCCTGGCGGGTCTAAAACCGTTCTAGGGTGTCCGTTTTGCCTCGCTAAGGCATTAACGCCATGAATAAGGGAGAAAGAACGGTAGAGAATGCCAAGAGGCCGCTTCCAATTTGCCGATTTTACCGCAGGCGTGATGCGCCGCTGTATCTGGGCATGGATCGCAACAGGTTTGATAAAGAAGTGAGGCCATATCTAACGGAAATCCCAATCGGGGAGCAAGGAAAAGCGTTTGACAGGCTTGAAATGGATGCGTGGGCAGACGATTATAAATCCCGCAATGGTCGCCCTCCAATAAAGGAGGCGATATGGCACAACGAAAACCACCAGGGCTAATCAAAGTGGGCAACACTTGGCACATAGACAAACACATCAAAGGCTACGGCCGTTATTGTGAAAGCTGCGCGACCGATGATCTTGACGAAGCACTATCGCTATTGATTTGCAGAAGCGGCGAAATCAAAAAGTCAGTCGTTCAAGGGATTAGGCCAAAAAAGACCTTCGATCAGGCGGCTGAAAAGTATCTGTCTGAATACAAGGAAAAGCGCAGCATTGGCTGTGACGCACTTGATGTCAGAACTGTGTCGCCGTTCATCGGTGATTTGCCGCTAGAGCATATCCATGACGGAACGCTTGAACGATTCAAGCAAAAGCGGTTAGAAACAGTGGCCCCTGCAACAGTCAACAGGACTTTGGCCATTGTACGGAGAATCCTGATTCTGGCTGCTCGAAAATGGAGGCACAAAGGAACTAATCTTTCTTGGCTCGAAACAGCGCCAATGATTGAAATGGTTCCAGACCTTAGCCCAAGAGAACCCTACCCTCTCTCATGGAAGGAACAGCGTAGCCTATTCGAAGAACTTCCCCGGCACCTGGCATTAATGGCCATATTTAAGGTTAATACCGGGCTGAGGGAGCGAGAAGTCACGCTGTTGAGTTGGGATTGGGAGTACAAAGTACCTGAGTTGGATTCGTCTATATTCATTATTCCCAGACAGTTTGTTAAGAACAAAGCTGACCGTCTTGTAGTTTTGAATAGCGTTGCTCGGTCAGTCATTGGCGAGTGCCGAGGGAAGCATCCTGATCGGGTTTTCACGTACAAGGGAACCCCTGTAGCGAGAATGAACAACTCAGCGTGGCACAAGGCCAGAGACAGGGCCGGACTGCCACAGGTTAGAGTGCATGATCTAAAGCATACCTATGGACGCAGACTGAGGGCTGCTGGCGTGTCATTCGAGGATCGGCAGGACTTGCTGGGTCATAAGAGCAGACGGATTACGACCCACTATTCCGCGCCTGAAATTGGGAATTTGATTCAGGTTTCCGAGCTGGTAACACACGACAACTCCCGAAGAACCCCCGAACTCACCTTAGTAAAGGTACGGGGAACTGCGTAAGTTGTTGAAAAATATGGTGCCGGAAAGAGGAGTCGAACCCCCGACCTTCTCATTACAAGTGAGCTGCTCTACCAACTGAGCTATTCCGGCTTTAGCGTCTCCGGGCGGCCGGTAGTTTAACGCGGCTTAGCTACATATTTCATCCAGGATTAACGTGGCGGGCACTGATCGAGGATTTCAAGACCGTCTGCATCGATACCCAACGCGGAGATATCGAGGTTATCCACGCCAAAACCGCTGACATCCAGCCAGCCGACTTCCCCGTCCTGATATCTTTGGTTGACCTGCGTTTCGAATCCGCGATCGCTCAGTTGTTGCAGCCTTCGCTGCGCGCGCCCCAGCTCGCTAAAAACGCCCAGGGAAATGGCATTTTGGTCGTCTCCCGTGGGGACGATATAGAAATCGGTGACTCCGTCCGCCCGCAGGGCGTCGGTAATCACTTCCGCCGCCGCCCGATCTTCGCTAGCCGCAATATTCACCCAGAAACCGACAAACCGCCGGCCCGGTTCGCTACGCCTGACCACGGAAAAATCCAGCCCCCGCAAAGTCACTGCAGCCTCCCGCGCATCGTCCACTTTGCTGATTGGCCCGATGCTCCGGCATTCCGAGATGCCTGCATTGAGCAACTCCTCGCCGGTCTTCATCGAAAAAACCCGTGCCCCGGACGGCTTCGCAGGCGGGTCTTCGGCCAGCGCCAGGCTTGGCAATCCCTCATAGCTGGGTGCGATAGGCGCCTTATCATAGGGCTCACGCAACCAGTGATACCAAGCCAGTATTCCCAGATTGATCAGCAGAAGAATGAGCAAGAAATTTCTCAACAACAGTTTCTCAAGGTTTTTTGCCGGCAACGATTACCAGGCCACGAAGCACGAGGTCGGCAACAATTTCGGCATTATGCAGCAGCGGCAGCAACATATCGGCATCGCCGCCGCATAGCAATATCCGCGGCGAGTTTTGCGTGCGCCTTGCCAGGTATTCCCGGGCATGCCTTACCAGCGAGACCAGTGCGATCAAGGACCCGGAATGTATCGCTTCACCGGTGCTGCGCGCGGCAATTTCCTCCTCACCGCCAATCCTTTCCGCAGCCGCCTCGGCAAGCTCGGCGATATCGCTGGTGTTGCCCAGCAACGACGACAACATCATCCGGTAACCCGGCGCGATAACGCCGCCCAGGTGCTTGCCATCGGTATCCAGCATGTCCACCGTCAACGCTGTCCCTGCATCGACAACAACCAGTGGGCCGGTCCGGTGGTGCCTCGCGCCGATCATGGCCACCCAGCGATCGACGCCCATTTGCGTTGGATCCCGATACGCATTGCTTACGCCACCGGCCTCCCGCCCGCTTTCGACACAGACCACTTTTGGGTCTTCGATATCGATCAGACCGCGGATTTGTGGCCCGCTGACATTGGCGACAAAAATACGATCGGCTGCACGGTCGCCGGCGTACAAGTCATCGCTGCCGGCATCCGCCCAGCTGGACGAATGCTGCGAGCCCAGTTTGCCCTGCCACCAGGCCCACTTGACGCGGCTGTTGCCGGCATCGATCAATAACAGGGATTCGCTTGTCATCGTATTGAATTCATTTTCGGGCCCACCAGGCGATGAGATCCCGATGCGGCCAGCGCTCCGCCCTGACCGGCCGCAAACTGATATCCCCGGCAATAATTCGTTGTATTTTTCCATCCGACTGGAGCAACAGGCAACCATCATCGGCTATACCTCGACAGACTCCATGGGTTATCGAGGCATCGGATACCAGCTCCACCTGTTGATCCCGGCAAACATCGGCAGACCGGAGCTCCTGCAGAAACGGCGCCAGGCCCTGCAACATGAATATATCCAGCGCCGCCACCCACTCGGGCAATATTTGCTGAACCAGGCTGTTTCTTGACGGTGGCGCACCATCGACCAGGCCAGCAATATCGCGCCACTCACCAGCCATCGCCCCGGCTCGCGTTTTCGGTAAGCGGTAATTCAAACCCAGACCGGCGACCAGGTGTAATCGCTCGTCGGTGGTTTTTCGCAGTTCGACCAATATGCCCGCAAGCTTCCCTCCGGCCATCAGGTCATTCGGCCATTTGATCCCGACCGGTTCCATACCCAGCTTGGTCAATGCCCTGCGCGTCGCCACCCCCAGGGCCAGTGGCAAAGCCGCCAGGTTCTCCGGGGGTTCGTCGAAAGCGACAGCCAGTGAAAAACAAATCCCCGACGCCGGCGGTGATAACCAGTTGCGGCCCCTCCTGCCGCGGCCCGCGCTTTGATACTCAGCCAGAAATACCCGGACCTTCCCGTCTTCGGGCGGCGCCTGTTCCAGTAACCTGCTGTTGCTTGAATCGACCTGGCCGGCAACCTCGCAGGAGGCGATGCGCTCGTGACACCACTTCGGCAAACTCTGCATAAGTTCCGCAGCATCGAAAAGGTCCACAGGGTATGGTAACCGGAAGCCCTTATTCGGGTTGCCCAGCACTTTCAGGCCCAGACTACGCAGCGTGTCAATCTGCAAATCGATCTCGGCAACCGGGATCGCCAGGGTCAGCGCCAACTCTGCCGCGGAATGCGAGACCCCGTCAGACATCACCGTGAGCAGGGAAAGCCAGCTATCGCGCCCCATCAGGAATCGCGCCGGAATATCGCCAACTGCCCGACCCTCGCTTCCGCGCCAGCCTTCAGCCGCCGAATGTTTTCCCGATGCGTGTAGACCAAAAACAAGGCCATCGATACGGCCAGCGTCAGCAGTGGCTGGTTGGCTGCCTGACCGGTCAGCAGCAAGTAAACGGGCGCAGAAAATCCCGCCATTATCGTTGCCACGGCTACGAAGCCACTCGCCATGACGACCAGCAGCCAGACGGCGATCACCGGCAGCAATATCACCGGCTGAATGAAAGTCAGGGTGCCGATCAGGGTTGCTGCGCCCTTGCCGCCGTGAAAGCCATGCCAGAAAGGATAGCAATGTCCAATGACGGCAGCGGACGCACAAGCCATGACCAGCCACTCGCGGCCGACGGCGGGGTCCTCGGCAAGCCCGGCTATTGCCAGTACCGGAATCAACGCCGCGGAGATATATCCTTTCCCCACATCGATAATCATGACGCCGAACGCAAACATCGTGCCCTGCGTGCGCAGCGCATTGGTACCGCCGGCATTACCGCTGCCCATTTCCCGAATATCCACGCCCCCCTTGAGCCTGCCGATCAAGAGGCTGCCGCTGACGGAGCCGAGCAAATAAGCCAGCAATATTTTTGTTCCAAGTTCGAGCATCGATACCGACCTTGCAGGTGCATCACGTTGGGCCGCGAACGACGCTGCCCATCGGGTTACAATACCCGATACTTCGACACAGAAAAACCAAATGACGGATA
Source organism: Gammaproteobacteria bacterium (assembly GCA_036443455.1). Lineage (GTDB taxonomy): Bacteria > Pseudomonadota > Gammaproteobacteria > Steroidobacterales > MnTg04 > MnTg04. The sequence goes on from JAZFYI010000073.1 coordinate 5,183, forward strand.
GCTGCGAAGCACACCTGTTTACCAATGAATTCGCCGCCCGTGGCCGCGCGGCACGGCTGGTGGATAAAATCGGCCATCGCCTGTGGCAGGACGGCCTGCGCCTGACCACGGCCGAGACCAGTTCTCCGGGCAGCCTGATCAACCAGCTGGCGGTCGCCTGCGAAAGCGGAGCCAGGAACATATTGATCGCGGGCGGGGATGGCAGCGTCAATGAAGCCATCAACGGAATCATGGAAGTCGGTGCAGACCCGCGAATGGGCGTAATCCCGATCGGCACAGGCAATGATTTTGCCAAGACGCTTGGCATACCGCTGGACTGGCGGCGCGCCTGTGAGCGGATAATCGATGGAATCAACCGGCCAGAGACCGACGGGCGCATCGACGTCGGCCGGTGTAATGAGAGGTTTTTTCTCAACAGTGTCGGCATCGGGTTTGATGCCAAGGTCACGATATTGGCGAGCCGGATGAAATGGCCTACCGGGCAAATCCGTTATCCGCTGGCACTGGCAAAAGCCCTGGTCAGCGGCATAGAAAATCCGCTGGTCAAAATTGTCACCGATGAAATAACGCTGGAAATGACGATCACGTTGATCTCAGCGATGAACGGCCGGATTGCCGGTGGCATTTTTCCGCTGGCTCCCGATGCGAGAATCAATGACGGCCAGCTCGATATTGTTATCGCCGACAGCATGAACCGCAGACAGATCATACGCTTGCTTCCTCGCCTGATGAAAGGGACCCACTTGTCGCTGCCCGAAGTTAGGCTGATTCGGTCGCGGACCCTGAGACTCGAATCCAGCCTGCCCCTGGCGGTACAAACCGATGGCGAAATACTGACCGCCGCGGCTCGCAATCTCGATATTGAGCTGATCCCCGGGCGTCTGTCCGTCATCGGCGGAAGACCTGCCGAATAGTTTTTCAGGCAGCCCCTGGCGCTTTTCTCATGCCCAGGTAAATCCCGAGCAAGGTCAGGACGGCGCCGGTCAGTTCGGTCGGCGTGATGCTCCTGGAAAAAAACAAGATATCCCATACGAAGGCCAGCAAGGGTTGCAAAAGCAGAATCAGGCCTACCCGGGAAGCCGGCACCTGGGCAAGACTATGCGCGATCAGCAACCAGCCAAAGACCTGCGCCACGAGGGCATACGCCAGCAGGATACCCAGGTCCCTGGACCATGACAGCGCCAGCGAGTCACCTGCTGTGGTGGCACCGATGCCCAGCAAAGCGGCGCTGACCAGGGACACCAGCGCAAGATCGACCACCGCGGATCGCTGCCGCCCATCGGTGCGCGTGCGCCTCAGCGAGAGAATAAAGGCGGCGTAAAATACCGCCGTCAATAACCCCAGCCAGATGCCGGTACGGTATTGCTCGGTTAGAATCTGCCAGTCGAAACCCACGATCATGCCCAGCCCCAGCAACGCCATCGGGATCGCGACCATGAGCTGCCAGCGCCAGCGTTCGCCAAAGAAAAGCACGCCGGCCAGGGCGAGGAAAAAAACCTGGAAATTGGCGAGTATGGTTGCCAGACCGGGCCCGACATAAATGATGCTGCGGTGCCAGGTCCACAGGTCGGCGGCAAAAAATGCCGCGGCGAGAAAAATCGCCAGCAAGCCGGTCAGGGCTTTGGACGGCAATCGTTTCGCGGCAAGCACATACAGCAACAGGAAACCGCCGCCAAAAAGCAAGCGGTAGAAGGCGCTGACGGCCGGCGGGACCGACAGCACCTTGACGAAAACGGCGGAAAAGCTGATCAACACCGCGCCAAACAGCAGCCGAATTGTCGCCCTGGTTTCAGTATCCAGCGGCGTCACGATCAGCAAACCGGGGCAACCCGCTCATTGCAATGTGAATTCATGGACCAGCGAACTGAGCACCGGCTCGGCGCCATCCTCCGGATTTTCGGAGTCAACCATGCCACCGACTATATAAAAAGTACCCGCGTTGGCCAGCAGGCCACGGTGATCCATGGTTGCCGTGGGCAGCCGGCCATAGCTCAGCCAGCGATGTTCGGCGAACCGCCATGCGAAGACTTCGGCCGATGCCTTCGATACGTTGCCGTCATAACCTATGCCGTCATAGTTGTAAGGATTGTCGGTGCCGCCGGCGAAGACAATTTCCCCATCGTGCGTTGCCGCGCCGGTCGCGGCGATCCGATAGCGAGCCGAACCTGGATGGCGCGGGACCGACTGCCAGTGAATGCGTCGAATATCGTCGGCATCGATTTCCCCGAGATAACAGGCATCTACCGTCTCGAACCGCCGGCTGCCGTCGTCGGCCAGGCGAACGGCAACGCCATCGCAAACCAGCATCCTGTTGCCGACCATGCCGCCGGCATGGCCGAACACCGCCTCCCCCGGCCAGGGCGTCGCCTGTCTCCAGGTATGCTCCTCGACATCGTAAACCTGCACGAGGTTGACGTTACCCAGATCGTGCCAGCCACTGACCAGGTAAACATAACGGTCAAGATATACGACCGAGACAGCGTCATCGACCGGCACCGGCATCGGCTCCAGCTCATGCCAGGCAAGCTGGCCGGTATCGAGCCGGTACACTTTTTCCACGGATCTCTCGCTGCCATCCTCGGCCACGGTATAGCCGCCAAAAACATAAACATCACCGGCTACGGTGGCAGCGGTGCCGGCCAGCCTGCCTTCGCCCCCGGGTACATCGGGCAAGCGCTGCCAGGTTTCGCTCCCCGGCGCCAAATGCCAGGCCTCGCTGACCACGTTTTGCCAACCGCGGCCACCGGCAAGGCCCATAAAACTGAGCAAGTGAAAACCGTCGGCGCCGGCGAAGCCAGCCACCGCATTGTTACTGACGGCACGGGTCAGCGTCGGACCCTGCACCGCAACGATGTGGCTTTGCTGTTCCGGGATACAGCCAGACAGAGCGGCGGTGAGCAGACAAATCGGCAAAATACTCTTCATCGGATGCCGCCCAGCCAGGCAGACCGCGCCGCCAGTATCTCGCTGTCAGCCTTGTCATCCAGCAGCAGTTGGCAACAGTTCCGGGGGCTTTCCTCGGCCAGCAACGGCAATTCGATCAGCACGTCTTCGCGAAAAACGCTCAGCAGCGCGATCTCTCCCGCTTGCAGCCGGCGCAGACGTTTTTCGAGCGTTTTGCCGGTGAGCCGAATATCGTTGAGGGCCAGCAATTCGTCGCCGGCGGACAACCCGGCTTTCTGCCCCGGACCATTCTCCAGTACGTGAGTCACGAGGAGTCGGCCCGCCGCCACCCGGGTCTTTATCCCCAGCCACACCGGCATGCTTTTGCCTTTGACCGGTCCGCCAGCGTCATCGAGAGAAACGGCGGGTCTCTCCCGGTAGATGATGCCGACACTTTCGAGATACTCGGCCAGCGGCAAATCTCCAGTTCCACGAACCGCATTGTCGAAAAACTCTTTCAGTTCCAGGCCGCTGACCTCACTCGCCAAATCCTCAAAAGCCGTTTCCGGCATGCCTGCCTCGCTTTGACCGTATTTGTCCCAGGCCGCTCGCATCACATCGTCCAAAGAACAGGCGCCGTTGGTCTCGCGGCGAATCAACAGATCGAGAGCGAGCGCCACCAACGACCCCTTTGCGTAATAACTGACAATGGCGTTTGGCGAATTCTCGTTTTGCCGGTAAAACTTGCTCCAGGCATCGAAACTGGATTCCGCCAGTGACTGGTGCAGGCGACCTGGCCCCTGGAGAACACGGCTTATCGTCTGCGACAGCAAGTCCAGGTAACTGCTGTCGTTGATCACACCGCTTCTGACCAGCGCCAGATCGTCATAATAGGAGGTCACACCCTCGAAAACCCAAAGCATCTCGGTATAGGCCTCGGCGGACAGATCGCTTTCCGCCAGCGCGGCGGGGCGCAATCTCTTGACATTCCACAGGTGAAAATATTCATGGCTGCACAAACCGAGAAAGCGGCGATATCCCTTGCTGATGCCGTCGTCGGCCAGCGCGGGAAGATCGTCGCGCCGACTGATCAACGATGAACTGTTGCGATGTTCCAGACCACCGTAACCATCGCTCACCACAGTCAGCAGGAACAGGTAACTGTCGACCGGCACTGACCCGAACAATGCGCCGTGCTGGTGGCATACCAGCGCGAGGTCTATGGCCAGCCGGTCTTTGTCCGCATCGTGTTTGCCGCTGATGGCCATCGTGTGAGGAATGCCACCCGCGCTGAACTCGACGAAATCCAGCTCGCCCATTTCTACCGGGCAATCGATCAGTTCCGCATAGTTCGGCGCATGAAAATCACCAAACCCCCGTTCGCCGACCTGGTCGACCCGGAGCCCGGTCGCCAGCCGCCAATGCCCCGTATCGCCCGCTGGCGGCGAAATGCTGATCCGGGACGGCTGCCCCTCCTGGCCATGAACGCGCAGGAATATATTGCTGCCGTCAAAAAATTCGTGGCGGGAGTCCAGGTGGGCGCCACGCACGGAACGATCCTTGGCATAGACCTGGTAACGAATGATCAACGGGCCATTTACCGGTGCGCATTGCCAGGTCGATTTGTCGAGTTTTTTGACGCTGACGCTGTCTGCGCCGCAGTGCGCGGAAAGACGCGTGATATGGCGGGCAAAATCCCGAATCAGGTAACTGCCAGGCACCCACGCCGGCAGCGACACTAGCTGGCCTTTAGCGTCGGGCGCTGAAATTTCGAGCTCTACATCGAACAGATGCGCGTTCGGCCGTGCCGCCCCGATCCTGTAATGCATAGCTGACTTCACGCAGGCGGCTCGGTCAGTTTCAACGTCAGGCACTTGGCGGAACCGCCCGCCTTCAGAAACTCCGTCAACGA
>JAZFYI010000074.1:0-17287 GCA_036443455.1 Gammaproteobacteria bacterium
CGCGATAAAAACTCAGCCGTGGAAACGCATGATCGGTGCTGATATGAATATAGGGGAAACTCTTGTCGTCCCTCAGCAACACGTTGAACCGCGGTTGAAACTTCTTGATCAGGTTGTATTCGAGCAGCAACGCCTCTGTTTCGGTCGCCGTCATCGTCACATCGACGTCGCGAATCTCGCGCAGCATCCGCAGGGTCTTGGCCGATTGCGCCCGGCCCTGGAAATAACTGCTGACCCGGCGTTTCAGGTTCCTGGCTTTACCGACATACAGCACTTCATCATCGGCCCCCAGCATTCGGTAAATACCGGGTTTGCCGGTCAGGCGGGCCAGGAATGGCTGCGCATCGAACGCGGGCTTTGCCGATTTTTTTGCCATTGCCATACGCGGGCCGACTCAAGCCAGGCCGGCCAGCGCTTTTGCCCGCCCGAGTACCGCCAGGAACATGCCGGCGTTCAGCCGGCGCGTCTGGGTGTTGTAGCGGCTGCAATGATACGAGTCCACCAGGTGAAATTTCTCCAGGCGATGTTCGGCGCCGTGCGCAAAAGGAAAGGCCGATAACTTGCATTTTTGGGTCTTGAGAACCGCGCGGTGGGCGATGGTCCCCAGCGCAAACACGACCGATGAATCAGGCAGGCGCCCAAGCTCGGCTGCGAGGTAATCGTTGCACGTATCGATTTCGCTGCCGGTCGGTTTGTTCTCCGGTGGCAGGCACTTGACGGCATTGGTTATCCGGCAGCCATGCAATTCGAGGCCATCATCGACCGCCGTTGCATCCGGCCGGCTGGCAAGCCCGAGATCGAACAAGGTTTGGTACAACAATATGCCCGCGAAATCGCCGGTAAACGGCCTGCCCGTCGCGTTCGCACCGTGCATCCCCGGAGCCAGGCCGACAATCAGCAGGCGTGCATCATCGTCGCCAAAAGGCGCAACCGGTCGGGCATGGTAATCGGGGTAACGTTCTGCCACCTGGTCGAGGAAACCAGCCAGCCTCGGGCAGCGCCTGCATTCGATGGAAAACTCTTGCTCGCTCATGGGGCTTAGTATGAAGCGAGTGCGTGGGAATCAGCAATGCCTCGCCAGCAGATCGTCGGCTTCGCCGCTCACCGGGATTGCGATTTTTGCAGGGAGCAGTCCTTTTTCACTCATCCGCAGGCCAGCGGTAATCAGTTCCGCGGAATGCTTCAGATTGAGCTTCAAACGGATCCTGTAGCGGTAGGTGCTGATGGTCTTTGGGCTCAGACCGAGTTTTTTTGCGATTTCCCGGGCATTCAGGCCGGCGCAGATCAGCCGCAAAACCTGGAACTCGCGCCTGGACAGGCTTTCGATCGGCGGGCCTGGTGCCAGGGCGGTCCCGCGCATCAATGACCTGGCGACCGCGGGCGAGGCGTAGCTGTGACCCCTGGCAACCGACTCCAGCGAGGATTTCAGCTCGGTGGGGCTGCACTCGGCGGTCAGCAGACCCGCTACCCCGAGGTTGATCAGGTGTTTGAGATATACCGGCCGGCTTTCTTCGGAGATACAGACCAGGTTGCGGAAACCCCGCGCAGAAAAAGCGCTGGCGAGCTGCTGGGCATCCACCAGTGGATGCTTTTCCCGGACGAGTACGATATCCGGCCAAAGCATTTCCGTTTGCTGTATGCAGTTCGCCAGGTTATTGGTCTGGCAGACCACCTGCATCCTGCCCAGGCGAGGGATCATTTCGGCGAGCGCGAGGCGAGTCAGTGGCTCCGGGTCGAGCAGCAGGATATTGAGATTCGCAGGCATGAAAGACATGCTAGGCAGGAGGCCTGCCGGACTACAGCCAACAATCTGTCGATTGCGGACGATTAATCCGTATATTTCACCCGGCCGCCTGATCTGGCATGGTCGGGTTATGCGTTTGCTGCTGCTCAATAAACCGTTTCGATGTCTTTCCCAGTTTAGCGACGAAAAAGGACGCGCCACGCTTGCCCGATGGGTGGACCAAAAAGGCGTTTATCCGGCCGGCAGACTGGATTTTGACTCCGAGGGTCTGCTGGCGCTGACCGACAACGGCGGCCTGCAGGCGAGAATATCCGATCCGAAATACAAGCTGGCAAAAACCTACCTGGTCCAGGTCGAAGGCAGCCCTTCGCAGGATGCCCTCGCTACCCTGTGCGCCGGCGTCCGCCTCAAGGGCGTGCTGGTCCGCGCCACCGCGGCGCGATGCGTACCCGAACCAGCCGGATTGTGGCCGCGAACCCCACCGATCCGCAGTCGCAAGTCGGTGCCGGATCACTGGGTGGAATTGGTGATCGAGCGTGGCCTGAACCGCCAGGTAAGGCGCATGACGGCTGCGGCAGGCCTGCCGACCCTGCGCCTGATCCGGACGAACATCGGGCCATGGTCGCTGGGGAGTTTGATGCCGGGGCAATGGCGTGAAATATCGCGCGACCGGATGGCCGGCGATCTCAGGAATCTGGGCTGGCGGCTGTCCTGAAGTTTTTGCCGGTAATTCGCATGGCCAGTTCCAGGGCCTGTTCATAATTGAGCCGCGGATCCACCTGGGACTTGTAGGATCTGGCCAGGTCCGCATCGGTCAGACCGCGGGCGCCACCGGTGCATTCGGTCACATCCTCGCCGGTCATCTCGAAATGAACGCCACCGAGATGGCTGTCCGTGCGCTCGTGTATATCGAAGGATATTTCCAGTTCATCCAGGATGTTGTCGAAACGCCTGGTCTTGACCCCATCCGCGGTAACTTCGGTATTGCCGTGCATGGGATCGCAACACCACAGCACCGGCGAACCGGTCGCCTGCACCGCGCGGATCAATGACGGCAGCCTTTTCCTGATCTGGCTGACCCCGAACCTGTGAATCAGCGTAATACGCCCGGGTTCATTGAGCGGATTGAGCACCTCCAGCAGCTTCTGCAGCGCTTCGCCCGTCATCCCGGGTCCCACCTTGATCGCCAGCGGGTTGGAGATACCCCTGAAGTATTCGACATGGGCGCCGTCCAGATCGCCGGTGCGCACGCCAATCCATGGGAAATGGGATGCCAGGTTGTACCAGCGTTCCCAACGCGGTATGTACCGCGTCTGTGCCTGCTCGTACGGCAGATGCAGGCCTTCATGGCTGGTAAACATGGCCACGCGGGTGGTTTGATGGATGGAACGGCCGGAAATGGATTCGAAAAAGGCCATCGAATCGCCGATCGAACTGACGATACGCCGGTATTCCTCTTCCAGCGACGAATGGCTGGCAAAATCCATATCCCAGTATTCCGGATGGTGCAAATCGGCAAATCCGCTATCGACCAGCGCGCGAATAAAATTCAGTGTCAGCGAAGCTTTTTGGTAGCCTTCGAGCATCAATTCCGGGTCCGGGGTCCGCTCTTCCGGGGTGAACCCAGCCTTGTTGATCAGGTCACCGCGAAAGGTGGGCAAGGAAATCCCATCGCGTGTCTCGGTGTCGGTCGAACGCGGCTTGGCGTACTGGCCCGCAATTCTTCCCACCCGGACCAGCGGCTTTTTGAGCCCGTACAACAGGACCAGGCTCATTTGCATCAGGATTTTCAGTTTCTTTGCAATCAGCTCCGAATTGCATTCATCGAATCGCTCTGCGCAGTCACCGCCCTGCAGGAGAAATCGCTCGCCACGCTGCGCTTCGGCCAGCTCCGTTTTGAGGCGCTCGACCTCCCAGGAAGTAACCAGCGGCGGCAGGCGGCTCAGGCGCGCCAATACGTCCGCCACCTTGTTTGGGTCGGGATAGGGCAGCATCTGGCTCGCTGTCCGTTTCTGCCAGCTCGCCGGGTGCCAGTCTGATTGCATGGGGTTCCTGCTCATCGGGGTATGTTAGTCGCTTTGCCGGTCGGGCAAAAGCCAAAAGCCTATGGAAAATCACAGATTCTATTGGCACAATGCGCCTCCTGTTGGCCAGCCGCAGCCGGTTTTTCTCAAACTCCGCGGCCAGGCAAACAAGCCATCACAACTGGAGCAGGCAGATGCATCGCATAATCGTACTCGGGGCTGGAAAAATAGGCACTTTGATCAGCGGCCTGCTGGCCGATTCCGGTGACTACCAGGTTCAACTCGCCGATATAGACGGCGCTGCCGCCAGGGCGGTTACCGAGTCGCATGGGCTGGACAACGTGACGGCGCATCAGCTGGACGCCACCGACCCGGTCAAACTGGCCGCGCACATCGATGATAATCCGGTCGACGCAGTGGTTTCCGGACTGCCGTATTTTTGCAACGAACCGGTTGGCCAGGTCGCCCGCGACAAAGGGATACATTATTTCGACCTGACCGAAGATGTTGCCGTGACCCGGGCGATCCGGAAAATCGCGCAGGGGGCGGATCGCGCCTTCGTACCCCAATGCGGTCTGGCGCCCGGGTTTATCAGTATCGCCGCCAACGAATTGATCAGCCATTTCGACGAACTGCGTTCGGTAAAGCTCAGGGTGGGCGCCCTGCCCCAGCATCCGAACAATGCACTGAAATATTCGCTGACCTGGTCCACCGATGGGATCATCAACGAATATGGCAATTTGTGTCACGCCGTCGTCAACGGCGAACTCGTGGATGTACTGCCGCTGGAGGGTCTGGAAGAGATCGAACTCGATGGCACGCTTTACGAAGCGTTCAATACCTCGGGGGGCTTGGGCTCGCTGGCGGAAAGCTTTGCCGGCCAGGCGGCGACCATGGATTACAAGACCATACGCTATCCCGGGCACTGCGCGCAGATGCGCTTGCTGATGAACGATCTCAAGCTCAACGAAGACCGCGACACGCTGAAGAAAATCCTGGAAAACGCCGTTCCCCACACGCTACAGGATGTGGTCATTATCTATGTCGCGGTAACCGGCATGCAGGATGGCCAGTTGCGCGAGGAAAACTACGTCAACAAGGTATTCCCGGAAATGATCGCCGGGCGCCTGTGGTCGGCCATCCAGGTCACGACGGCTGCCGGTATCTGCAGCGTGCTCGACCTGGTGGTATCCAGTGCCGGCCAGTACAGCGGCCTGGTCCGCCAGGAAGATTTTCGTCTCAAGGACATTCTGGATAACCGATTCGGCAAATATTTTGCGCACGGCGGCAGCAGCGCGGCGTCCATGCGGGCGATCGCGACCGGTGAAACCGGTCATCGAAACCAACTCAGTGGAGACCCCAAATGAATGAAATATTGCAGGCTTTGGGTCTGGAGGAATTGAATCCTGCCGCCTGGGCCGGAAAGGATGGCTGGCTGCCGGGAGCAGACAACAAGGTGCTGGAATCCATCAACCCCGCGACCGGGAAGGTCATTGCCAGGGTCGGGTCGGCAGCGGCCGAGGATTATGAGAAAGTCATCGGCCGGGCGCAGCAGGCTTTTCTCGAATGGCGCTCGGTTCCCGCGCCGAAACGCGGGGAGGCGGTACGCCTTATCGGCGAAGAGTTGCGAAAATACAAAGACCCGCTGGGTAGCCTTGTTTCCATGGAAATGGGAAAAATCAAGGCGGAAGGCGATGGCGAAGTCCAGGAGATGATAGACATTGCCGAATTTGCCGTCGGCCAGTCGCGTATGCTGTATGGGTACACGATGCATTCGGAGCGGCCGCAGCACCGGATGTACGAGCAATGGCATCCGTTCGGCGTCGTCGGCATTATCAGTGCATTCAATTTCCCGGTTGCCGTGTGGTCGTGGAACGCCTTTCTGGCGGCTATCTGCGGTAATGCCTGTGTCTGGAAACCGTCACCAAAAACGCCATTGTGCGCGATTGCCGTACAACACATCTGCAATCGGGTGCTGAGTAAACAGGGTTATCCTGCCATTTTCCAAACTTTCATAGACGGCGATAACTCGCTGGCGAATGACTTCGTCGACGACCCTCGGGTTGCGCTGATGTCGTTTACCGGTTCCTGCGCGATCGGTCGCCAGGTCGGCCATCGGGTCGCACAACGCATGGGGCGTTCCCTGCTGGAACTGGGGGGCAATAACGCCGTTATCGTGGATGAACACGCAAACATGGAACTGGCCGTGCCTGCCATCGCCTTTGGCGCGGTCGGTACCGCGGGCCAGCGCTGCACCAGCACCCGCCGGGTCATCGTCCACGCGAGTCGTGCAGAGGAACTGGAAAGGCACCTGGTGCATGCCTATCGACAGGTCAGGATTGGCGATCCCCTGGAACCCGATACCTTGATGGGACCAATGGTTGACGAGCAATCCGTGAAAAGGTTTTTGGCTGCGCTAAAACGGGTGGAAGACGCGGGTGGCGAAATCCTGTGTGGCGGCAAGGCGCTCGATGGCCCCGGCAACTTCGTCGAACCGGCCATCGCCCGCGCGCAAAATGACTGGGACATCGTCCAGGAGGAAACCTTCGCACCTTTGCTTTACATCATAAGGTACACCAATTTTGCGCAAGCCCTGGCAATTCACAACGACGTCGACCAGGGTCTTTCATCGGCCATTTTTACCGACAACCTGCAAAACGCCGAAACTTTCCTGTCGGTAGTCGGCAGCGATTGCGGGATCGCCAACGTCAACATCGGCACATCCGGCGCCGAGATCGGTGGCGCTTTCGGCGGCGAAAAGGAAACCGGTGGCGGCCGCGAATCGGGGTCAGACGCATGGAAGGCCTATATGCGCCGGCAGACCAACACCATCAACTGGAGCAAGGAATTGCCGTTGGCCCAGGGTATCAAGTTCGATCTCGGCTGAGCGTGCCGGCCGACCGCGAAAAAAACTGGCCGCGATTCAGGCTTAATCGGGCCTGAAGGCCCTCCTACGGCCGTGGTCGAAATCTAATCGGGCCTGAAGTCTCATACGGCCCACTTATTCGCTATCGACCTCGGTGCCTGGCTGCCGGTTCTTTGCAAGGTCAGCGTAGATCACTGACACAAGCGTATCCCCGTTGATAAAGTTCCAGTTCCAGGTTTCGTCCAGGCTTTCCGTAAGCTTCTCGGCCAGGACTTCTTCCAGCGTACAGTTGCGTTCGATCAGCTCCGCCACCGAATTTCTGACGGTTAGCAGTATGTCGCGGTAATCTGTCAGATCCTGGCGACTCGCCAGCGGCCCGTGTCCGGGAATGATTTTTGTTTGCCCGGTCGTCATCTCCAGGGCCAGGTTGGCCGCGGCTATCGTGCCATCGATGGAACCGCCAAGATCGACATCGATAAATGGGAACCGCTTGTTGAAAAACACATCGCCCATGTGCAGCACATCGGCCGAGGAAAAATAAATCATCGAATCCGTGTCTGTATGAGCCGGGGCGACATGGAATGCCTGGATTTCATCGTCGTTCATAAAAAAACTGATCCGGTCATTGAAGGTGACCATCGGCAATGCCGCATCGGCTGCAGGTGGCGTCCGGCCGCCGATCAGTTTACGGAATTGTTCAGTACTCATTCTCTCCCGCACCTTGTCGTGGGCAACGATGATTGCGCCGGCTTTGCCGAGATTTTCGTTGCCACCGGTGTGATCCCCGTGCCAGTGGGTGTTGAGCACGAATTTGACTGGCTGGTCCGTCAATCTGCCGATCGCTTCGAATATCGCCGGGGTAAGCGGCGCATATTGGTCGTCGATCATGAAAACGCCATCGTCGCCTATCGAGAGGCCGATATTGCCGCCCCGCCCTTCCAGCATATAAACATGCTCGGTCAACTGCTGGACCTTGATTTCCACTTCCTCCTGCGACCACGTAATCGCCGGGGACATCAGCAGCGCTGCGCTCAGCCAGTAACTTGTTTTTTTCATTTAAATATCCTGTGTTGTTGTCTTGCCAGGAAGCCCTGATCTGTCCGTGGGTTCAAGATACGAGTTCACGAACAGGCCAGAGCTTCCCCAATTCAGATTTCTTCGAAGCAATTTCGTTCCCGGTTCTTGTGTACTTTATCGGCATCGAAAATCCTGCCGTTCATTGCAATATAAACACCCGCCGGTTTGCTTTGCACCGCCCCAACGGCCATTCCGACGTTGAACACGGCGTCTGTAATCTGGAAACGGGCCGGGCTTAGCGCCCCGGTCAATATGACGGTCCGCTCTCCGACATCTCCCAACGCCGCGGCCGTCTCGCTCATGGTATCGGTCCCGTGGGTGATCAGCACGTGCTGCGAATCATCGGCCATGACCGTGTCACGAATCAGCTTCCTGTCTTCGTCGGTGAGATCGAGGCTGTCCTTGCGCATCAGCGGAATGATTTCATACTCAAACGCGGCGCCGCCGTCTTGCAATACCTTGCCGATCAACGGCTCGCCGATTTCAAATTCACTATTGGCGTCGAAATAAATTTTATCGATGGTACCGCCGGTAGCAATTATCTTTAAGTGCATGAAAAATGCCTGGAGATCGCGGATATCGGCGCAGAGTATAGCCCGGAAGAGCGCCGGCCCGGGCCAAATTCTTCCTTCAGTACAGCGTGTTCCTGTTATCATCGTGCTGACGAGGGGGTCACCGATGCTTGCATACGCCCGCCATTTCCTGTTACTCGCGTGTCTGCTGGCCATGCCCGCGACAGCCCAGGAAGACAAGGTCGCCTACCTGCTGACGATCGACGGCGCCATCGGGCCGGCAACCAGCGACTATCTGGGCAAAGGCATCGCCGAGGCCGCGAGCCAGGACGCCGAACTGGTGATTATCAAGATGAATACGCCGGGCGGCCTGGATTCGTCGATGCGGGATATTATCAAAGCCATTTTGCAATCGCCGGTGCCGGTGGTCGTATATGTCGCGCCCTCCGGTTCACGGGCCGCGAGCGCCGGTACCTATATCATGTACGCCAGCCATATTGCGGCGATGGCGCCGGCGACGAATATCGGTTCGGCGACACCGGTACAGATCGGGGGCGATGGCGCCAGAAAACCCGATACGAAGGACGAAGAGGACAAAGACGACAAAGAGGCGGGCGACGAAGAAACCGGGAAAAAATCGAAAGCCCCGGATACGGGCGCCACCGCCATGCAGCGCAAGACGATCAATGATGCCGTCGCTTATATTCGCGGCCTCGCGGAACTGCGAGGCAGAAACGTCGACTGGGCGGAAAAAGCGGTTCGCGAGGCCGTCAATGTAACGGCATCGGAAGCGCTCGAACTCGGGATTATCGACCTGGTTGCGAAAACGCAGGCGCAACTGCTGCAGGATATCGATGGCATGAGCGTCGAGGTTAACGGTAGCGAGCAAACGGTGACGACGGCCGGGCTCGATATCAAGGTGATCGAACCCGATTGGCGAAACCGCCTGTTATCGGTGATTACCAACCCAACGGTTGCCTATATGTTGTTGATGCTCGGAATCTATGGGCTGATTTTCGAAGGTTACAACCCGGGCGCAATTGTACCCGGTGTCGTCGGCGCAATTTCGATCCTGCTGGCGCTTTATGCATTCCAGATTCTGCCGGTCAATTATGCGGGGCTTGCCCTGATCGTACTCGGCGTTATTCTTATTATCGCGGAAGTGTTTGCGCCGAGCTTTGGCGTGCTCGGTATTGGCGGAGTGATCGCACTGGTATCCGGATCGGTCATCCTCATGGATTCCGATATCCCCGGTTACGAGGTTTCCCGCAATCTGATTTTTTCGGTCGCTATACTGAGCAGCGCCATGATTGTCGGCATTGTTTATTTCGCAATCCGGGCGCGAAACCAACCGATAGTCAGTGGCCATGAACAAATGATCGGCATGACCGGAGTCGCACGAGGCGATGTCGACACGAAAGGCACGGTCTTTGTCCACGGCGAGTTGTGGCAGGCCGGCTCCAGTCAATTGATTATGGATGGACAGCCAATCAGGGTAACCGGTATCAGCGGCCTGCACCTGACTGTCGAACCGGTAAATAACACACGGGAGACCTAACCATGTTTGGCACCATGTTCTATGTAGTTTTGGCCATTCTTTTTCTGTTGTTTACTGCGATCAAGATTCTCAAGGAATACGAGCGTGGCGTCGTGTTCCTGCTTGGCCGCTTTTACAAGGTTAAAGGACCGGGGCTGATCATCATTATCCCGGGTATCCAGAAAATGGTGCGGGTCGACCTGCGGCTTATCGTCATGGATGTGCCGACACAGGACGTCATTTCAAAAGACAATGTATCGGTCAAGGTTAATGCGGTGATCTATTTCCGCGTCGTGGATCCTGAAAAAGCGATCATCCAGGTCGCCAATTATTTTGAAGCGACCAGCCAGCTTGCCCAGACCACGCTACGCTCGGTTCTTGGCCAGCACGAACTGGATGAGATGCTGTCGGAGAGAGACAAGCTCAACCACGATATTCAGGCCATACTCGATGAAAACACCGATTCATGGGGGATCAAGGTCGCCAATGTCGAAATCAAGCATGTGGATATCGATGAAAGCATGATTCGGGCCATCGCCAAGCAGGCGGAAGCCGAACGAACCCGGCGGGCAAAGGTGATCCATGCCGAAGGCGAAAAACAGGCAGCCGTTGCGCTGGTCGAGGCAGCCGCTACCTTGTCGAAAGAACCCAATGCGATGCAGCTGCGCTACATGCAGACGCTGACCGATATCGCCGGCGACAAGAGTTCGACCATCGTGTTCCCGTTGCCGATGGATCTGATCGAGCCATTGATGAAAAAAATAAAGGGCGGCTAAGGCCGTCTCGCAGTTTCGTCATTGACGGTGGCTGTAACCCACCGGTTTTCGCGACTCGTCCTACCTGAAATCGCCAAACCGCAGGCAAATGCGGGCGCCGCCCAGATCGCTGTCCGTTACCGTCAGCCTGCCGCTATACAGTTCGGTGATCTCGCGCACGACCGCCAGGCCGATGCCTTGTCCCTGCATGCGCTCATCGCCCCTGACTCCTTTGCCCAGGACGTCTTCCCTATCGTCCACCGGGATGCCGGGGCCATCGTCTTCCACGCCGAGTTCCAGCCCCGGTCTTTTTTTGCCGCTGAGAACATCGGCCCGCACCCTGACTTTCGAATGGCCCCACTTGCAGGCGTTATCCATCAAGTTGCCCATCATTTCGAGGAGATCGTCCCTGGCGCCAAAGAATTTCGCGCCCGCTGTGATTTCCAGTTCGATTTCCAGGCCCTTGTGCAGGTAAACCTTGTCCAGCGCTTCACGCAACTGGTGCAGCGCCGCTTGCACGTCGACCGGTTCCTGACCCAGCCCGCTGACTCCCGAAACGCTGGCTCTTTTCAACTGGAAATCGACAATATCGCGCATTCTGGCCAGTTGTCTCGACAGTTTTTCTCTATCCGGCGACTCGGACTCCTCGAGCAGGCTGGTGCTGGCCGCAAGCGGCGTTTTCAGGCTGTGCGCCAGGTTGTCCAGCGTGTCGCGATATCTTTTCAGGCGCCTGCGCTCGCTTTCAATCAGCGCATTCAGGTTGCCCGTTACACCGGTCAACTCCCGTGGGTAGTCGATGCTGAGCTCGCTGCGTTCGCCGGACTCGATGGCCGCAATTTCCTGTTCGACCTGGCGCAATGGTTGCAGTCCCCGCCTGAGGACCAGCGCCTGGGCGATCAATAGCAAAACAGTCAGCCCGCTAAACCAGGTCAGCAGCTTTTTGCGAAAGGCCTGGACCTGTGCGAAATAACTCTCCATGTCGTGGGCGACCGTCAGCCGGTATTGCCTCGATTCGCGGTTATCGAATTCCCATTCGATACCCATGGACAAGGCCATCAGTTGCTGGCCGTCCGGACCAGCCAGCCGCCGTGTATACGACTCACCCGGATCCAGCCAGCCACCGAAATCGAGGCTCCCCAGTAAAGACGGGGAACGCCAGACGCGCCCGCCACCGGGTTCGACAATTTCCCCATAGAGCCCGGAACCGGGGCTGAGGAAACGGGCCTCGGCAAGATCGTCCGGCATAACCAGCGTCGGACCCGCGACTTCAACCACGGCGCCCAGCATGGTCAGGATCTGAACCTGCAGCAGGTCCTCGAGCGCCTGCTTGCCCGCTTCGCGAAACGCGGTATCCAGGATAACGCCGGCGGCGCCGAGAAAAACGACCAGCAACAAGGTGCTGGAGAGCAGCAATCGCCGGCTCATCGATTGCATCAGCCGGTGGTCTCGAGGTTGAAGCGGTATCCCCGCCCGCGCAAGGTTTCGATGGGATTGGTGCTGGTTTCCGGATCGAGCTTGCGTCGCAAGCGACCGACCAGGACCTCGATGACGTTGCTGTCCCTTTCGAAGTCCTGGTCATACAGACGATCGGTCAGCTCGGCCTTCGATATCACCCGGCCAGCGCTGAGCATCAGGCATTCGAGCAATCGATACTCGAACGCTGTCAGGACCACTTCTTCGCCGGAAACCGTCACGCTTTGTGCGGATGTGTCCATGCTGACCGGGCCACATGAAATCACCGGGCTGGCAAAACCCGCGGCACGCCGGACCAGCGCGTTTACCCTGGCGATCAGTTCTTCGAGCTGAAAGGGTTTGGTCAGATAATCGTCTGCGCCCGCGGACAAGCCATCGACTTTTTCCTGCCAGCGATCCCGGGCCGTCAATATCAGTATCGGGAAGCTGAGATCCTGTTCGCGAATCGCGCGAATCAAATCCATCCCCGACATGATTGGCAGGCCCAGATCGATAATTGCCAGATCCGGCTTGAATTCCTCCGCGAAATACAGCCCCTCCTTGCCGTCTCCAGCCGTATCGACTACATGGCCGGCTTCTCTCAACTGTTCCGCAAGGCTGCCCTGGAGTACGGGATCGTCTTCCACGATTAACAGGCGCATGGTCTAGAGTATTTGTCCGCTGATGCCGTCGACCCTCACGGTGTGGACGCGGCCATTGTCGCCAAGAATTTTTATGATGTGTACAGGACGGCCTTTTTGTCGCCGGGTGCTGGCCTTGATGATTTTTCCGCCATATCTCGCCCTGACTTTGTCCACCGCCTGGTCCAGCGTGAAACGACCATTCTGGGCGAGCCGGTGGATTGGCCTGCCGTGCGCCTTGTAGTCGCGCGCCGCCACCGTATCATGCGCCGCCGGCGCGGAAAGCACCTCCGCCGGGCCGGCCAATACCAGACATATGATGAGTATCCTGAGTGTCATATGCGACATTGTCCGACCGAATCGGCGAAGGGGCAAGCTCAGTAATCAGCCACCGGTGTGATACGGACCCGCAGACGGATGCGTTTGCCCGGATCGTTGGGCATGCGGGTCAGGTACGTATCGCCTTTGTAGCGATAGGTGACGTCGTAGCCATCGATACGCTCCTCCTCGCGATAGTCGTAGGAAGTCGTGCAGCGTTGCACGACATACGATTCCTGCGGGGCTCCGCGGCCCTCACTCTCCGCACGTTTGATCGCCGCTTTTTGTGCCAGCGAACCACCAATCAATGCGCCCAGCACAGTCGTCGCCCTGCGGCCGCCACCGCTGCCAAACTGGTTACCGATCACCCCGCCGATGATCGCGCCGACGACGGTCGAGCCACCGGTGCCCGGGTAAGCGGAGCTGGAATGAGACCGATACCGGCGTTCGTCCCAGCATTCCCGGACCGGTACTTTGACGGTCACGTAGCGAATAACCGGTTGTACCTTGATTACCCGGCCATATACGTATCTGCCCCGTTCTGTGCGTCGGTCATCTTCGTGATCGGCCGCGGCCAGCCCAGGTAGCACCAGGGCCAGCGC
Organism: Gammaproteobacteria bacterium; assembly: GCA_036443455.1. Taxonomy (GTDB): domain Bacteria; phylum Pseudomonadota; class Gammaproteobacteria; order Steroidobacterales; family MnTg04; genus MnTg04. Next base: position 13,529 of record JAZFYI010000074.1, read on the forward strand.
GCACAGGCCTAATAGCAAGTTGCGATTTTTCATGATTGTGCTCCTTTTACGTCTGCTCCAAAGGCACGGTTTCCCGCAGCTTCGTCAACAGCATAAGGGCACTATCCTGAACCTGAACTGAATCAGTCTGAAAGCTTGAAAATAAAGGCCTGCTGGCATGCCGGTCTTACTCGCCGCGGGTGCTTTCCTTGGCTTTTTGCCAGGCGAGTTCAAGCTGGGGGAGGCTGAGTCCGGACAATTCCTGCCCGGATTCCCGCAGGCCCAGTTCCATGCACACGAAGCGTGTTTCAAACCGCCTGTTCGCTTCGCGCAACGCCGCTTCCGCGTCTATATCGAGATGGCGCGCCAGGTTCACCACGGAAAACAACAGATCGCCGACCTCCTCCGCCCGCCTCCTTGCAGAGCCGTTATCGAGCTCTGAATCCAGTTCGCTCAATTCCTCGTCGATTTTCTGCCGCGGCCCATGCCGGTCCGGCCAGTCGAATCCCGCCGTTGCCGCTCTTTTGGCCAGCTTTTGCGCCTTGCTGAGCGCAGGCATTGCCACCGGGATTCCGTCCAGCACCGAGCGCTGTCCTTTGTTCCTTCGCTCATCGGCTTTGTCTGCTTCCCATTGCCGAGTCTGTTCGGCGGAGTTTCGGGTTTCGGCATCGGCAAAAACATGCGGATGCCTGCGGGTCAGTTTTTCCGCGATGGACCCCGCGACCGCGTAAAAATCGAACTCGCCCTGTTCCTCCGCCAGGCGCGCCTGAAACACCACCTGGAACAACAAATCACCGAGTTCTTCCTGCAACTCCCGCATATCGCCCTTGCCGATTGCATCCGCCACCTCATAGGCTTCTTCGATGGTATGGGGCGCGATGCTGGCAAAATCCTGTTCCAGGTCCCAAGGACACCCGGTTTTCGGGTCTCTGAGGCTGGCCATTACTTCGAGTAATTTATCCATGTTATTCATAATCTATTGTTTTTACTTAATAATTTAGAGAATGCTATTAGCATCGCGGCCGTAGCGCCCCAGATATTCCGGTCCTGCCAGGGAATCTCATGGTAAGTCACCGGCACGCCCATGAACTCGCGATTTCGCCGAACCCAGTTCTCCGGGTTCAACAAGTGGGCCATCGGCACCTTGAAAACCTCGTCAACTTCCACCCGGTCCGCCGTTACCGTGTACCCATTGCGCAGGAAACCAACCACCGGTGTCACCACATAACCGGTGATCGTGATATAGGGCGTGAGATAGCCGGCGATTTCGACAAAGGCCGGGTCCAAGCCTATTTCTTCCTCGGTTTCTCTTAACGCCGCGGCAAGCGGACCGTCATCCTGCTTTTCCAGCCTGCCACCGGGAAAACTGATTTGCCCCGCGTGGTGTTTCAGGTGGTCTGCTCTTTGGGTGAGTATGACCTCGATATCCGATGCCCCGACCAGCGGTATCAGGACGGCGGCGGGAACCAGCGATCCACGCTTTATCACTTTGCGAACGCGCTCCGGCAAGTCGCCCGCCAGCGCCGCGGCGACCGGGTCGGATGCCGGTGCGGTATTTTTCAGGGCTGCCAGGATACGCTCGCGCATTAACGGCCTGCATATTTCGCCGGGACCTTGGCCACCGGCGGGCGAGTAATTGAGAGTTGAGACATGGATATGCCGATTATTGGACAGGCTAACTCTTGATCCCACCCTCGGTCAGGGCTTTGGGGTCGAGAAGTTTCTCGAGTTCTTCCCTCGACAGGTCTGTTTCCTCGTCTGCGACATCGAGAACCGATCTGCCTTCCCGATAAGCTTTCTTGGCGATCGCGGCGCCTTTTTCGTAGCCGATGATGGGATTCAACGCGGTTACCAGGATCGGGTTTCGCGCCAGTGCCGCGCCGATGCGTTCTTCGTTGACCGTAAAGCCCGCTATCGCCGAATCGGCGAGCACCCGCGAGGCGCCGGCCAGGATCCCAATACTCTGCAGCAGGTTGTGCGCGATCACCGGCAGCATGACATTGAGTTCAAAGTTTCCAGCCTGACCGGCTATGGCGATGGCGGCGTCGTTACCCATCACCTGGGCGGCAACCATGCAGACGGCCTCGGGCACTACCGGGTTGACCTTGCCGGGCATGATGCTCGAACCCGGCTGCAACGCGGGCAGGGAAATCTCACCGAGCCCCGCCAGCGGCCCACTGTTCATCAACCGCAGATCATTGGATATTTTCATCAGGCCCACCGCCAGCGCCCGCAGCTGGCCGGACATTTCCACCGCCGTGTCCTGGCTGGCAAGACCGGCAAAGTGATTGTCGCCGCTGACGAATGGAACGCCCGTTTTGTCAGCCAGCAGGGCCGCGACTTTGCCGCCAAACTCCGGATCGGCATTTATGCCGGTACCGACCGCGGTACCTCCCTGGGCAAGCCGGCACATTCTGCCCAGGCTATCGGCGATGCGCTCCGCGGCCAGGTCGACCTGGCTTTGCCAGCCGGAAATTTCCTGACCCAGGCTAACCGGCATCGCATCCATCAAGTGGGTTCGCCCGGTCTTGACCACCGCATCGCATTTCGCCGCCTTTTTCTGTAATTCCGAGGACAAATGGGCCAGCGCCGGCAGCAGGGTTTCGTGCACTTCCAGCGCGGCGCTGACATGGATCGCGGTCGGGATCACATCGTTGCTGCTCTGGCTCATATTGACGTGGTCGTTCGCGTGTACCGTCAGCGAGTCGCTGCCGGCCAGGCGCGATACCACTTCATTGGCGTTCATGTTTGAGCTGGTGCCGGAACCGGTCTGAAATACATCGATGGGAAAATGCGTGTCGTGTGTACCATCGGCAACCGCCAGCGCGGCTGTCTGGATGGCATGCGCTCGCTCGGCATCCAGCCCGCCCAGCTCATCGTTGACGCCGGCAGCGGCCCATTTGATCAGGCCGAGCGCCCGGATAAACGGGCGCGGAATGGTCAGTCCACTGATCGGAAAATTCTGTACGGCACGTTGAGTCTGTGCGCCCCATAATGCCTCTGTCGGCACTTTGAGTTCACCCATGCTGTCACTTTCAATTCGGTAATCCTTAGCGGCCATCCTGTGCTCCATATATTTTCTCGCGAGGCGCCTGACCGACGCGAACATCTGGATTGGCAGCCGCTGTACTCCTTCACGGCAGGCAATGATGTATCATTCTCAATCCTATCATTTCTGGGTTTGACAGGCATGAACTACAGCCCTCTGACCGCCCTTTCGCCAGTCGACGGACGGTATGCCGAAAAATGCGCTGAGCTGCGTCCCCTGCTCAGCGAATATGGACTCATCCGCTTCCGTGTGCTGATCGAAATACGCTGGCTGAAGACGCTGGCGGATCACCCCGGCATAGCCGAACTCGATGGATTGTCGGATAGGGGCATGGCGGCGCTGGCAGAGCTGGAAGCAAACTTCAGCGAGGACGACGCCAGGGAGATCAAGAACCTGGAGTCGACGACAAACCACGACGTCAAGGCGGTCGAGTACTTCATCAGGCAAAAGCTGGAGGCGGCCGGCGAATCACCCGCGGCTCGTGAGTTCGTGCATTTCGCCTGTACTTCGGAGGACATCAATAACCTGGCATATGCTTTGATGCTGGTCGAGACCCGAGACTCGATCCTGCTGCCGGCAATGGAGAAGCTGGAGAAAAAACTGGATCAAATGGGCGAACGATTCCTCGACATGGCGATGCTGTCGCGTACCCACGGCCAACCTGCTACGCCGACCACGATGGGCAAGGAATTGCTAAACGTAGTCCATCGCCTGGAACGGCAACGTCACCA
>JAZFYI010000075.1:0-8619 GCA_036443455.1 Gammaproteobacteria bacterium
CGAGTATCCGACTGGGACCTGGTTTTACAAAATACCTTTAAAAACAATCGCTTCTGAGCAGACTTTTAAAGCCTTGGCTAGCGTGATACTTGGTAAACGAGTAGGCTTAGCGGCTGCACCGATGTAAAGAGGCATTGATGTCGTTATTCGAAGAACTCAAACGTCGCAACGTCTTTCGCGTGGGGATTGCCTACGTTGTGACTTCGTGGCTGTTGTTACAGTTTGCCGACATCGTATTGGAAAACATCGCCGCGCCGGCTTGGGTGATGAAGGCGTTTATGCTGGCGCTGGCTTTGGGTTTCCCGCTCGCTTTGTTTTTTGCCTGGGCATTCGAGTTAACGCCTGAGGGTCTCAAGAAAGAAAAAGACGTGGATCGCAGCCAGTCGATCACGCCGCAGACCGGTCGGAGGCTTGATTACCTGATTTTTGCTGCGATGGCGGTGGCACTGACCTATTTCATCTGGGAGTCGAGATTCAGTTCCCATGAGGAGGCGGTTGTCGAACAGGCGGGGGAGATTCGGGCAGAGCCAAGAAGCAGTGAGAGTCAGGGCAGTGCTGACGATGCCGTTGAACCCAAAGACACCAGGCGCTCCATTGCGGTCCTGCCCTTCACCCATCGCAGCGCCAACCCGGACGACATCTATTTCACTGATGGTGTGCATGACGACTTGCTGACCCAGCTGACTAAAATTCGCGGCTTCAAAGTGATCTCACGAACCTCGGTCATGGAGTACCGGGATACCGTCAAGAATCTGCGTCAGATAGGCGATGAACTGGGGGTCAGCATGATCCTGGAAGGTGCGGTTCAGCGCTCCGGCGCCCGGGTGCGAATCACCGTGCAGTTGATCGATACCGGCAGCGACGAGCATCTGTGGGCCGAGAACTATGACCGTCAACTGACCACCGAAAATCTTTTCGATATCCAGACAGAGATCGCAACAGCAATCGCAAAAGCAACGCAATCCACGTTGTCGGACAGCGAGATCGCCAACTTCTCCAGCGCGCCGCCGACGAGCAACCTGGAAGCCTACGAGCTGTATTTGCAGGCGCGGCGATTCACCCTGGGTTCGACCAGCGTCGGAATTTCGCTGACCGGCTACCAGACCGCCATCCAGCTTTATGAAGAGGCAATCGCAAAGGACCCACAATTCGCGCTCGCTTATGTGGGTTTGGCAGAAGTGCACTTGACCAATTACTGGAGCTATGGCGGCGACCTGGAGAACCGGGCGAAGGCGCGCCAAGTGATCGATAAGGCCATATCCCTTGATCCGGACTTGCCCGAAATACAGATGGCGGAGGGCTTTTATCATTACTGGGGTCTGCTGGATTATTCTGCGGCACTTTCCTACCTGGACAAGGCGATCGAGCTGATGCCGGGCAACGCCGAAGCGTACATGTGGCGCGCCTGGGCATTGCGGCGATCGGGCCGGTTCGAAAAAGCGATCGAATCCATGCAACAGTCGCTGAGCCTGGATCCGCGCGCCTATTTTAACTGGATGGAATTGGGGACGACCCGCAGTTATCTCAATCGCTATGATGAAGCTTTTGAGGCGCTGGAACGGGCGCGCAGGCTCGATCCGGATTCATTTTGGGCAAAGAGTGCTCTGGCCGATTTGTATCTGCTAAAGGATGGCGATCCGGCAAAAGCCGTTGCTGCGATAGTCGGCGCTCAACACGCAATAGAATTTGAAACACGCGGCGCCTACATTACGGTGCTTGTCATGGCGAGGCGTTTCGATGAAGCATTGGAACTGACGGCGAACTGGCCAGTCGAATGGGAGCAGCAGAGACATTTGTTGATTCTTCGCGAGGCGTCGGCCGCCGAAATACTGCACTTTGCCGGCCGCGAGAGCGATTCACGCGAACAGGCCAAACTGGCGCTTGCGCGGCTGGAGCAAATGAAACTGGGTTCGCCGGATGATTACCGGATTTACACGCCGGAAGCGATAATGCTGGCGATCATGGGTGATGCCGAAGGCTGTTTGGCTGCGGTAGAGAAAACTCTGCAACTCAAACCCGTAGACGCGGTCACGGATATGCAAATTCGTTATCAACTGGCGCGAAGCCTGGCTATCGCGGGGGAAATTGGACGCTCTACCGGGATGCTGGACTCGTTGATTCCACCGCCAACGACTATTTCCGTGCGCTTCGTTGAGCTTGACCCGGCCTTCGACGGTGTTCGCGACGATCCGGCTTTTGTTGAGATGCTGGACCGGCACCGGGGCGATGCGATCTGACGCATCGATCCGCCGCTGGCGAGCTGCGGCATTAGTTCCGGAGCTTCGCTAAAAAGCTCGCGCCACCGAGAAATCGGCGAGCCCGGCTAGGGCGTCTCGATAAGGACTCTCGGGAATAGCGGCTAGCGCCTGTTTGGCCGTTTCGGCTGCTATCACGGCCAGCTTCGACGTGTAGTCCAGCGCACCCGTCGATTCGATTGCTGCCAATACCGCATCGAGCTTGTCCAGCCCTCCCTGGGTGATGGCGAGGCGGATCAATGCGGCTTGCTCCTCGCTGCCGTTTTGCATCGCGTAAATCAAGGGCAGCGTGGGTTTGCCTTCGGCCAGGTCGTCGCCGACCTCTTTACCCAGTGCTTCTGTACTGGCGCTGTAATCGAGTACGTCGTCAGCGAGCTGAAACGCGGTACCCAGATGTCTACCGTATTCCGCCATGGCCTGTTGTTCGGTCTCATCGCGACCGGCGAGTATCGCCGCGATCCGGGTGCCGGCTTCGAACAGTTTCGCCGTCTTGCGAAAAATCACATCGAGATACTGCTGTTCGGTGGTCTCCGGGTTGCCGCAATTGATCAGTTGCAGGACCTCGCCTTCGGCAATCGTGTTGGTTGCATCGGCCAGGATTCGCATGACCTCGGGTTCGCCGATTTCGACCATCATCTGGAACGACCTCGAGTAGAGGAAATCCCCGACCAGCACGCTGGCCTGGTTGCCCCAGACCTCGTTGGCCGTGTCGCGGCCGCGTCGTTTGGCGGATTCATCGACGACATCGTCGTGCAGCAAGGTGGCCGTGTGGATAAATTCGATAATGGCCGCCGCCGCGACCTGGCGCTCCGGCGGGCAGCCGCAGGCACGCCCGGCAGCGACCACAACCAGCGGCCGCAAGCGCTTGCCACCGCTGTTGATGATGTAATTTGCGACCTGGTCGATCAGGACGACATCGGTACTGAGCTTTTCCCGGATCAGGCGGTCTGTCGCCGCCATATCGTCCGCCAGGAGTTCGTGGATTGCGTCAAGCTGCATCGGAAGCCTTTTTTTCAGCGTGGCGGGCATGCTAGGAGGCGGCTGGGCGAGGTGTCAAGGTGTTGAGCTGGATACCGGCCAGGATGCACCCTGAAAACGGCCCAAAACCCAAGAAATTCCTTGAAAATCATTTGACCCGGCACCTGCCAGTCATTAAAATTCCCGCTCTTTGCCGGGCTGTCCCGGCTTTGGCCGTTCCTGTGCTCAGGTGGCCGAAAAAGGCCGATTGAGAACGGCCCTGGATTCTGGAGTTTCCGATGTACGCTGTAATTAGAACGGGCGGTAAGCAATACCGTGTAGTGCCGGGTGCCCGGCTTCGGGTTGAGAAGCTCGATGCCGAGGAAGGCGCCAAGGTAGAGTTCGACCAGGTTTTGCTGGTTGGCGAGGGAACTGACGTCACGGTCGGCAAACCATTGGTCGAGGGTGGACTGGTAACGGCCAAGGTGCTCAGCCAGGGCAAGGGTAAGAAAGTCACGATCATCAAGTTTCATCGCCGCAAGAACTACCTGCGGACGAAGGGGCATCGTCAGTTCTACACCGAGGTCGAGATCACCGATGTCAGCACCAAGGGCGGTGCGAAGAAAGTTGCGGCCAAGAAACCTGCAGCGGCAAAGGCCCCGGTAAAGAAAGCGGTGGCGAAGAAAGCCCCGGCGAAGAAAGCTGCGGCTGAGAAGGCGCCCGCCAAAAAGGCGGCCGTCAAGAAAGCACCCGCCAGGAAGGCGGCTGCAAAGAAGGCCACGGCCAAGAAAGCGGAGTAACAGCAAATGGCACATAAAAAAGCAGGCGGCAGTACGCGTAACGGCCGCGATTCCGAATCCAAACGACTTGGCGTCAAGAAATATGGCGGCGAGCACGTGGTCCCCGGCAACATTATCGTGCGCCAGCGTGGCACGCATTTTCATGCCGGGCCGAATGTCGGGCTGGGTAACGATCACACCTTGTTTGCCAAGGCCGAAGGTAAGGTCGTGTTTGCAAACAAGGGTCCGCATAACCGCAAGTTTGTCTCGGTCGAGACCGACTGAGGTTAAAAGGGGCCGGATTTATTTATTGCGATTGGCCTTCCGCATCGGGCCTGAAGGACCTCTTACAGCCGCTAAAAAATATATCTGATTGCTGCTGTGAATTGCCTCGCATTGCCGGGGCTTTTTTATTTCCTCCGCCATAAGGCTGCCTATAATTGGGAGCTCATCTGAATTCAGGTCATTATGAAATTTGTTGACGAAGCCAGTGTCAGGGTCACTGCCGGAAACGGAGGGCACGGCTGTGTCAGTTTCCGGCGCGAAAAGTTCGTCCCGCTGGGTGGTCCCGACGGTGGCGATGGGGGTGATGGTGGCTCGGTCTGGCTGGTCGCAGCATCGGGGATCAACACACTGGCCGATTTTCGGGTCCAGCGAAACTACAAAGCCGACGGCGGGATGCAGGGCTCTGGCCGCAATTGCACCGGCAAGAGCGGCAAGGATCTCGAAGTACCGGTGCCGATCGGTACGATCGTTGCAGATCGTGATACCGAAGAAGTCATCGGCGATCTGACCGCAAACGGCCAGCGCTTGCTGGTCGCAAAGGGTGGTGTGCACGGGTTGGGAAATACACGCTTCAAAAGCAGCACCAACCGGTCGCCACGGCAATTTACCCGGGGGACCCCTGGCGAATCGCGCTTTTTGAACCTGGAAATGAAGGTGCTGGCGGATGTTGGGTTGCTGGGTCTGCCGAATGCGGGGAAGTCCACGCTGATTCGCTCGGTCTCGGCGGCGCGACCCAAGGTGGCCGATTATCCATTCACGACGCTGTACCCGAACCTGGGCGTCGTCTATGTCGGTCCGCAACAGAGTTTTGTGGTTGCCGATATACCGGGGCTCATAGAGGGGGCAGCCGATGGCGCCGGTCTCGGCATCCAGTTTCTCAAGCATCTGCAAAGGACCCGGTTGCTGTGGCATATCGTCGATATTGCGCCGATGGAAGGCACCGGCGATCCGGTCGACGATGCCCGGGCAATCGCGGCCGAACTGGAGAAATTCAGCCCGGAATTGGCCGAGCGTGAGCGCTGGCTGGTGCTCAACAAGCAGGATTTGATGTTGCCTGATGAAGCGGAGCAACGTTGCCAGGAAATCGTCGATGGCCTGGGCTGGCAGGGACCGGTCTTCCGGATCAGCGCGTTGAGCAACGAGGGCACCAAAGGGCTGGCGGGAGCAACCGCAAACCATCTGGAAAAGCTGGGTGAGGAAGAAGGGGAGCGCCTGTAGGAGGGCCTTCAGGCCCGATATGAGGTTGCGCCAACGCCGGCGATTATTGTAGGAGGGCCTTCGCCCGATAGGAGAGTCCAATCGCGGCTAAAGCCGCTCCTACAAATCTCTCCGATTTTTCGTAGGAGGGCCTTCAGGCCCGAATAGCCAAACCAGGCCACGGGCAAAAATAAATCTTCCCCTTTTTCCCGCCCCATCAAAAAAGGCCGGATCAACCGGCCTTTCGTGTTTGCGGTTCAGAAAGAGCTCGAAAAAGCTTATTTCATGTCGTTGATATGCTGGTTCAGACGGCTTTTGTGCCGGGCAGCTTTGTTCTTGTGGATGATGCCCTTGTCGGCCATGCTGTCGATGGTTGGAGTGGCTGCCTTGTAGGCCGCACTGGCCACTTCTTTGTCGCCCGCGGCAATCGCGACCACGACCTTCTTGATGGACGTGCGCAGGCTCGAGCGCTGTGCCATGTTGTGGGCGCGGCGCGTGATGTTCTGCCTGGCGCGTTTCTTGGCTGATTTGATATTGGCCACTGTCAAAAACTCCGTCTAAAAACCGCCCCTGGACCGCCTGGGGCCAAGGGCTCGAAAAGCCCGGTATTCTCAGTATTTTCAGCGGCTTTGTCAATGCCGAAAAAGGGGACAGATCTATTTTTCTGGCTTTGATACCGCTAACCAGCCGGAATCCGATTGAAAAATAAATCTGTCCCCTTTTTTATCGGGCCTGAAGGCCCTCCTACGGTTGCGATTGGCCTCCTCATATCGGGCCTGTGAAGGCCCTCCTACAGGCGCGATAAGGGATTCTGTCTCCTTTTTCCGGCTAGTATTGTGCTTATGCACCGGAAAACAGACCAGTGAGCCGTAGTCTTTTCCGATCCACGTCCGTGGTCGGTGGCATGACCTTGCTTTCGCGGATTTTTGGTCTGCTTCGGGATATGGTGTTTTCCCGGTTTTTTGGCGCCGGTATGGTCATGGATGCCTTCTTCGTGGCGTTCAAGATCCCCAACTTCATGCGTCGCCTGTTTGGTGAGGGCGCATTTTCCCAGGCTTTCGTGCCCGTAATTTCGGAGTACAAGACCACCCGCGAACCCGACGAGGTCCGCGAACTCGCCGAAGCCACGGCCGGCACCCTGGGGTTCCTGCTGCTGGTCATCACGGTTATCGGGGTGCTGGCCGCGCCGGTCCTGATTGTCTTGTTCGCCCCTGGCTGGTTTATGGACGAGCCTGAGAAATATTCGCTGGCGACATCGATGCTGCGGCTGACTTTTCCCTATTTGTTGTTCATATCTTTGACCGCGCTGGCCGGTGGGATCCTGAATACCTATGGCCGATTCGGCTCGCCTGCTTTTACCCCGGTACTGCTGAACCTGGTCCTGATCGGCTTTGCGATCCTGGTTGCGCCCGGCAGCGCCAATCCGGGCGTGGCGCTCGCCGCCGGTGTTTTTGTCGCCGGCATCGTCCAGTTGGCGTTCCAGGTGCCGTTTCTTTGGCGCATCGGTTTCCGGCCGCGGTTCCGCTGGGGGGCTGACCACGCAGGCGTGCGCAAAATTGGCCGGTTGATGCTGCCCGCGCTGTTCGGTTCCTCGGTAGCGCAGATCAACCTGCTGCTGGATACCCTGATCGCTTCCTTCCTGATCACCGGCAGCATCAGCTGGCTTTATTACTCGGACCGGTTGATGGAATTTCCGTTGGGTGTCTTCGGCATCGCGCTGGCCACGGTCATCCTGCCCGGCCTGTCAAAAAATCATGCCGGCCAGAACCAGGCCGAGTTTTCGGCGATGCTGGACTGGGCGCTCAGGCTGGTTTGCCTGATCGCGGTACCGGCCGCGATCGGCCTGCTGGTCCTGGCCAGGCCCATGCTGGCGACCATTTTTCAATATGGCGTGTTTGATGCCCGGGATGTGCATATGGCCGGTTTCAGCCTGATGGCCTATGCGCTGGGCTTGCTCGGATTTACGCTGGTCAAGGTGCTGGCGCCGGGATATTTCTCCCGCCAGGACACCAGGACACCGGTACGAATCGGGCTGATTGCCCTGGCGGTCAACCTGGTTCTGAACCTGTCGTTCGTCATCACGATGACGAAAACGGGCTTCGAAGCGCCGCACGCCGGTCTGGCCCTGGCCACATCGCTGGCGGCCTTCGTCAACGCGAGCCTGCTGTATCGGGGGCTGCGCCGCGAGGGCGTCTATCGCCCCGGCCCGGGCTGGGGCGGCTTGATCCTCAAAGTAGCCCTTGCCAGTTCGGTCATGGCGATCGGTATCGCTTATCTCGCGGGGCCGCTGGATCCCTGGTTGGCGGCGGCCGGGGTCACCCGCGCATCCTGGCTGCTTGGCTGCGTGCTGGCCGGCGCTGCCGCTTACTTTGTTACGCTGGCGTTACTGGGCGTCAGGCCTGCTGATTTCCGCAGCGGTTTGCGTGGGAAAAGCGGCGGCCCTTCCGTATAATCTTGCGCTTTTGGGCGGTTCCTGATGGAGTTTTTCCGCGGTCTGCACAGTCTGCCGCCCGACACGAAGCCGGGGCCGGGGCCGTGTGTCGCGACCATCGGTAATTTTGACGGCGTGCATCGTGGGCATCAGCAGCTTATCAGTGAGCTGAAAAAGGAAGGGGAGCGAAGAAAGCTGCCCGTTGCGGTCGTGGTTTTCGAACCCACGCCGCAGGAATTTTTCGCCGGGGAGCGCTCGCCGGCCAGGCTGACGCGATTCGGCGAGAAATATCACTTGCTCGAGGATGCGGGCGTGGACAAGCTGGTTTGCCTCAGGTTTGGCAGCGAATTGTCGGCGATGAGCCCGAGCGAATTCGTGCAACGGCTACTCGTTAATGGCATGCAGCTGAGACACCTGGTCATCGGCGACGATTTTCGTTTCGGCAAAGACCGGGCCGGCGATTTCAGCTTCCTGGCGCAGGCAGGGGAACGGGCGGGTTTTACGGTCGCAAGAACGGACAGCTTTGTGCTGGATGCCGCCAGGGTCAGCAGCAGCGGCATTCGCCAGGCGCTGAAGCAGGGCGACCTTGCGCAGGCGGAGCGCTGGCTGGGCCGGCCTTACGGCATGAAGGGGCGGGTGATCGAAGGCGAAAAACTGGGTCGCCGGCTGGGATTTCCCACCGCCAATATTCATCCGCGGCGGACGGTCTGCCCGG
>JAZFYI010000076.1:0-3052 GCA_036443455.1 Gammaproteobacteria bacterium
GATATCTCGGTGCGCAAGCGTGCGCAGCTGATCGCCCAGGGCGAGAAGAAAGTACTGGAGAGAATGGCATCGGGAGCGCCGTTGTCACTGGTCCTGGCAACCATTTGCCTGGCCATGGAGCGGGTGACCCCCGGCGTCATGGCCAGTGTCTTGCTCGGCGGCCCGGACAAGCGCGTCAAGCATGTGGCGGCGCCGAGTTTGCCCGACGATTTTATCAGCGCCGTCGACAAGGCGCTGCTCGGGCCCGGTGAGGCGCTCTATGGCAAGGCCGTTTACCAGGGCAGGCAACTGGTGGTCGCCGATATCGAACACAGCGCGTTGATGGACAGTTTCCGCAACGAGGCGAATACCTTGCGTCTGCGTTCGTGCTGGACCGTACCGTTCAAGACATCGGATGGCGAGACCCATGGCGCATTCGTGTTTTACCGGCGTAAATCCGGTGCGCCCGAAGCCAAGGATGTAGAGGCCGCTTCCCGTTTGTCGCGGCTCGCGTCGATCGCGGTCGAGCGTGCGTCTTCGGAAGAAGCGTTGCGCGACAGTGAAGCGAGGTTCAGGGGGTTGTTCGAATCCGTGGTCGATGGCGTTTATCGTTCGTCGGCGGATGGCCAGATCCAGTCGGCCAATCCCGCGCTGGTTTCGATGCTGGGTTATGACCGGGAAGAAGACCTCAAGAACCTGTCAAAGGCGGTGGAGTTGTATGTCAACCCGCTGGAGCGCGACGCATTGATCAAGAAGCTCGACGAAGAAGGCATCGTTCGCAACTTCGAATACGAGCTGCGCCGCAAGAACGGTGAACCCATCGTCGTTCTCGAAAATGCCCGGGCGGTGCGCGATGCGCATGGCAGGATCGTGGCCTATGAGGGCACAATTACCGACATCACCGAGCGAAAACGCAATGAGATGGCCGTGTTCAAGGAAAAGGAACGCGCCCAGGTGACCTTGCAGTCGATCGGCGACGCGGTCATTACGACCGATGCCGATGGCCAGGTCGACTACCTGAACCCGGTGGCCGAGAGCCTGACCGGCTGGGAGCTGGAACAGGCTAAAGGTGCGCCGGTCGAGGCGGTTTTTCACCTGATCAATGAGCGCAATGGCGAGACCGCGACCAGCCCCGTGCGCCGCTGCCTGGAACAAGGCGAGGTGGTTGAGCTGGAGGAGGGCACTGCGCTGGTCAGCCGCGATGGCAATCAGTATTCGATCCAGGATTCGGCCGCGCCCATACGCGATCGCAATGGCAATGTGATCGGCGTGGTGGTCGTGTTTCACGATGTCAGCAAGGAACGGCGCCTGAAACGGGCGCTGTCCTACCAGGCCAGCCACGATTCGCTGACCGGTATGGAGAACAGGCGACGGTTCGAACAGCGTTTTACCCGGCTGCTCGAAAGTGACGACAAGACCGGCAAGCGTTGCCACGTGCTTTTGTACATGGACATCGATCAGCTCAAGATCATCAACGACAGCATGGGCCACGCCGCCGGCGACCACTTGATCAAACAGGTGTCGAAAATCGTCAAGGCCAAGGCGCGTGCCGGCGATTTCCTGGCACGTTTCAATGGCGATGAATTCGCCATGGTGCTGGTGGATTGCGACCTAGCCAACGGCGAAGAGATCGCGGAAAAACTGCGCGATGAAATATTCGATACCAGCTTCGCATGGGAAGGCGAGTCGGTCAGTATTTCCGCCAGCATCGGCCTGGTCCTGGTCGGGTCGACAGATGACTCGGTCGCCCAGTTGCTCAGTGCGGCCGATGTCGCCTGTTTCACCGCAAAAGACGGTGGCCGCAACCAGGTGCGTTGTTATCACAACTGCCATGACAGCTCCGAACGTCACGAGGAAATGAAATGGGTGTCGCGTATCAAGACGGCGCGCGAAGAAGGCCGTCTCGAGCTGTTTTTCCAGCCCATCGTCGCGGTCGAAGGCAACGACGCGGAGGTTCATTGCGAACTGCTGTTGCGGATGCGCGACCACGAGGGCCAGCTGATTACGCCCGATGTCTTTATCCCGGCGGCCGAACGATTCAACCTGATGCCCGATCTTGACCGTTGGGTGATCAACCATGTGCTCAGCGAAGTCCACCCCGCGGTGCGCGGGCAAACCAATGGTCACCAGATCACGCTGGCGATCAACCTCTCCGGCACCTCATTGAACAACAGCGGTTTCCTCGATTACGTCCTGGATCAGTTTGCCGCATGCGATACACCGCCCGGAGATATCTGTTTCGAAATCACGGAGACTGCGGCGATCAACAACCTGTCCAATGTCGTACACCTGATTACGCGGTTAAAGAACCTGGGCTGCCGGTTCTCACTGGATGATTTTGGCAGCGGTCTGTCGTCGTTTACTTATCTGAAAACCCTGCCGGTGGACTATCTGAAAATCGATGGTCATTTCATTACCAACGTGGCTACCGACCCGGTCGACCAGGCCATGGTGCGGGCGATTTGCGAAGTGGCGGATGTGATGGGGATCCGGACGGTCGCGGAGCGGGTCGAAACCGAAGCGACGATGAAAAAACTGGCGGAAATCGGCGTCGATTACGCGCAGGGTTACCACATCGCAAGACCCGCGCCGGTCAGCGAATTCACAATGCCTGGGCGATCGCAGAGCAAGGAAAAATCCGCGGCCGGCAGTAGCTGATAGCAGGCTCCGCGTGCCCTGGGTTGGCACAGTTGCGGGCGACCCGGTCACAGGCTAAATTGGCCGCATGAATTCAACCATTCACACGCATGTCTAAGCTGGAGGGGTCCGCGCTGGAAAGTCCCGGTCATGACTCGTCCAGTGGCAACCAGGACCATCCGGAGGAAAACCGGCCACCGCTGCTGGCCGCCGACGAACCGCTTCCCTGTGAAATCCTCAACGCCGGGACAGCCGCGCAAATCATCGTGGTCTGCGATCATGCCAGCAATCGCATACCGCGCTCGCTGAATAACCTCGGGCTCGATGAGTTTTCGATGCGCCGGCATATCGCCTGGGATATCGGCGCCGGCGATGTCGCGCGGTTTCTGGCGCCCGGCCTGGGCGCGCCGACCCTATTGGCGAACTACTCGCGGCT
>JAZFYI010000077.1:0-53523 GCA_036443455.1 Gammaproteobacteria bacterium
GTCGTGCGCGCGACAAAGGAGCCTCAAACATATTCCTCAACTCAAATACGGTGCTTGCTCCTGCTATCGCTCTTTATCGCAAGCATGGGTTTAAAACAGTGTCGGAAGGACCTCATGCGGAGTACGCCCGCTGCAACATCGTGATGGAATTGCGCTGGAAGTGACGCTCCAAAAGACGGCGAGCGCGGGAGTGGCGCCCTCTAACAATACGTTCAACACGGACGCCGAACCCAGATTGACAATGATCACTATCGATGATGCCATGGCCCTGGTCCGATCCGAAATCTCGAAGGAGAATCCGTACGAGCCCGATTTAGTGTTAGAGATTCTTGAATCAGAAACGCTCGAAAAAGAATGGGGATGGATTTTCTTCTATGAATCCGCCGATTACATTCGTATTGAAGATGAGAAATACGCGATTGCTGGCAATGCCCCCTTCATCGTTAATAAGACTTCCGGAGAATTGGTAGTAACCGGAACGGCCTGGCTGATCGAAAAGTACATTGAAGACTATGAAACACGATTACTCAGCGGCGCATAACCAATCGCTGCACTTGCTCCTGACTATCTGTCACGCCTCTTGCATACGCAGCAACCGCGTCAGATACTGGGCGCGAGTTATCTAAAACGTTAAAGTGGCATTGATCGAGGTTTGCTGATGGGGAAACCGAGAAACACAACTCAGCTTCAGTCTCTTCCGAGCATTGGCCCGAGCTTGGCGCAGGATCTCAAGGATTTGGGGTTTTGTGTTCCAGCTGATCTGCGCGGCCAGGATCCAGAGCAGTTGTTTGCCGACCTTTGCGAACTCCGCGACCAGAGGATCGATCGATGTGTTCTATAGTCATTCAGGTGTGCGGCACACTCGGTGACTTCGAACGACGGTGATCCGGAGCTGGCGAAGTGGTGGAATTGGAAGGATAAGGCACTCTAATTAACTGTCAAAGGAGCAAAAATGAACAGGCGAAATTTTCTTAGGCATGGAGTAATCGGTGGAGCGGCAGGTCTGTTTGCGAGTTCTGCATATGCGGGCTATTTGCCAGCGTTGAACCCCACTCCACCAGAAACTGAAGGCCCTTTCTATCCCGTATTAGCTCAGAAAGATAAGGACTTTGATCTGACTCGGGTAGAGGGCAAACAGGGAGTGGCTAAAGGGACGTCTATCATTATCCAGGGGCAGGTTCTGGATACGGATGGCAATCCAGTTGAGGATGTCACGGTTGACTTGTGGCAAGCGAATGCAGCTGGAAAGTACAGGCATCCGCATGACTCAAACGATGCTCCGTTGGACCCTAACTTTCAAGGGTGGGCAATCGTGCCAAGTGGAAAAGAAGGAAAGTTTCGTTTCAAGACCGTCAGACCCGGAGCTTATCCGGCATCTGTTACATGGACAAGACCACCACATATACATTTTAAAATCAGCAAGAGAGGGTACATTGAACTCATAACGCAAATGTATTTTCCTGGACATGAATTTAACGATTCAGATCTTTTGTTAAGACGAAAGAGCAATGAAGAAAGAAAACTTATGATTGCTTCAAGAATAGAAAATAGACCGGGGGTTTATGCTTACAATATCGTTTTGCAAAAAGCATAAGCACCAACCGCGCCGGTAATCTGAGGAGTTAGCAGTCACGCAGGGGCATCAAACTATGAAAGTTCTCGCAATCCGTTTTTGTTCTGTCACCGCCGAGGCAGAGCCACTCGCCAAGTTTCTCGATGGATTGGGTATGCCTCGAAAAGACCTCGGAGAATGTGACACCGATTCAGACGCGTTTACGGGTGCGATCTTCCCGGCCGCAGATAGCTGGATCGAGATTTGGCCTGAAGGCCCCGGCATGCCCGCTGGAATCATGCTCCAAATAGTGGTTGACGATGCAGATGCTTTTGCGGCACACGCGAAAACAAATGGCCTTGATCCTCAGGGGCCGACGGACGCACATGGCGAGCGCATTTATTACCTGCAGGCGCCATCTGGTCTCCAAATTTCGTTTCAGTCAAGCTTGGCGTAGTGTCGCTGCGAGTACCCGCGGAGGAAGCGCTTCGAGAATGAGGTAATGCCCATGCTGGATATCACGAACGTCAATCACATTGGCATCAGAATTGGCGACAAAACCCGATCCATAGATTTTTACTCTGTTTTAGGGTTTGAGCTTGTCGATGACGTAGGGTTTGAATCCGGGCACCCAGTCATAATGAAGCACCCAAGTGGCGTAGTGCTCAACCTTCTCGGCCCAGCCGATGTTCCTGGGGACATTAACATCCTGATGGATGTCGACGAAAAACATACTGGAATTACGCATGTTGCATTGACAGTTGGTTCCCTCTCCCAAGCGAAGGAATTTGTATCTGAGCATGACATCCAAATTACGGGATCGTTTAGCTTCGGAAATATGTCAGCCATATTCATTCGGGATCCGGATCGAAACGTAATCGAATTGGATGCGTATAATGCGACTACTCCTTGCGAAGATGACGGGTATACACATCATCCATAACAGCGCAAATGTGCTACCTAACCAGCCACTGCAGCAGTCACTTGGCCAGGGCATTGAGCTGCCATCCTGCCGTTATTGTTTTTCCTGGCTGGGATGTGACCGCTGAGTCGGCGGGGTCTTAGCCGATAACCTGGATCACCGTGTGAATCAGCAGGCCGACCATGCCGCCGACCAATGTTCCGTTGATGCGGATAAACTGCAAATCCCGGCCAACCTGGATCTCGATCCGTTGTGAGGTCGCCTCGGCATCCCAGCGCTTGACTGTGTCGCTGATCACGGCCGATATCTCGTGCCGATAATGGCCTACGACATACAAAACCACATCGCTGATCCAGTCGTTGACCTGCTCCTGCATTTCCGGGCTATGCAATAACGCCTCGCCAAACTGCATGATGCCCGCTTCAATTTTTCTTCGTATACGGGAATCCGGATCCGCCGACTCGCGCGAAAGATAAACGCTGATTTCATTCCAGATATCGAAAAAGTACTGCTGGATCTCCGGGTGGTTGAGCAATTCGTCCTTCAGGCGTTCGCCCCTCGCGATTACTTCGGGGTCATTTTTCAGTGCGTCCAGAAACTTGCTCACCTCACGGTTGAAATTCTGCCTGGCTTCATTTTCAGCATCCTCACCTACCCGTTCGAGCAACTCCTCGAACTCGGTGACCAGCTTGTCGTAGATCTCCTGATCGACGAATTTGGGCAGCCACCATGGACTGCGTTTCTTGATTCTTGCGCGTATCCGGTCCTTGTTCTGCTCCAGTTGCCGTCGCGCAACCGCAGTCAGCGCGCTCACTAATTCCTGGTGGTGATCGCCGGCGGTCAGCAAGTCCAGCGATCGCCCCACCAGCGGCGTAATCTGGATCTGGCGCATCGTCAACTGGAGGTTTTCCCTGAGGAAGTGTCTTAGTGCCGTGCTATCGAATACATCCAGGAACCAGCGCGCAAAGGCGCCGGCATCGCCGGCGACCCGTCGCGCGTTGTCCGCCTGGCTCATCCAGCCGCCGAGTCTCTTGGCAAAGTCGATACCCCTGATCCTGGGCTGCAAGGCGTCTTCGACAAGAAAATTATCGCGCACAAAAGCGGCCAGACTTTCTCCGATCTCGTCTTTTCGCCGGGCAATAATTGCGGTATGGGGAATAGGAATGCCCATCGGGTGTCGAAACAACGCGGTTACCGCGAACCAGTCCGCCAGCGCGCCGATCATCGCCGCCTCGGCGAATGCGCTGACATAGGAAAGCCAGGAGTAACTTTCCTGGGCTTTATGCGCCATCACAAACACAACTGCCATCAACAACAACATTCCCGTCGCCAGGCGTTTCATCGCGTTGAGTCTGCGTATTTTTTCCTGTTCTACCTGGGCGAGCTGCATTCGCCGTCTCCACGGCCCGTTTACCGGGCAGCGGCCTCCTGGTGCCACGTCGGACTGAGATCATGGACGGCGCTGACCATTGCCGCCACATTGGCCGGGTCCACTTCCGGGTGAATCCCATGACCGAGATTGAAAACATGGCCCGTCCCATGACCATAGCTGGCCAATACTTTTTCAACTTCCTTGCGGATCACTGCAGGGCCCGCATAAAGAATCGAGGGGTCCAGGTTGCCTTGCAGGGCGACCCGGTCGCCGGTCAGTTTACGGGCATCGGCAAGATCGGTGGTCCAGTCGACGCCCAGGGCGTCACAGCCGGTATCCACCATGTCAGCCAGGCGGCTGCCCGCACCTTTGGTAAACAGGATTACCGGTATGGTCTGGCCGTCTTTTTCGCGCACCAGGCTTTCGCATATCCGTTGCATATAGCGCAGCGAAAACTCCTTGTATGCGGCCGGGCTCAATGTCCCTCCCCAGGTATCAAAGACCATGACGGCCTGAACGCCGGCATCGATTTGTGCGTTCAGATAATCGATCGTGGCGCTGGTCAGTTTTTCCATCAACTTGTGCAGCATGGCCGGTTGCTCGTAAAGCATGCCCTTGATGCGGGGAAAATTCTTGCTGCTACCACCTTCGACCGCGTAGGTTGCGACCGTCCACGGGCTGCCGGCAAAGCCGATCAACGGAACCTGGCCGTCGAGCTCTTCGCGAATAACCCGGATGGCCTGCATCACGTAGCCGAGATCTTGTTCCGGGTCCGGTACGACGAGTTTCTTGATATCGGCCGCCGTGCGCACAGGCCGTTCGAACCTGGGGCCTTCGCCAGCCTCAAAATACAAACCCAGACCCATTGCATCCGGCACCGTCAATATATCGGAAAACAATATTGCCGCATCCAATGGAAATCGTCGCAGCGGCTGCACGGTGACCTTGCAGGCGAGCTCGGGGTTCCGGCACAAGTCCATGAATCCCCCGGCCGCCTTTCTGATCTCCCGGTACTCCGGCAAATAACGACCTGCCTGGCGCATAAACCAGACCGGGGTCCGCTCCACCGGCTTGCGGAGCAAGGCTCTCAGTAACAAGTCATTTTTCAATTGGCTCATCGCACGAAACCCTGTCAGGCCGCCACAAAACTCTTGGCGATGCTTTCCTGGATGCTCTCGGCAGCGGCTCGCGGGTTGTCCGCGTCGCGTATGGGGCGACCAATAACGATATAGTCCGCGCCATTGGCAAAAGCCTGTTCTACACTGACCACCCGTTTCTGGTCATCCGCCGGGCGATTGTCAAGCGGACGAATGCCTGGAACGACAACCAACAGCCGCTGGTCGATGAATTCTCTGAGCCGTGGCGCTTCAAGGCCTGATGAAACCACGCCATCGCAGCCGGCCTCGAGCGCTCTGCGCGCCCTCGATAGCACCAGGTCCTCAACATCGCAGCTAAATCCCAGGTCATCCAGATCACCACGATCGAGGCTGGTCAACACCGTGACGCCAAGGATTTTGACATCTCCCTTGGCCTCGGCCGCGGCCTCCATGATCGACTGGTTCCCATGTACCGTCGTAAAAGTAATACCGCGGTTGTTCAGGCGCCGGACGGCTGCGGCCACCGTTGCCGGGACGTCAAAAAACTTGAGATCGACGAAAACCTGTTTGTCCCGCGCCACCAGCCAGTCCAGCAACTCGAAATAACCGCCCGCCATCATCAGCTCAAGACCGAGCTTGTAAAACTTCACCGAGTCGCCCAATTCGATTGCCAGCGAGCGTGCCCGTTCGGCGTCGGGAACATCCATCGCAAATATCAGCCGCTGTTCGGGGGGAATTCCGTCACTCATGAAAAGGTCTGTTCCTGCTGCTAAAAATCCGGCGCATTGTATCACCTCACCCGCTTACCGGGTTTCATGAAATCCAGCTCGCGCTGCTGGCCTCCTTCCAGGTATCTCCGTCCTTCTCGTAAAGCACGACAAATCCACCGCCGCTGAGATACACGACATTCGAATCCTTCGCCTTCGCCCACATGCTGTGCACGCGGATACTGGCGGTGTCGCTGTCCGGAAAACTCAGTTCAGAAACATAAATAAACAGGAAGTCGCCATCCCGGTCCGCCCGGGTCTCGATTTGCGCCTGGCTCAGTACCACGATTTCGACCCCGGCGAGCCTCGGCTTCCATTCGGCCGGCAGATTCCGGTCGGACAGTATCACCTTCCGCGGATCCGCAAGCAGGCCGTGATCGGGAATTTTCTTCTCGATCAATGCGCGCTCCATGGCCAGGTCGAGAATCTGCGTCTCCCGGGAATCGGCCGGCGCCGCCTGGAGCTCAGGCGATCGCTGTTCCTGGCACGCAGTAATCATCAGCGCAGCGAGAACAATTCCACAGGTCTTTCTCATCGTTCATCTCCCGGCTCAATCAGCCGCTGGTATTCACCGAGCGCAAACCGGTCCGTCATCCCGGCGATATAGTCCGCGACCGCTCGCGCGCGTGTCTCCTCCGCAGCGCCTTCGCTAACGGGCCCAAACCGATCAGACAGCAAATCCGGTCGCGACATGTAGCATGAAAACAGGCTGCGCATGATGCGATCCGCTTTATCGGTCATTCGCCTCACCCGTTCATGACTGTACAACGTCTGGCGCAAAAAGCGCTTCAATTCGCGATGCGCCTTGCCGACCCCTGCGCTCATATCCAGCATCGATTTTCCGTGCCGGCGAACATCGTCTATAGACGCCGGCGACACACGATCGAGTTCCCTGCGGGTGTTTTCGATCAGGTCGCAGACCACATGGTTGATCATGCAGCGAACGGTTTCGTGAATGACCGTTCGCTCGATCAGCTCAGGATACTTTGCCACCACTTCCTGGTAACAGGTGTTGAATATTTCGAGTTCGCATAGTTGCTCGATACTGATCATCCCGGCCCTCAACCCGTCATCGACATCGTGGTTGTTATAGGCAATTTCGTCCGCGAGATTGGCCAGTTGCGCCTCCAGGCCGGGCTGTTGCCTGTTGAGAAACCGCTCTCCCAGCTCGCCGAGCTCCCGGGCGTTGCGCCTGGAGCAGTGTTTGAGTATTCCTTCCCGGGTTTCAAAACACAGGTTCAGCCCGGGAAACTCGGCGTATTTTTCCTCCAGCTTGTCCACGACGCGCAGCGACTGCAGGTTGTGCTCGAACCCGCCATGCTCCTGCATACAATCGTTCAGCGCTTCCTGTCCGGCGTGGCCAAAGGGCGTGTGTCCGAGGTCGTGCGCCAGACATATCGCCTCGGTCAGATGCTCATTGAGCCCCAGGGCAACGGCGACGGAGCGGCCGATCTGGGACACCTCTAGTGAATGCGTCAGGCGCGTGCGGTACATATCGCCTTCGTGATTGACGAACACCTGGGTCTTGTACATCAGGCGCCTGAAAGCGCCACAGTGAATTATGCGGTCGCGGTCACGTTGAAATTCCGAGCGCGGATGAGCCGGCGGTTCCGGGTACAAACGGCCGCGGCTTTCGTCATCATGGGCTGCCCATGGCGCGAGCACAGACCCGGAAGCCAGGCTCGGCATCAGCGACAATACTCGCGCATCACAGATTCGGGCAAGGCGGGATCAAAACTGTCGCAAAGCACGACGCTGCCCGGTTCTTCGGGCAAAACCAGCGTCAGCTTTCCGGATAAAACCTTTTTGTCCATGGTCATTTTTTCTGCCAGCTTGCCCGGATCCAGCCCTTCGACACAGGTCGGCAGCCCGCACTGCTCGTTGAGACTACGGATTCGCTGGACCAGTTCCGCGTCTGCCAGGCCCATACGCACGGCTACCTCGGCCGCCAGCAGCAAGCCCACCGCCACCGCCTCGCCATGCAAATACCGATAATCCGACTCGGCCTCGATCGCGTGGGCAAAACTATGACCGAGATTCAATAAGGCGCGTGATCCGGATTCTTTTTCGTCCGCCGCCACGATTCGAGCCTTGATCTGGCAGGTCGTTTCTATCGCGTGGGTCAACGCTTGCCGATCGCGCAGCAGCACGTCGCCGGCGTGACTTTCGAGCCAGCCAAAAAAAGCTTCGTCCGCGATCAGCGCTGATTTCACAATCTCGGCCATCCCGGCTCTCATCTGCCGGTCATCGAGCGTATCCAGCGTCGCGACATCGGCAACCACGCCGATCGGCTGGTGAAAAGCACCGACCAGGTTTTTTCCACCGGCGTGGTTGATCGCAGTCTTGCCACCGATCGCTGCATCTGCCTGGGCAAGCAAGGTGGTCGGACAAATAATATGGGCGATGCCTCGCTGGTAACAGGCAGCGGCAAAACCCGCGATATCCGAAACGACGCCACCGCCCAGCGATACGATCGTGGCGTCCCGATGCATACCCGAATCAACCAGTCGATCCAGCAGCAGCGAAAAATATTCCAGGTTCTTGAATCGCTCACCATCGGGGAGCTCATATTTAGAGATCTCAAACGCCCCCAGCGCTTTCTCCACGGCAGCCGCGTGCAGAGGGCCGACGGTTTCGTTGCTAACCAGGAAAACCTGCTTCCCCGGTACCATGCCCGCGAGCAGAGCTGAGTCACTGAGCAGGCGGCGCCCAATATGGACGGGGTAGGAACCGCTGGCCACATTGACCGTCACTGTTTTCACTGCCGCATCACCTGTCGCCCTTGACCCAGTTTACGATTTCAGCGGCAACCGCCGGTACTTTCCGGCCATTCGTATTGATTGTCAGATCGGCTATATTCTCGTACATCGGCTCTCTTTGCCCGGCGAGTTTCGCCAGCGCTTTTTCGGGGCTGTCGTCATCCAGCAAGGGCCTGTTGGCAACCAGCCTGGTACGCCTGAGCTGTTGCGTGACACTCACGCGCAGATAAACCACTCGTCCCCTTTGCGACAGCCTGCTCCTGTTCTGCGGATCGAGCACCGCACCACCGCCGGTGGCCAATACGATGGATGGCAGTTGCGTCAGCCGGTCGATCGCCTCCGCCTCGCGCTGGCGAAAACCGCTTTCTCCTTCTTTTTCGAATATGAATCCAATATCGACGCCGGTCTGTTTCTGTATCTCGAGATCGGTATCGTAAAACGGCACACCCAGTGCCTTGCCGAGCCGCCGCCCGACCGCGGTTTTTCCGGCGCCCATCGGGCCAACCAGGAATATGCTCGCGCGACTGCTTTTTTCGTCGCCTGGACTCATTGCCACAGCTTAACCGGCCAAAGCCGTATCCCGCCACCCGGACACGATCGAACAACGGGCAATTTTCACCAGCGATTGGCCTGGCCGTCACTATTTCTCATTCAAAAACTGTAGCGAGCACGCGCAAAAATATTGCTGTTGTCCTCGAGTTGCCCAAAAAACGTGTATGGCTTGCTGCCGCCAAACAGGTTGGCGCCGCCGATGAAACTCCAGGCATCGTTCATCCGGTAACGGACCTGGGGCCGCAGGTGGTAATCACTGTCACTCGGGGAGACGAACACAAACAGCGAATGCTGCCACCGGTCACGCGCATCGTGGTAGTTCAGGCGCGTGGTCAGCAAAGTACGCAGTTGCTCTGCCTCAAACTGCGGGGTGAGCGAGTTTTGCAACAAGCGTCCATGGTGCGATGTCCACTCGCCATATAGCTGCAAGCCAAGGCTCAGGCGGGCAACCAGCTCCCTTTCATAACCGAGCAACAAGCGCAGTTGTGAGTTGGGCAACAGCGGATCGTCACCCGAGCGATCGTCCCGGCTATCGTAAAAGGCAAATTCGAAGTTGGCGATACCCCCCCATGCCGGCCGGCGCAGGCTCGCACCATAGACGCTGAGCCTGGGGAAAAACAGCGTCTGCTGCGCAGTGACGCCCAGCGGCTGTTTCCAGAAACCGAAATAGACATAGGCCGCATATTCGACAGAGTTGGCCGTCTTGTACAAACGCGCGGCGAGCTCGCCATTGCCCAGGCTGCGCCCGGGCTTTTGCGCAACCAGCGGTGGATCGGGGGCAACGATGCCGCCTGCGAAAGCCGAGAAAAATGAGAATCGCTTGCCGTTCAGGAATCTATCGTCGGCGAAGACCGGTGTCCAGGCCAGGTCTATATTGATAGCCTTGCCGAACACGCTGGCACGCACGGTGTTTGACGGCGCTTTCAGGTACTCATCATCACGACCGGTAAAAAAGGAAACGAAATCCTTTGGAAACAGGTCATTCAGGAACAGGAAGTCGCCGGTACCCCAGGTCAGCACCTGCCGGCCAATCTTGATATCCACGTTGGCGGCTGGCGCAAACACCAACGCCAGCTCACGAACATTGGCATCCAGCGCAGCTTCTACATCGTCAGCATAAATATCGGCTTTTAGCGCCAGCGACCACCGCTCACGGACAAGCTCCGTCTCGCCGCGAAACCTGGTTTCGGCCAGAGTCGTACGCCGTCCAACGGCAGAATCGCTCTGCAAACGGCTCCCGAAACCCGCCTCGACAAAGCCATGGAATGGCATGTCCTCCACTGTTTCCTCGCCCCAGTCGTCATCCCAATCGTCTTCGACGACGCCCTGGTCCTCGGCGAGCAGCGCGGGCGAGAAAAACAACAGCAGTACGATCAGGCGCAATTTCAAGCCGCTAGCCCGCATACTTCACCAAGGATCGCGGATTCTGGGTGAGGGCTCGGGCGGCTGAGGGCGGGTCTGGAGCGAAACCCATAGCGGTGGCTATGGGTTGAGTGAAGACCAAGCTCAGGCGTCCGAGAACCAGCCAGGGCCGCGATAGGTGGCCGCCGGCGCACAGACTGTAATCATCCATCAACGGACCGATGCCTCATAATACCTGTACGTTCCTTACCTTAATTCCGGCGGCTACCGCCTTGGTGAAATATGCGGGCCAACTCCATGCAATGGCTGTGGCTATCCGGATGGCCGTTTCAGCCATTGGCGTGGCGGATTACGCAGCGAGCGTTCGCTGAAAACCTCCTGGGGCAGTCCCAGGTCAAAGTGGCTATAACGAAATTCCAGCAGCGTATGGCCACCGCCTTGCAAATCGTCCATTTTCGAACGAATGACCGTTGGATGCCCCTGGATCGATTTGACTTCGAGAACTTCCATACGCCGGTAAATTTCGCCGATCTCGTTGATATATTCGATTTTCATTGGCAGAAAGGTCTGCTTGTCCACCCACACGGTGTAGCTTTTGAATTCTACCGTGGCCGGATTTTTTGGCGTGTTCTCCAGCACGTAGGACTGAGCGTCGCTGCCTGTCAGCACGTGGTGATCGTCATTCGGATTACGTCCGGAAACGTCTTCGTAAAAAAAATGCGCGCCGACAAAACTGGTCCGCTTGTCGCCGGCCGATATACGTTTCACCAGGTCCAGGCCCGGCAGGTACAGCCAGCGATCGTCATCGCCGTCGATGTGCTTTGCCACCTGGAAAACCATGCCGCGCACATCGGCAGGGCGGCTGAAGAACACCATGAAATCCTGATCGCCGCCGTCTTCGCGGTCACGCCTGAGAATCGTAAATTGCCGCAGTTGTTCACGGCCCTGCCCATCCCTGAT
Organism: Gammaproteobacteria bacterium; assembly: GCA_036443455.1. GTDB lineage: Bacteria > Pseudomonadota > Gammaproteobacteria > Steroidobacterales > MnTg04 > MnTg04. The sequence goes on from JAZFYI010000077.1 coordinate 11,344, forward strand.
TCGCATACGTGCGTCGCTGCGCCCATCGTCGCCGGCATAATAGGCGGCAAGATTGGCTCGCCGGATAATTTCAGCCGCATCGGTGAGATCCGCCGCAAGGGAAAATACGGGTACTCCCAGCAGCGCCAGCGCCAGGCTTGCAGCGAGTCCAGCTTGCATATTCAACCTCCTGAGTGCGATTGCTTTGCACCAACGGAACAGTGTGACTCGGGCAACAAGCGGCCGCGCAGGATGCTTAACATCGCCGGCAGCAAAACCAGGGTGACGATCGCCGACACGGCCATGATTCCCGCCAGGAATGCGCCGACCGTTACATACGGCAGCAACGGCGCGAGCAGCAGCGGCGTAAAGCCGATGGCGACGACAACGGTGTTGCGCGTGATCGCCCGTGCCGGCTCTTCGAACATTCGCTTCATCGTCGATGCAAACGAACCGGTTTCGCGGTGAATTGCCCGTGCGCGCTCGAGGAAGTGAATCGCGAAATCCACCGACAAGCCAAGGGTCAGCGCCGAAAGCACGGCGATCGGCATGTCATAGTCCTTGCCGATCCAGCCGATCAGGCCATAAATCAGCGTGATCGTGATAGTCAGCGGCAACATGGCGAGCACGCCGTAGAAAAACGATCGAAACAGTACGATCATCATGATCAGCACCACGACGAAAGCGCCCAGCAGGCTTTTGGCCATGCCCGCCACCATCGCGTCCTGCCAGACGACATTGATATAGGTCTTGCCGGCCCATCTCCTGCTCAGCTCCGCTGGCAACGGGTGGTCTGCCAGGTATGCATCGAGCTGCGCCATCACCTCGCTCATGTCCTGGTTATCGCCGCTGCGCAATTGCAGCCAGATAACCGCGGAGCGGTAATCCGGCGTGACCATGTGCCAAAGGTCGTGCGGGCGATGGGAGGACTGATAGACCAGCAGAGTCTGGGCGATCCCGGCCGTAGTGGCCGGGATCGCAAAATCCGCCGCCATGCCGCTGTGCAATTCGCGGTTGACGGTCTTGAGCAAATCCGGCAGCGCGTTGGTCTTGCCTACATGAGCACTGTCGGCAAGCACCCGCTGCAGGGTTTCGAGCAGCCGCACGGCCTCGGGTTGCTGGAAATACTTCGCCTGGCTTTGCGCGGCCTCGGCAGACGCAAGCAAGTCTTCAAGATAAGGAATTTCGGCGTCGCCGGCATCGAACAATGCATCGTCCAGCCCCGTGATCATGGCATCCAGCTGCTCACCAGGATCGTCCAAACCAGTCCTGGCCGCCGCATCCCACCCGATGGCATCCAGATCCACCCCATCGAGCCGTGCGCGAGCGAGAATTTTCTCTGCTTGCCCTGAAAACCGTCGGTAAGCATCCTGCCCGTGCTGCCGCAGCACCAGGAACGCATCGTAGGTGCCGGCAAAATGGCGGTTAAGCGCTTCATCTGCAACCCGGATGCGGTGATCCGACTTGAACCAGTTTACCGGGTTGTCGTTGATCTGGATTCGGCTTACCCCGAGGATGCTTAGCCCGAAAACAACTGCAAAGGTAACCATCAGCTTCATGGCATTGGCCGTCGAAAACCGGCCAAGCGTTGGCAACAGGCGCGATAACATACCGGGCTTATCCTCCGCCCGGGATGATTTTTGCAACGCTCTTAGCTGGGCCGGGCTCATGCACACGACGTAGGCAGGGACAAAAACGATGGTCAGCAGAAACGCGAGCATGATGCCAAAGCCCACGAAAATGCCAAAAACCTGCACGGGTGGAATCGGCGTTATCGCCAGCGACAGGAACCCTATGGTCGAGGTAACCGAGGTAAACAACATGGGCCGGAACAAGTGGCTGACGACTTGCCGGATCGTCACCCCGACATCGTCACCCTCCTGAAAAGTGTCAGCGAACTCCGACAGGATGTGAACTGAATCCACCACCGCGATAGGCATCAGGAAAATCGGGATCATCGAACTCATGATGTGGACGGTATAGCCCATCCCGATCATCAGGCCCATGGCGCAGATGACGGTCGCCATCGCAACGATCATCGGCGCTACCACCAGCGCGGCGTTGCGGAAGAAAAACCACATCAGGAGGAAAATAGCCAGCCCCGCCAGCGGCGCCGATATTCCCATCTGGACGAACATTTCGTAGCCGAAGGTGTCCTCGGCCACCGGCAGACCGGTAATGTGGTAACTGTCGGTTGCGCCGCTCCCGGCGAGCGACCGCTCGATAATCTGATCGATCTCGCGGGAGATCCGGTAGCTTTGGTCCTTGCTGACAATCGGCACATAAATCGCAGCCGCCTTGCCATCGCCGGACACCAGTGTATTCATCAGCAAGGGCAAACGTTCCACCGCCGCACGTATCGCCAGCGCCTGCTTCCCGGTCTGCGGTGCCTCGTGCATCAGCCATTCGAAACTGATCGCGCCCGCACCATCCTGGCTGACATTATCGACCACCGACAGTGACATCAGGTCATGGCGCACTACCCCATCGATCTTGAGGATCTCCTGACTGACGCGATGGATCGCCGCCAGCGAACGGACGTTGTAAATGCCCTCCGGATCGTCATCGTTGACCGCGCCAACCACGATCGCGTCGGCAAGACCGAACTCTTTCTTGGTTTGGTTGTGAAATGCGCGATCGGGCTGCCCCTCCGGGAGCATGTTCTCGGGGTCTGTATCGATCCTGATCGATGGAATCTGCAGGCCCAGCCCCAGCGTCAAAAGGGCGACAAACAGATAGATCGTCCGGGGTCTCGAGGTGGCCAGATTGGCAATCCTGTGAGTCATCGCCGGCAGCGGGCTGAGCCCGGCTAAAACCGGTCCAGCGGAAGTTTGAGATAACGGGTACCGTCGTCTTCAGGTTCCGGCAATGCGCCCGCGCGGATATTGACCTGGATCGATGGAAGAATCAGCGCCGGCATATTGAGCCGGGCGTCCCTGGTGTTGCGCATCTTTACAAACTGGTCGACGCTGCTGGACTCGTTGACATGAATATTGTGTTTTTTCTGCTCTCCGATCGTGGTCATGCAACTCTGTTCACGGCCGGCCGGTGGATAATCATGGCAAAGATACAGGCGCGTTTCGTCTGGCAATTCATAAATCCTCTGGATGGACCGGTAGAGGAGGCGGGCATCGCCCCCGGGGAAATCGCAGCGCGCAGTGCCGAAGTCCGGCATGAACATCGTGTCGCCAACAAAAGCGGCATCGCCGAACACATAAGTCACGCTGTCGTTGGTATGTCCGGGTGTGTGCATGACCCGGCCAGGGACGCTTCCGATCCGGATCTCCTCGTTGTCACGGAACAAATGGTCAAACTGGCTCCCGTCCGGCCGGAAATGGTCAGCAAGGTTGAAAACTTTCGCAAAGGTTTTCTGTACCGTCGTGATTCCCTCACCAATTCCTATTTTTGCACCGAGCTTGCCGCGCAGGTACATAGCGGCGCTCAGGTGATCGGCATGCGCATGAGTCTCGAGGATCCACTCCGCCTGGTACTCGTTTTCGTCCAGCCAGGCGATGAGACGATCAGCCGATTCGGTACCGGTACGACCGGACCTGCAATCGAAATCGAGCACTGAATCGATAATGGCGGCCTGTCGCGAATCGGGGTCAGCCGCCACATGGCTGATTGTCGATGTCGCCTGGTGGAAAAAGCTTGCTACCTGAATCTGCATTTTCGCCGCCTGTGCGTCCTGGTCCACTTCTGGCAGACTCTCCCTGGCATGGAAAACTGCCCCAGCTTACCAGTTTGTCGGACTTTGGCCCGCCAGGCCACAAAAAAAGCCTCCCGCGATGCGGAAGGCTTTTATTGTCGATCTGTGATTCCGGAAATCAGTAGGCGCTGCTACCGTCTCGAAGAATCTTCGGCGTGATAAATATCAGCAACTCCGATTTGTTGGATTCGTTTACCGTTGACTTGAACAGGCGACCGATGATCGGGATATCCCCAAGAATCGGCACCTGGTTGATCACTTCGCGGTTTTCGGTCTCGTATATACCACCAAGAACAACGGTCTCGCCATCGTTGACCAGGACCTGCGTTATCACCTCGCGAGTATCGATACTCGGGACAAATCCGCCGGTCGCGCTGGCCACGCTTTCACCCACGCTGTCCTGGTTAACCTGGAGATCCATGATAATCCGGTCATCAGGGGTGATCTGCGGTGTTACCAGCAGTCTCAATACAGCTTTCTTGAACTGGGTCGTTGTCGCGCCACTGGACGATGATTCCTGGAAGGGAATCTCGACACCTTGTTCGATGCTGGCTTGCTTCTGATTGGCGGTTACTACGCGCGGCGTGGAAATGATTTCGCCGCGTCCTTCCGCCTGCAACGCGGATAACTCGAGATCGACAATAAAATCGTTGTCCAGGATTGCCAGCGCCACTTTGCCAGCCGGGTTGATGACCGGCAGATTGACATTAAAGCGATCGGTGATCGACGGCGCTTCAACCGGGAAGGGTTGCCCGGTGTTCTGGATATTATCCAGCGCGGAATCGACTATCGTTCCGGAACCCGATGCGCTGCCTGTGGTCGTAAACAGACCGCCACTGCCAAAATCGTCTACATAGGTCACGCCAAAGCGTGCGCCCAGTTCCTTGCTGTAGTCGTCATTAACGGTGACGATGCGCGCTTCGATCAAAACCTGGCGAATCGGAATATCGAGTATCGCCACCATTCTTCGAATGTCGGCTAACCGTTCCTCGGTATCCTGCACCAGCAAGGTGTTGGTTCTCGCGTCTACCGCAACGCTGCCACGCTCCGAGAGCAGGGAATTCTCGGCGCTGGATCTCATCAGTTCAGCAAGATCGTTGGCCTTGGCATAGTTGACCTGTACGAATTCCGCACGCAGCGGTTCAAGCTCCTGGCGCTGTGCGTAGGTTTCCAGTTCCTGGCGTTCGCGCGCGGCGATCTCGTCCGCCGGCGCAATCAGGATCACGTTGCCCTGTTGACGCATATCCAGGCCCTTGGTGCGCAATACGATATCCAGCGCCTGGTCCCACGGAACATTCTGCAAACGCAGCGTAACGCTGCCTGCTACGGTGTCGCTGACCACCATGTTCAGGCCGCTTGTATCGGCGAGCAACTGCAGCACCGCACGGGTTTCGATGTCCTGGAAGTTCAGCGACATACGCTCGCCGACATATTCTTTTTCAATCTCGGGAGTAAAAGCCTTGTCTTTTTCGGGAGCCTTGCTGATCTCGACGGTAAAGACGTTGTCAGACTGGTAGGCCACTTCTTCGAAATCACCCATGGCGGCAATAATCAGCCTCGTGTTGTTGCCGACTCTGAGCGTATCCACCGATGAAACCGGCGTTGCGAAATCCATCACGTCCATGCGACGGAGCAGACTGTCAGGCAGGCTGGCGCCTTGAAAATCGACCAGGACCAGGTTGCCTTGCTGACGCAAATCTATAGCTGTGCTGGGGTCGCTCAGGGTCACCATAATGCGACCCGCACCATCCGGGCTACGACGAAAATCGATACTTTCAATTCTGGCCGCACTCCGCGACTGGCTGCCTGGTCTTGAACTGCCGGCAAAACTTGCGGCCTGGCCCGCGCTTCCTGCAACGCCGAGAAGAATGACAATACTGTTGCCGGAAACGCGTGTCTCGTATGGCACGAGTACATCCATATTCAGGACGACCCGGGTGCGACCGCCGGCTTCGGCGGTGACCACGGAATTGAGCGGTCCGATCCCAACATTGGTGCGCCGCCGGTCCATATTCAGGCTGGTGCCCGGCAGATCCAGTGCAATACGCGCCGGGTCGTTGATCGTAAAGCTTAGCGGCTCGGGCGCGGCGCCACTCAGTCGCAGCTCAAGCTGCACTTGCTGGCCAGGCAAAGTAACAACCTTGATATCTTCCAGCTGAATAGTGCTTTGCGCCGCTGCAGGCAGAGCCAACAAACAGACCAGCGCGGCACCTATCCATTTGCCAACGTAGCGTCCCAATCCATTGCCACCGTGTAAATCACGTCCTGGCAGATTCATGAACTTCATTTCTGTCTCTCCCTGTATTCTCAGTCACTCAGCGCCACGGCAGCGGGCCTTTCGATATAGCCGCCGAGACCATCTGAAATGATTTCAAGCAATTCGATTTCAACATCGTTAATGATCTTGATTTGCCCATCGTTCTGGCCAATGTAGTCGCCAACGACCACCCGGTGAACAAGGCCGTTACTGGTTTGCAAAAGACCATACATCGTTCCGCCCAATTCGAGCGTGCCAACCATATTCATGGTATCCAGCGAAAACTGCTCCAGAAATTCTCTGCTGCGGCTTACATCCGGACCGATCGCAGAACCGGCCGCATTGCGGACCAGCACCACGGGCGTATCCGGCGCAAACGGCGATCGCTTGTCATCCGCCTCGTACAAAAAAGTGTCATAAGGCTTGATCTGCGGGAGCGGCTTGATTCGGCCACCGGGCTCGGCCAGGGTCTTTTTGACAAAGGCGTCCAGATCGGCTGTACCACCGGTGCAACCAGCCAGCAACCCGAAAGCGGCGATAACCACGAGCATGAAGCATGTACGCATACCTGTATTCATGGTGATCAGGACTCCTCTTCCAGGTAGCGGTAGGTCTTGGCGGTCACATCGAGCACCAGGTTGTTTCCGCCCGTATTTTTTTCAGGCTGAATCAATACGTCGTGCAAAGTGACGATTCGCGGTAAGGCCGCAATACCGCTGACAAACTGCGCGAGATCGTGATAGCTGCCTTGCAGGCGGATCTTGATCGGCAGTTCCGCATAGAAATCCTTCTTGATTTCGCTGCTGGGCTGAAAAAGTCTCTCCTCGAGACCGGCAGCCAGACCTGTCTGGGAAATATCGACGAGCAGGCTGGGGACTTCGGTCCGGCTCGGTAACTGCCGCAGCATTGCGCCGAAAGAAACTTCCATTTCCTTGAGCTGCGCTTTGTAGGCATCGAGATTTGCCGCGCGGCGCTGCTTGGCCACGAAGGTCGCCTTGTGCTCGATTTCCTTCGCCTCGGCCTCTTTGAGCAATTCCGCTTTGGTTCGGTATACAAAATAATAGGAACCGCCGATGCTGACTGCGACAAAAATAATCGCGATCAATACGCCCCTGAACAATAACGGCCAACGACCGATATCGTTGGTATCGAGGCTTTGCAGCTGTTCTATGATATTCATAAGCTACCAGCCTCCTCCAGTCCGTCGTCCTCATCTTCAGACGAAACCTGCCGTGCCGTCAGCCCGAATTCGGCTTTCTTCTGCGGTCCGACTTCAACAGTTTCAATAACCTGCAGACCGGGATTCTCCAGCCACTCCGAAACATCAATATTTCTCATATAAGCGGAAACCCGGGTCGTTGACTCGGCCACGCCCTTGATTTCCAGGCGCCGGTTGCTCTGCTTCAATGAAGTCAGATAAACGCCATCGGGCAATGTGTGGACCAATTCATCAAACAGGTGCACAACTTCCGGTCTGCTCTTTTGCAGGCGCTCGATAATTTCCATGCGGGCGAGCAGACGCTCTTTTTGTCTTTCCAGACCCTTGATCTCTTCGATTTTCTCGTCGAGCAGGGCAATTTCCCGGGTCAGGATATCGTTTCGCTCATTCTGGTAGCGGATAAAGCGATCGAAGGTCCAGCTGACCAGCATGATTGTGACGATGCCGATCAGCACGGCGCCGGCTGACGCAACCAGAAAATTCTGCTGGCGTTCTTTACGCTGATCTTCGCGCCAGGGCAGTAGATTAATTCTTGGCATCTTAGTCGAAGCTCCTCAACGCCAGCCCGCAAGCCGTAAGCAACGCGGTTGAATCCTTGACCACGCCCAGCGATTTCGCCCGTGAAGATAATTTCATCTGACCGAGCGGATCGCCGATTTCGGCAGGAATACCCACTCGCGAAGCGATCACGTCGGCCACCCCCGGGATATTGGCGCAACCGCCGCAAACCAGTATCGATTCAGGCTGCTCGCGGCCGCTGCCGGAAGCAAGGAAAAACTGCAGGGAGCGGCTGACCTGCAAAGACATTTCGTCCATAAAAGGATCGAGCACTTCCGGCTGGAAATTGGATGGCAGGCCGCCTTCCTTCTTGGCCCGTCCCGCTTCTTCCAGGCTCAGGCCGTAGGTTCTCATGATTTCCTCGGTCAGTTGCTGCCCGCCGAAGGCGAAGTCACGGGTATAAATGACCCGCAGGTCCCGCAAAATACTGAAGGTCGTGCTGCTGGCGCCAAAGTCTACAACGGCGATCGTATGATCCATGCCGCCGTCCGCCATTTGATGGGTCAATAGCTGACATGAATTTTCCAGCGCGAATGCCTCGACATCGACAACCCTGGCAACGAGTCCAGCGGCTTCGACCGCTGCCTGGCGCTGCTCTACGTTTTCGTTGCGCGTAGCGACCAGCAATATATCCAGCATTTCAGGGTCCTTGGCCGATTCGCCCTGAATCTCGAAATCGAATGAAACCTCTTCCATCGGGAACGGTATGTACTGATCGGCCTGCAGTTCGACCTGGCCCTCCATCTCCGAGTCGTTCAGCGAACGCGGCATCTGGATCAACTTGGTGACCGCCGCATCGCCTGAAATTGCGATCGCACATTCCTTGTTTGAGGTTCCGGAGCGCTTGACCGCCCGGCGAATGGCCTCGCCGACCGCCTGGGCGTCGACTATCGCCTTTTCGCTGACCGCGTTATTGGGGGTAGGCTCGGCGGCATAGGAATCTACCTTGTAGTTGCCGCTGGAACCGGACAATTCGATCAGCTTTACCGAGGATGTCGTGATATCCAGACCCAGTAGTGGCTTGTTTTTTCTGCCAAAAAACACAGCTTTTCCTTTTTAGCTCCGTTACTTGCAGGTCGAAGATAGACCAGCACATTAAGTTATGCAACTGGCAGTATCCTAGTGCATCCGTCGCCGTTCTAACGTGACTTTGCTCACATTATGACAAAGACCGTATCGCGCCCATCCGGCCGGTCCCCTGATGCTTGCTGCGGTATACTCCCGCCTCGGTCAGGGTCGGCCGCCCACCGAACAATCGGCTGGTGTCGTTCAAAAAAGTACGCCCAGTTACTGGCCTGGAACGAATGAGTCCTTAGAAAATGCCGGGCGGCCTGGTAGAAGTCGGAGAAAACTCGCTGATTCCTGACCGGCAACCCCGCTGTCTTAGGCTGATTCCTTTAGACCGGTGGCTTTGCGTCCCCACCTTTCGGTGAGTTTGCCTGCATTATGCGGCCTTAATATGCATAATCACGCTTTATAAAGCAAGGACTTAAGCCAGTTACCTAGCATGAAACTTTACCAACGAATTCTTTTTCTGGGGACCAGTGCGGCGCTCGTCGGTAGCTTCGTTTTCCTGATGGCCGGGGTCTCCGCTTACCTGTACCTGGCGCCCGGTCTTCCGGACGTCAATTCTCTGCGCGATGTGCGTCTCCAGGTGCCGCTGCGGGTCTACAGCCGGGATGGCCGGCTGATATCCCAGCTCGGCGCCCAGCGGCGCATCCCGGTAGCCTTTCAAGACATTCCACAGGACATGGTCAACGCGTTCCTGGCAGCAGAAGACGATCGTTTTTTCGAGCACCCCGGCGTCGACTACCAGGGCCTGGTGCGTGCAACGATGATGCTGGCATTGACCGGCGAAAGACGACAGGGCGGCGGCACGATCACGATGCAACTCGCGAGAAACTTTTTTCTCACCCGTGAAAGAACGTACATCAGGAAGCTGAAAGAGATATTCCTGGCGCTGCGTATCGAACGCGAACTCAACAAACAGGAAATTCTCACTCTCTATCTCAATAAAATTTTTCTTGGGCAACGAGCATATGGTGTCGGTGCCGCTTCCGAGGTGTATTTTGGCAAGGCTTTGAAGGACCTGCGGCTGGCCGAAATCGCGACCATAGCCGGACTGCCAAAAGCGCCTTCATCCGATAACCCGGTCAGCAGCCCGGAGCGCGCCGGCAGAAGACGCGCCTATGTACTGCGGCGCATGCTCGAAGTCGGTTACATCGAGCAAGACGAAGCCGAGGCGGCGGCGGCCATACCGATCGAGTCCCGCATCCACGGCCCGGCCGTCGAAGTGGAAGCGCCTTATGTCGCGGAGATGGTGCGCAGCGAATTGCTCGCACGCAATCTGCCCGATATATATACGGCCGGCTATCGGGTCACGACCAGTATTGACAGCCGGCTGCAACAGGCGGCTGTTATCGCCCTGCGCCAGGCGCTGCTGGAATACGATGCACGCCATGGTTTTCGCGGACCGGAGGACCGGCTCACTCTGTTCGACGATACGAACATCGAAGACCAGGCCGGGCAACTCGAAGACCCCGGACCCGCCATAGTCCCGTTGCCTCGAATCGAGGACGATGCGAGGTTGGCGCTGGAACCGGAAGCCGAGCAACTGGCCTGGGCTGCCGCGCTGGAGACCTATCCCGAATTCGGCGACCTGGCGGTCGCCCTGGTGCTGGCCACAGAGGAACGCCAGGCGGAAGTCTTCGTCAGAAATCATGGCGTGCTTAGCTTGCCGTGGCAGGCGATGTCATGGGCCAGACCTTATATAAACGACGAACAGCGTGGCGACCCGCCGGAAACGGCTGCCGACATCATGGCGCCGGGCGATGTGATTCGCCTGGTCAGGGTCGTCGAGGGTTGGCGGCTGACAGGCATTCCGAAGGTCCAGGGTGCGATTACCGCCATGGATCCACAGGACGGCGCGATCGTCGCGCTGTCAGGCGGCTTTGATTTTTTTGCCAGCAAATACAACCGGGCGGCACAGGCGAAACGGCAGCCTGGCTCTTCGTTCAAACCCTTTATTTATTCCGCGGCCCTGGACAAAGACTACACCCCGGCGACGATCATCAACGATGCGCCGGTCGTTTTTGACGACGACACGCTTGAGCAAACCTGGAGGCCAAAAAACTACAGTGGCAAATTTTTTGGGCCGACGCGGATGCGCGAAGCGCTGGTCAAATCACGCAACCTGGTTTCGATCCGAATACTGGCCGATATCGGCATTTCCTACGCGGTGCGCTACCTGGCCCGCTTTGATTTCCCAAGAAGCGCATTGTCGCGCGATCTCTCACTGGCGCTGGGCAGCGCTACGCTGACCCCATTGCAGATGGTGAGCGCGTACTCGGTTTTTGCGAATGGTGGTTTTGCAACCCAGCCCTATCTCATCCAGCGTATAGACGATGCGAGCGGCGTAACGATTTACCAGGCGGAGCCACCACTGGCGTGTTTCGAGTGCGAGCAAAGCTGGAATCGGCAACGGGCGGACCTCGAGCGGGCTGCTGAACTGTCTGATCCATCGTCACCGCAGGCCGATGACCCGGATCTCGAGGAAACGGAGATCGACCTGGATGAGCTGCCACAGGATCCTTTGCTTTACCTGGACCCGTCGCTGGCGGCTGTCCGGGTTGTAGAGGCCCGCAATGCCTACCTGATTGCCGACATGATGAGGGACGTCATCAGGCGCGGAACCGGTCGTCGCGCCCTGGCCCTTGGACGGCGGGATTTGTCCGGTAAGACCGGCACGACCAACGATGGGGTCGACGTCTGGTTCAGCGGTTATAACTCCCGGCTGGTCGCCACCACCTGGGTCGGCTTCGATAATCCACGACCGCTGGGAACCGGCGAGGAAGGCAGCCGGACGGCCTTGCCGATGTGGATAGACTTTATGCGGGTCGCGTTGCAGGGGATGCCGGACAGCAGGCTGCCCGTGCCGGACGGCCTGATTACCGTACGTATTTCTCCGGAAACCGGCTGTCTTACCGGCACCGATGATCGATCTGCGATATTTGAAATCCTGCCACGCGAAAAAATCCCCGCTTGCGAGCCCGGCAACATCGAACCGAACTATGACGAGGACGAGGAAAAACCCGACGAGGAGGATCTGTTCTAAATGGCGTCGCAGGCTTGAACTTGCGCTGGCTGCCATTCACGATTAACAATCAGCGCATCCGCAAACCCCGGAGTAGCCCCCATGGCCCGGCGCCAAACTCGCAACGATAATCTTCGCCTGGTACTGGCCCGGGAGTCGGCACGCATCATGGCGGAGCACGGTATCGATGATTTCCTGCTGGCCAAACGCAAAGCCGCTGAACGCCTCGGCGTAACCGAACGCGCGGCATTGCCGGGAAACCAGGAAATAGAGAGCGCGCTGAGCGAACACCTGCGACTCTTTGCCGGCCAGACTCATGTACATCATCTGCGGCACTTGCGCGAGCTTGCGCTTGGCACGATGCGGAATTTCGATCAGTTCCAGCCTAAGCTTGCCGGCGCCGTGCTCAATGGAACGGCGACTCCGCACTCCGATATTACCCTGCACCTGTTTGCCGACCCGGCCGAGTTGGTTGCCATGCAGTTGATGGCGCTGAATGTTCCCTATGCCATCGGCGAGCGTCATATCCGCTTTGCCGACCGCACCGAGGGATACCCGGTTTACGGTTTTGAACAAGACGAGGTGCAGATCGAGATGACAGTATTTCCGGCTATCCTGTTGCGCCAGGCGCCAAAATCACCGGTGGACGGAAAATCCATGCGCCGGGCGGGAATAATCGAACTGCAGAACCTGATCGAAACCTGCCAGGCCTGAAGAACCGATTCCGACCGGCCCGGGAAGCATCAGGTGCGCTTGCCCAGTGGCGTCACGTCGCGTTTGTCAGCGCCGACATAAAGCTGCCTTGGCCGGCCGATCTTCGCGCCAGGATCGGCGATCATCTCCTGCCAATGAGCCACCCAGCCGACCGTGCGGGCGATCGCAAACATCACGGTAAACATCGACCTGGGAATGCCGAGCGCCCGGTAGATAATGCCCGAGTAGAAGTCTACGTTCGGATAAAGTTTCTTCTCGACAAAGTACTCGTCTTGCAACGCCACCTCTTCGAGTTTCAGCGCCAGATCGAAAAACGGCGTATCGACACCATCCATGTTGCCAAGCACTTTATGCGCCATTTCCCTGATCAGGGTCGCTCTTGGATCGAAGTTTTTATAGACCCGGTGACCGAATCCCATCATCCGGAAGGGGTCGTCACGGTCCTTGGCCTTGGCGATGTATTTGGGGATATTTTCGACGCTGCCGATTTCCTCGAGCATATTCAGAACCGACTCGTTGGCACCGCCATGAGCCGGTCCCCAAAGCGCCGAAATCCCCGCGGCAATCGCCGCATACGGGTTGGTACCGGAACTGCCCGCCAGGCGCACCGTTGCGGTGCTGCAGTTTTGCTCGTGATCCGCATGCAGTATGAACAGCAGATCGAGCGCTTCTGTCATGACCGGGTCAACCTGGTGTGTCTCGCAAGGAACCGCAAAAAACATATTGACCAGGTTGCTGCAATAATTCAGATCATTGCGTGGGTAGATGAATGGCTGCCCTCGCGAGTGCTTGTAAGCGGCCGCGGCGATGGTCGGAATCTTGGCAATGATCCGGTGGGCGAAAATATTCCGGTGCCGGGGATTATCGATATCCATGCTGTCGTGGTAAAAAGCCGCCATCGAACCCACGACACCGGACACCATTGCCATCGGATGTGCGTCATAGTGGAAGCCATCGATAAACCGCAGCAGGCTCTCGTGCACCATCGTGTGACGGCTTATGGAATAAACGAAGTCGTCGAGTTGTTGCTGATTGGGCAGGTCACCGTAAAGCAGCAGATAGGAAACCTCCAGGAAACTGCATTTGGCGGCAAGCTGGTCCACCGGGTAACCGCGATACAGTAAAATGCCTTTTTCGCCATCGATAAAGGTAATCTTGCTCTCGCAGGAGGCGGTCGCGACAAATCCCGGGTCAAAAGTAAAAACGCCTGCTTGCTTGTACAAAGAAGCAATACTGACAACATCAGGACCTATGGTTCCCGCCTTGGCCTCCAACTCCAGACCGTCCTTGTCTATGCCGGGGCCGGTAAGCCTATAACCTCTGTCACTCATATGGACTCCTGTCTAGTTGTGGGGCTGCCGGCGCCCCCCTGAATGCCGTCACAACCCGAACCGGCGAAAAAATACCGCATTGAAAATGCCACCAAGAAAAACCGTGCAACAGCGGCCGCGCGCCAGCGCGGACCGGCGAGCGCAGCGGGCGAACTGCTTGCACGTACGATGTTTCGATAACAGCAGCCAACTATTTATTATAGGGCAGTGCGGCCTTGCCTGACCAGCATGGGCCCGGCTGCGGAAACATGAAAACGGGGCGCGCGGCCAGCGAAAAAAACGGGCGCCGTGGCGCCCGTCTTGCAAATGCTCGATCGAGGGCTTAGCCCATTCCGTACTTACGACGGAATTTATCGACACGACCACCGCTATCGATGATCTTCTGTTTGCCGGTGTAAAACGGGTGACATTTCGAACACACCTCTATGTGCAGTTCACCCGGCATTGTCGAACGGGTCGAAAAGGTATTGCCGCAACTGCAGGTTACGTTCATTTCATTGTATTCAGGATGGATATCGGCCTTCATGGCGAAACCTCTGTCAAACGCCCCAGGCTCTAGCCTGGCGCCGGAAAAAACGGGCTGTGCAGTGTACTTAGCGCCGACCGCCTTGGCAAGGCTCTCAGCACCGGTTTCCCGGAGCCCGGTGACCCGATAGACCTTTTCCTCTGAAATTCAGAGCCTTAGACATAACGGCAGAGAGAAATCTTTAACTTTTTCACTTTACTCGGCAGTTCTAAAAAGAATTCTGCCTTATCCACAAAATCTGTGCATAACTTTGTGGATGAATTGTTGCTGCAGGCGATTTAAGGGCCAAAAAAAGCCTTTCCAATCAAATTGGCGAATTCTTAACCATTTATTTTTTATCCTTTATATTCAATAGCTTACAATTTTGTCTCGCAAATCCGTGTTCTCTGATTCACGACAAACGGGCATTGCCGGGACAAATCTCCACAAGTGTGCATAAGTTACGCGGTGCAGCATGAAACCTGCCCCTTTTTTGGCCAAGCCAGGCGCAAGAAATCCTATAAAAAACCGTGGCTTTCACCGTTTCCGGTCCCGGGCTGCCGGCCATTTTCCCGGCCATCGGGCAGGAAAATAGCGACCAGGTTATCGCGAAAATTCAAACCGGCCTCACTGGGGCGGCAGTGAGATCCGCTGATCAGCAGCAGACCCTGGTCGACCGCGTCGTCCAACGCCGGTGCGCAAAATGCGCGCGCAAGCCCGGTCCTCTCCCAGAGCAAGTCCAGCGAAAATCCATGCTCAAGGCGCAAGGCGTTGAGCATGAACTCAAACAGCTTTTCCTCCGCAGTCAGAATTCGAGTTCCCTCGATCGGATCGGCGGCGGCCATATAGTCTGCCGGGTGACGCAAGCGCCAGTCCCGTCTCACCCCGCTGCCACCGCTGAGCTTGCCATGGGCACCCGCCCCAAGGCCCAGGTAATCGGCGAAGGTCCAGTAATTGAGATTGTGGAGGCAGCGCCGGCCATCCTGCGCGAAGGCAGAAACCTCATAGTGCTCAAAAGCTGCTTCGGCCAGCTTGTCCTGGCACTGTTGCTGCATTTCCCAGCACAGGTCGTGGCCGGGGAGTTCGGGTGGTTTGGCGGCGAACAGGGTGTTTGGCTCCAGCGTCAGCTGGTAGTGAGAAATGTGGGCAGGCGCCAGGCCGATCGCCTGTGCCAGGTCATCCACGGCCTGACCCGTCGACTGGCCCGGCAGACCGTACATCAGGTCCAGGTTGAAATTCTCCAGCCCTGCCTTTTCCAGTTCGCGCACAGAACTGATCGTCTCGGCCGCACGATGGATCCGGCCCAGGGCTTGCAGTTTTTCGTCGTCAAAACTCTGCGCCCCCAGCGACACACGGTTGATTCCGGCTGCCCGGTAGTCTGCAAACGCGCCACGCTCTATGGTCCCGGGATTCGCCTCCAGCGTAATCTCGATATCCGGCTCCAAAGGCAGCAAGCGGTTCACCTGGTCCAGGAACTTCGCAAGCCCGCTGGCGGAAAACAAGCTGGGTGTGCCTCCGCCAAAAAATATACTTTGCAGCGGCCGGCCGCCGAGTTCACACACGCTATGTTGCAGATCCCTGGTCAGCGATGCCAGGTAAGCCTGCTCGGGCAGGCCGCCCTTTAATGCGTGGGAATTGAAGTCACAATATGGGCATTTGCTGATACACCAGGGCAAATGCACATACAGCGATAACGGCGGTAGTGTTTCCACTAGCGTGCCATCCATGCGGGAAGCTGCCTGGCCAGCATCGCCAATGCCTGCCCCCGGTGGCTGATGCGGTTTTTTTCCTCCGCGCTCAGCTCCGCCGACGTGCATCGCATACCGGCCACTGCAAAGAGCGGATCGTAACCGAAACCGTTTTCGCCCCTGGGCTGGTCAACTATCCTGCCCTCCCAGTCGGCATGGCAAATTAACGGCACCGGGTCATCCGGGTGGCGCAGCAAGACGACAACGCATTGAAACCTGGCTGTACGATTTTCATCGGGGATTCCGGCCAGCCTCGACAATAACAGGCGGTTGTTGGCCTGGTCGTCTCGCTCATCCCCGGCATACCTCGCCGAATAGATGCCCGGCGCACCGTTCAACGCGTCGACCTCCAGACCCGAGTCGTCGGCCAGGGCCGGCAAACCACAGTACCTGGCTGCGTTCCTGGCCTTGAGGATAGCGTTTTCGACAAAACTGAGCCCGGATTCCTCGATCTCCGGTACCGCAAACTCAGACTGGGGCACGACCTCTATACCCATTGGCCTGACGATTTCCAGGATCTCGGCGAGTTTGCCCCGGTTACCGGTCGCCAGCACCATTTTTGCCACGGCCTACCCCGTCTGACGCAAAGACTTCGCCTGCAGCGACAGCACGTTCTTGATGCCGCCTGTCGCGAGGTCAAGCAAACTATCCAGCTCGCCGCGCCGAAAAGCGTGGCCTTCGGCGGTGCCCTGTACTTCGATGAACGCGCCGGCTTCGTTCATCACAATATTCATATCGGTTTCGGCATCTGAATCTTCTTCATAGTCCAGATCCAGTATGGGTTCGCCCCGATAAATGCCCACCGAGGTCGCAGCCACCTGGCCATGCAGCGGGTTGCGTTCAAGATTTTCATTTCTCATCAGCCAGTCAACCGCATCTGCCAGCGCCACGTACGCGCCACTGATCGCCGTGGTGCGGGTCCCGCCATCGGCCTGCAGCACATCGCAGTCGATCGTGATCGTCCTTTCGCCGATCGCGCCCAGATCCATGACGGCGCGCAGTGATCGCCCGATCAACCGCTGAATCTCCAGGGTCCGGCCGCTCTGTTTCCCGCGGACGGCTTCCCTGCCATTGCGGGTATGGGTTGCCCTGGGCAACAAACCATACTCAGCGGTCAACCAACCCTTACCCGATCCACGCAGCCAGGGCGGGATCCGGTTATCGATGCTGACCGTGCACAGAACTTTCGTAGCGCCACATTCGGCCAGCACCGAACCTTCCGCGTGGCAGGTAAAGCTGCGGGTAAACCTGAGCTCACGCATTTCATCGTTGGCTCGACCACTCGGTCGCATCGTCTTGCTCCTAGCCCGGATCATTCATGAATAAGCCGGGCTAGCCCGAATCGCCGTTTGGTCCGACTCGCAGGACAGCCACCGTGGTGTTGTCACTCCAGGGAGCACAGGCATCGATAGCGGCATAAGACAAAGCTTCCAGGCAGGCTGCGAGGCTACCCTCATCGGGCTGGTAAAACGCAGCGATCTCCTCATCGCTGGCCCCGCCCCACAATCCATCCGAACAAGCCAGGATTATGTCGCCGTTTTCCAGCACGGCCGGAACGGACATGCCGACCTCCGGTAGTGCAGAATCGCCGCCCAGGCAACACTCGACATAATTACGCAAGGGATGACTCAGAATTTCTTCTTCCGTTATCAGACCGTCCTGCAGCAGCACTTCGACATGGCTATGGTCGCGCGTGCGCGCCAGCACCCGGCCTTCCCGCAGATGATAAACACGGCTGTCGCCTACATGCGCCCACAAGGCACTGTCCTGCTGGACCAGACAGAGCGCACAGGTCGCGCGCGGCCGATCCTCTGCGTGCATGCTTTCACCAAGATTAACGACGGCAGCATGGGCCTTCGATATGCATCGATCCAGAAACTCGCCGCCATTCTCCATGGGAAAAGATTGCTCCTCGAACTCACGGACGATGGTATCGACCGCGGTCTGCGCAGCCAGCTCCCCTTGCGCGTGTCCACCCATGCCATCGACAACGACCAGCAAGATAGCCCCACCCGATTTCGCGATGGCTCCCCTGTCCTGGTTATCGTCCCGGTCTCCGATCAGGCTTATTTCAACAGTTTCCATGGGCTCCCAACTGGATTTTCCGATCAGCCGCCTGCCTGTCTCCAGGCAGCCGGCGCCTGTATTGTGCTTCGCCAAGCTGGCGATTTCTTCATCTGATAAACTTGCGTCGTTTGCTGCTCCCGTTTCCGATCGGGAGAAAACTGAAAAACGATCAGGCATTGTAAACGGCTGGCCAGACAAAGGTAAGATCGGGAAAAACCTGATACAAGGAAAATCAGGCAATGATACGCAGCATGACCGGCTATGCCCGGCTTGAGCGCACCACAGAATACGGGACCCTGAGCTGGGAATTGCGCTCGGTCAATCATCGTTATCTCGACCTGGGATTTCGCCTGCCCGATGAGTTTCGCAGCATGGAGCCGGCGTTCAGGACCCAGGTCTCGGCAGTGCTCAAGCGCGGCAAGATAGAATGCGGGCTCAGACTGACCGCCTTGCCCGGGACAGCGAGCCCGTTGGCCATCAATATGCAGGTACTGGATCAGTTGCTGGCCCACACCAGCGAAATCGCGGAAAAACTGCCCGCGGCGGCCGCGCCAAACCCGCTGGAAGTCTTGCGCTGGCCCGGATTGCTCGGTGAGCCGGAAAAAGATCCCGAGCCTGCGCAAAAAGCGGCAACCGCGCTCCTCGGCGAGACGCTGGCCCAACTCTCGCAGAACCGGGCGTCGGAAGGCGAGCGCATTCGCGAGATGCTGATTACGCGGTGCAAAACCATGGACGAAATCGTTCGCTTCGTGCGCGGGAAAATGCCTGATGTCATGAGTAATCTGCGTCAACGGCTGCGTGACCGTATTGCGCAGCTTACCGAGGAAGTCGATAACGAGCGCATCGAAATAGAGCTGGCGGTGCTCGCGCAAAAGTTTGATGTAGACGAGGAAATGGATCGGCTCAGCAGTCATTTGACCGAAGTGCGCAGTACCATCGACCGCAATGACCCGATCGGGCGCCGGCTGGATTTCCTGATGCAGGAGCTAAACCGGGAAGCAAACACCCTGAGTTCCAAATCGCAGGACACGGAGGTCACGCGCGCAGCCGTCGAGCTCAAGGTCCTGATCGAGCAGATGCGCGAACAAATCCAGAACATAGAATGAATACTGAAAATATCGGCCGCTTGTTTGTCGTTGCGGCTCCGTCGGGCGCCGGCAAAACAAGCCTTCTGCGCGCGATATTGAAACAGGTTCCGAATACGGTATTTTCGATTTCCTACACGACCCGGGAAAAACGCCAGCAGGAGCAGGATGGCGTCGATTATCGCTTCGTCTCGCACAACGAGTTCCAGCAGATGATCAGCGAAGGTTGCTTCCTGGAGTACGCCAGGGTTTTCGACCATTACTATGGGACGGCCGGCAAAGAGGTAGCTTCGCTGCGCCTGCAAAAACTCGATGTGATACTCGAAATAGACTGGCAGGGCGCAAGGCAGGTCAGGGAGAGAATACCTGACAGTGAGAGTATTTTCATACTCCCTCCAACTCGCCAGGCGCTGGAATCTCGCTTGCGGGGTCGCAGCACAGACAGCGATGAGGTGATCGAGAGACGGCTGGCCGATTCTGTTGCGGATATGGGCCATTGGGATGAATTCGATTACCTGGTCATCAATGACGATTTCGATGCCGGGGTAAAAGAACTGCGGGAAATAATTTCGGGTAATGGCAGTCAGTTTCGCAAGAACCGGCCAGAGGTTAAGGCGCTTATCGACAAATTGCTCGCAGGCTAGCGCTGCCCTTGCGTTTTCTAGTAGACTGAAAGGCCGCTTTTTAGCGACGCAACGTTTTTAGAGGACCCTGATGGCAAGGATTACGGTTGAGGATTGTCTCAAGAATGTAGATAACATGTTTGATCTGGTACTGATTGCATCCGCCAGGGCCAGGCGGCTGGCCAATGGTGCGGAAGCCTCCCTGGAATGGGAAAACGACAAGCCCACGGTGATGGCCCTGCGCGAAATCGCGGCCGGTCACGTAGGCCCCGAAATCCTGGATGAGCTGGATCAGCAGGACGAAGATCTGCTCGCGGAAATTACCGCCGACGAATCTGCCCCGCCCCCGACCATCATGGGGGCCTGAACCCGAACGTCAAGCCGCTGACATGGATTACGCCGCTTCTATTCTTGGCCGACTACCCAAGGGGAAGCGTGCGACAGGGGTTAACCAGCTCCTGACCAGGCTCGAGGGGTATATGAGCCCCGCGGCTATCGATAACATCATGGAAGCATACCGGTTTGGCGCTTCTGCTCACGAAGGGCAGAAGCGGGTGTCCGGCGCCCCCTATATCAGTCACCCGGTCGCAGTTGCCACCATACTCGCAGAGCAGCGTATGGATGCGCAGACGATAATCGCCGCGATTTTGCATGACGTTATCGAAGACACTGCCACGGAAAAAGCTCAGCTCGAGGAGCAGTTTGGCGAGGAGGTCGCCGACCTGGTCGATGGGGTCAGCAAGCTGGATCAGCTTCAGTTTCACAGCAGGCAACAGGCCCAGGCCGAAAGTTTCCGAAAAATGCTGCTGGCGATGGCCGAGGATATCCGGGTCATCATGATCAAGCTGGCGGATCGAACTCACAACATGCGCACGCTGGGCTCCATGCCGCCGGTGAAGCGGCGCCGGATTGCCCGGGAAACCCTCGATATCTATGCGCCGATTGCCAATCGCCTCGGCATCAACAGCATCAGGCTGGAACTCGAGGATCTCGGGTTTCGCAGCCTGTACCCGTACCGCTATCGCGTCATCGAAAAAACGCTCAAGAAAGCGCTGAGCAATCACAAACAGCTGGTCAAGAAAATATCGCAGCGCTTATCGGATGCGCTGGACGAGCTGAAAATAATTGCCGATGTCGGCGGCCGCGAAAAACATATGTACAGCATCTATCGCAAGATGCGGCACAAGGGGCGGCCGCTGAGTGAAATTGTCGACATGTTCGGATTCAGAATTATTGTGGACGATATCGATACTTGCTACCGGGTACTCGGGATGGTGCATCGACTGTACAAACCCATGCCGGGTCGTTTCAAAGACTACATCGCAATTCCAAGAATCAACGGATACCAGTCCCTGCACACGACCCTGTTCGGCCCGGACGGCATCCCTTTGGAAGTCCAGATTCGAACCTTAGACATGGACCGGGTGGCTGAGTCGGGGATCGCCGCTCACTGGCTGTACAAATCGGACGATTCCAGCAATGAATCCGCAAATGCGAGCACCCGCGAGTGGCTGGCACGGTTGGTGGAACTAGACCACGGCGCCGATTCCGAGGAGTTTCTCGAAAACGTCAGGGTCGATCTGTTCCCCGACAAGGTTTATGTCTTTACCCCGCGTGGCGATATCATGCGTCTGCCGATGGGTTCTACGACTGTCGATTTTGCCTACGCCGTGCATACCGATGTCGGCAACCGTTGCGTGGCGGCGAAGGTCGACCGACGGATGGTGCCGCTGCGCACGCCACTGTTAAACGGTCAGACCGTCGAAATCATCACGGCCAAGGGCGCCCGGCCCAACCCGGCCTGGGTCAACTTCGTTGCGACCGCAAAAGCTCGCAGTGCGATCAGGCAATATTTGAAAAACCTGAGACGGGGTGAAGCGATCGATCTGGGCAAGCGTCTGCTGAGTCATGCCATGGGCGAGTTCGATAAGAAAATTCGCAATGCATCGACCCGGGAAATGAAGGTGTTGCTGGGGGAATTGAACCTGTCTGACCAGAAGTCCCTGTATGAGGAAATCGGCCTCGGCAAGCACCTGGCGCCACTCATTGCCAGGCGGCTGGTCGGACACGCGGACGGAAACGCGAAAAAAGACCCTGCGCCGCTGGCCATTGAAGGCACCGAGGGCGTAGTGGTCAGTTACGCGCGTTGCTGCTACCCGGTGCCGGGCGATTCGATCATCGGCTTTCTCAGTTCGGGCAAGGGTATCGTCATTCACCGCGACACCTGCGGCAACCTGACCGAATACCGGAAACAGCCGGACAAGTGGATCTCGGTAAACTGGAAAGAAAATGTCCAGCGACAGTCGATGGTCGAACTGCGCGCCGATGTGAACAACAAGACCGGTGTGCTGGCCGCTGTCGCAGCGAATATCGCGGAAACGCACAGTAATATAGACTCGGTATCGGTTGTCGAAAGGGACGAACACACCGTTACCCTGATTTTTCATTTACAGGTACGCGACCGTGTGCAACTGGCCCAGGTGATGCGCAGTATCCGCGGCATGCCCGATGTAATCAGCGTCAGCCGCAGCTGCGCCTGAGACCCCACGGCCGAACGGCCGGCCCACACCAATGCAAGGAAGACGCATGGAACGCAAATCTATCGCTACGAGCAACGCACCGGCAGCCATAGGCCCCTACTCACAGGCTATCCGCAGCGGCGACACGGTTTACCTGTCCGGACAGGTGCCCCTGGTGCCGGAAACCATGAAAATGCTGGATGGCGATATCGAGGCGTGTATACACCAGGTATTCAAAAACCTCGAAGCCGTATGTGAGGCCGCGGGCGGCTCACTGGACGATATCGTAAAACTCAATGTGTTTCTGACCGATCTTGGCTGTTTCGACAGCGTCAACAAGATCATGGCCACCTATTTCAGCGAACCGTACCCGGCCCGCGCCGCCATCGGGGTCGCCGCGCTGCCAAAAGGCGCGGAAGTCGAAATGGACGCCATCCTGGTACTGTGAACCGCAGGGAACGTGGCCAATAAACCCATTGATCTGACATCCGTGCAACGGCTGCATGGCGTTGGCCCGCATCTCGCCGCCCGCCTGGAAAAACTGGGCATCCGCTCTGTGCAGGATTTGCTGTTTCTGCTGCCGCTGCGCTACGAGGATCGCACGCAAATTGTTCCCATCGGAGGTTTGCGCCCGGGCCAACGCGCCGTTGTGGAAGGTGAAATCCAGCTAACCGAGGTGGTCTATCGGGGTCGCAGGAACCTGCTTTGCCGAATCAGCGATGGCACCGGCGGCCTGACCCTGCGGTTTTTTCACTTTTCGAGAGCCCAGCAGGATGGCCTCGCCCGCGGCAAGCGCATCCGCTGTTTTGGCGAGACGCGGCCAGGCACGGGCGGCCTGCAGATGATCCATCCCGAGTATCGACTGCTCGGTGACACCGATTTGGCGATCGATGACACGCTGACCCCGGTTTATCCGGGCACCGAAGGGCTGCAGCAGGGCAGGTTGAGAAACCTGGCCAGGCAGGCGCTGGGCCTGGTCGCCGCCGGTGAACTCGAGGAATGGCTGCCCGCCCGAATTCTGGAGGCGATGAAATTTCCCGGTTTGCTGGCGGCGCTGACCCTGCTTCATCAACCGCCGGCCGATACCGATTTGCAGTCGATGCAACAGGGGAGACACCCGGCGCAGCGGAGGATGGCGTTTGAAGAACTACTGGCACAGCATCTGAGCCTGCGCAGATTGCGTCGTAAAATCCGCAGCGAACCGGCGGCGGCGCTGGTGGACCCGGGAACGGCGGTTGCCGATTTCATTGCCTCCTTGTCCTACACGCTCACGGGCGCACAGCGACGGGTCATTGCGGAACTGCTCGAGGACCTGGCAAAAGAAAAGCCGATGATGCGCCTGGTGCAGGGCGATGTCGGATCGGGCAAGACCGTGGTCGCCGCGGTGGCG
The DNA here is from genome assembly GCA_036443455.1 of Gammaproteobacteria bacterium. Classification (GTDB taxonomy): domain Bacteria; phylum Pseudomonadota; class Gammaproteobacteria; order Steroidobacterales; family MnTg04; genus MnTg04. The sequence goes on from JAZFYI010000077.1 coordinate 35,141, forward strand.
ACCGTCTGTGCCGCTGCCTGCGGCAGGCAGTCCGCGATCATGGCGCCAACCGAACTGCTCGCCGAACAGCACGCCGAAAACTTTCGCCAGTGGCTCGAACCCATGGGGCTGGAAACCGGGCTGCTGACCGGCAGGATCAAGGGCAAGACACGACAACAATTGCTGGCAAGAATAGCGGACGGCCAGGTGCGAATCGTCGTGGGCACCCACGCCCTTTTTCAGGAAAGCGTCGCCTTCGATCGCCTTGCGCTGATCGTTGTCGATGAACAGCATCGCTTCGGCGTACATCAACGGCTCGCGCTAAGGGAAAAAGGCGGCCGCGAGGGCCATTGCCCGCACCAGTTGATCATGACCGCCACCCCCATACCCAGGACCCTGGCGATGACGGCCTATGCCGATCTCGATGTATCGGTGATCGACGAATTACCGCCCGGGCGCAGACCGGTGACCACGGTTGCCATGCCCGAGTCGAGGCGGCACGAGTTGCTGAGCAGTATCCGGGACGCATGTTTGTCCGGCCGCCAGGCGTACTGGGTATGCCCCCTGATCGAGGAATCCGATGTGCTGAACTACGAGGCGGCGGAGAAAACGGCCACGATGCTGGCGGAGGCGTTGCCCGAATTGTCGCTCGGCCTGGTTCACGGGCGTATGAAATCGAAGGACAAGCATCGGGTGATGCAGGCTTTCAAAAAAGGCGAGCTTCACCTGTTGGTTGCGACGACGGTCATCGAAGTCGGAGTCGATGTCCCGAACGCCAGCATGATGATCATCGAAAATGCAGAGCGCATGGGGCTGGCGCAACTGCATCAGTTGCGCGGCAGGGTCGGCAGGGGCAGCGAGCAAAGCAGTTGCCTGCTGCTGTACAAACCCCCGCTGACCGCTTTGGCAAGACAGCGCCTCGCGGTACTTCGGCAAACCAGTGACGGGTTCAAAGTCGCCCAGGCCGATCTCGATCTGCGCGGACCGGGCGAATTGCTGGGCACGCGGCAGACCGGGTTGATGCAGATGCGCATCGCCGACCTGATGCGCGATGCCGACCTGTTGCCCGAGGTACACAAGACAGCGACATTCATGCTGAAGGAACACCCGGTTGCGGTCGATGGCCTGATTCGCCGCTGGGTTGGCGAAGCCGATCGCTTTGGCAAGGTCTGAAACAGCAACGGATAATGGCAAAGGCGGTATGCTCAGGATGGCCGCTCGACTTACAATACGGAACCGGCAGTCGAAACGGACTAACTAATGGACAGGGATCCGGCAAACAAAATCTCGGTACCTGATTACGAAGCCTCACAATGGTTGCAGGCCGGGGAATTTCCCATGGACCAGGTACCGACGGGGCTGCGGCGCTGGCTCGATTCCGGCGGCATGCTGACGCGGCGGATGAAAAAATGTTGCGGACCGAGCTTTCGCCTGCGCCTGCTCGAGCAAAGAGCGGCGACGGCAAACGAGCTAAACGGCGGCGGCCTGTGCCGCGAGGTTTCGCTCGAATGCGGACCATTGCGCACGATTTTCGCCCGCAGCCTGATTCCCTCGATCACCTTGACGGCTCATCCGTGGCTTGAGCAACTCGCGGAGAACCCGCTCGGCGAGACGCTGGCGGAAAAACCCAACATGAAACGCAGTGGATTCAGTTACGCGATCGTCAGCCCGGGTCAGCCGCTGTATGCGGCCGCGTTGCCACCCGGTGCGGAAACCCCGCCGGTCCTGTATACGCGGCGCTCCGAATTTCGCCTGGACGACAACCCGCTGTGGGTGTGTGAAGTGTTCCTGCCGGCGATCTGCCTTTGCCAGGAAAGCCGCGGCTGATGAGTACGCCGCTGACGAGGCTGAAGCAGATCCAGTGGCGGTGGTGGCTGGCCCAGCTCAGGGAGTACGCATTGTTGATGCGGCTCGACAAGCCCATCGGCACCTTGCTTTTGCTGTGGCCCGCCATGTGGGCGTTATGGCTCGCAGGTGAAGGCCGGCCCGATCCAAGGATTTTCGTCATTTTCGTAGGCGGTGTTTTCCTGATGCGCTCGGCAGGTTGCGTCATCAATGATTTTGCAGACCGAAAAGTGGACCCGCACGTTGCGAGAACCAAGAACCGCCCACTGGCGGCGGGCCGGGTCAGCCCGCAGGAGGCGCTGATGCTCGCGGGCGGCCTCGCACTGGTGGCGCTCGGCCTGGTGCTGATGCTCGACCAGCAGGCGTTGATGTGGGCGGTGCCGGCCGCGGCCATTGCCGGCGCCTATCCGTTCCTGAAGCGCTATACGAATTTTCCGCAATTCTATCTCGGGGTCGCTTTTTCGTGGAGCATACCGATGGCGTACGCCGCACAGACGGGCGGGGTAACGCGGATCACCTGGTTGCTTTTCATCGCCAACCTTTCCTGGGTCGTCGCATACGACACGCAATACGCAATGGTCGACAAGAAAGACGATCTGCGCATCGGCGTCAAATCGACGGCGATCGCTTTTGGCGATCTCGACCGGCTCTGGATCGGCGTATTCCAGGGCTTGTGCCTGCTCACTTTGTACCTGGTTGGCAAGGGCACAGGCCTGGGGGGCTGGTTCAATCTTGGCCTCGTTGCCGCCGGGCTGATGTTTGCATGGCAACAATTTCTGACGCGGCGTCGCGAGCCCGACGCCTGTTTCCAGGCATTTCTACACAACCGTTATGTCGGCGCCGCCGTCTTCGGTGGGCTCATTCTGCATTACACCTTCATACCCATCTGACCCGGTTTCTCGTGGCTTACTTCCTTAACCCCGGGATTTTTTTATTGCGGCGCGCGCTTCTTTGGCCAACTCATAACAACGCTCGTGCTCGTCGGCCAGTTGCATGGCTTTTGCCGCGCTCAGCAAGCCGACTGCCTTGGCAAGGCTGAGGGTGCCACCGACGCCTGCCGCCTCGGCCAGGTCCAGTTCCGCCCAGCCGCGGGATAGCTCTTCCGGGCAGGTCTCGGTGTACGGCCTGTACCCGGTGCAGCCGGCCAGGAAACCGCAACACAGCAGGGCAAGACGGGTTTTTTTGCTCAGCATCGAAAGTCTCAATTAATAGCAACGCCACAGGGGCAATCATTATTACCGTATTTCGAACTCACGGCATCTCCGTCAACGCACCGGGATTCAGCTCCCGTACGAGCCCGGTTGTGATGCGGGCCGCCTGGGCGAATATCGATAGCTGTGGATTGGCACCGACGCTGGTTGGAAAAACGGAACCATCGACAACCGTCAGGTTCTCGAGTTGATGGTGCCTGCCGCTGGCCGCAATCACCGATGCGCGCGGATTCGCTCCCATGCCACACCCGCCCATCAGGTGTGCGCTAAACAAGGCTGCCTGGTAACGCGCCAGCGGTAAACGGTCAATCTGTGCCTTGACGCCATCGAGGCTGGTATCGAATTCGCCGCCGAGATGACCGGGCATCACTGCGCGCGCGCCGGCGGCAAACTGAATCTCGGCCATCGCGTGCCAGGCCCGTCGTACACCATCCCACAGGTGGTCGTTGAGCGGGTAATCGAGGATACCCCGGCCATCGCCCTGGAGCTGTACTTCGCCACCGGGACTTTGTTCATCGAAGCCATCGCGTTGCAGCGCAAGCAATGCATTGAGCCTCGGCAAATCCTGCATGCCCGCCGCAAGCTTCCGGCCGTGCCAGCCCAGGATGCCGGCAGCCAGCCCCGGGTGGATCGGCGGCACCTCGAGTTTGAACCCGGCCGGACCCTCGGCGCCGTCAGGCCACTGATAATGATCGCTGTATATGCTTTGCGGCGCACCATAGTACCCATCCACCGCCGTCGGCATGCGGGCAAGGCTGGTGCTGGTCGGATGCAAAAAGCTGCGCTTGCCGAGCACGCGGTAAGGATCGGGCGCGTTGGAACGCATCAGCAGCGCCGGGCTGTGGATCGCTCCGCCGGCGAGCAAATAATTTTTCGCACGAATCCGCAGCGTCACGCCGGTCGGATTGATGCTTTTCGCATCCAGCGCCTGGGCCATCAGCGCCTCGACCCGGTCGCGCCGGATTTCCAGCTTCCACGCGCGGGTTCGGACATAGAGGCTGGCGCCATATTCGAGCGCGCCGGGAATCGTCGTCACCAGCATCGACTGCTTGGCGTCCAGCGGGCAACCCATGCCGCAATAGCCGAGGTTGGCGCAGCCGCTGACATTACGGGGAATGACCGCCCATTGCAGACCGAGCCTTGCACACCCCGATCTGAGCACATCGTTATTGGCATTGGGCGCAACGTCCCAGGGTTTGATATTGAATCTGTGCTCCGCCCAGTCGAACCACGTCGCCAGCTTTTCTGCCGATACTTCCGCCAAACCGAAACGATTTACCCAGTACCCGAGGGTCTGGTCGGGGGTACGCAGGCTGGTGGTCCAGTTGACGGTGGTGCCGCCGCCGACTGCCCGTCCGCGGAGGATTGCGATGCTGTGGTCGGCGGTTGCCAGGTTAGCGCCTTCAGCATAGAGGCGGTTATATGCCCGCTGCTCCTGCATATCGAAGTCCCGGCCGAGCTGCAGCGGGCCGGTCTCGAGCATGATGACCCGCAGGCCGGATTTGGCCATTAACTCGGCGGCCACGCCACCGCCCGCACCGGTGCCCACGATGACCACATCCGCCTCGAGCCGTTGATCGGTCTGCAGCCGCGTGCCATCGACCACATGATGATGTGCGGCGATCATCGATCAAGCCTCGTGTATGGCACTTTTTCCGGCCGCCCATGAAGGCGGCCCCGGGTAACCGGACTGCCGGTAATTCGCCGGCAGTGCAAACCAGTTGGTCGCCAGCAGCCGGGTCAGCGTGCGGTATGCCAGGTTGAAGCGGCCGACCGACGATTTTCTCCAGTTATGCAAAAAGGCATCGATCTCTGCATCAGTTGCCTCGTGCAGCGGTTTCCAAAGACCGGTCAGCAGCCAGCGCGTGATCCGATAATCCAGCGCGGCCAGCAGGCGCGCCAACTGCTCGCGGCTGGCGCCGCTCAAACTGGAAACGCTGGTTGACACAGCCGCCAACAGGTTGTCCAGGCTGTCTTTCCTCGCGGCTGGCTGCGCCGGCAACAGCCCCTGCAGGATGGCCGGCGCCAGCATACGCAGCACTCGGATTTCGGCGTTGGCCAACGGAACTCTCAGGACGTTGGCCGAACTGCACGCGGATACGACACCACCGGTTCCCGCCAGCCACGCGACGCCCGCCAGCCCGCCCAGAAACCGTCTTCGTTGCGGATCGAAGGATCGGATTTCCCGCGAATCCTGCTCGCTGATATCCCAATTCATCAGCGCAAAATAACGCCGGCCGGTTGCGGCCGCAAGCCTCAGGCCCGGGCCAGGCACCACACCAGCACCTGCCCGGTGCCCTGGCTTTTGAAAGTACGGGCAAGTTCGGCGCAGGTGCTGCCGGTCGTCATGACATCGTCGATGATAACGATGCGCTCCGGAACCGTTTTGCCGCGCAGCGCAAATGCTTTTTGCACATTTTTATGCCGCTCTTCGGCGCGCATTGCGCTTTGCGCCGCGGTATCGCGAACCCGACCGCACAACTCGCTGCGAATGGCCAGCGGATGGATCAGGCCAATCGTTCGCGCCAGCTCGGTGGCCTGGTTGAAGCCACGTTGCCACCACCGCCGTCGATGCAACGGAACCGGCACGACGATCGGCGGTGCGGTCCGGGCGGCGGCCATCGAGATCGGCCGCCGGATGCCGTTGAGATGGTGAGCCAGCAACCTCCCCAGGACGCGGCCCATCGCCAGGTTTGCACCGAACTTGAATTGCTGAATCATTTTGTCGATCGGCCAGGCGTAGCGATACGGGGCGATAACCCGTTCGAATGGCGGCGGGGTTTTCTGGCAGGCCCCGCAAATCATCCCATCGCCAGCCGCCGGCCGAGCGCAAACTGCACAAGCATCGGTCAAGCGCGGTAAATCGCGATAGCATCCGGCGCACAAATCCAGCACCGCTGCCGCCAGGCCGGGGCCATCGCAAAGGACGCACCTGGGCTTCAATAAAACGGCTTGCACGCGCAGCAGCTTGCGCGATATTACTGACATTCGATGCACCCGCCCAACCGATCTCCAATGACCACGATGAGTATGTGGATCGCGCGCGGACGCCGACAGGGTCATATCCGCGCCGACTCGCTAGATAATTCGGCAACAGGGTCTGAAAACCCAAAGGCAGGCGCCCATGCCGCCGGCAATCTGCGCTGCCGCTTACCGGAGCGGCCTGAGCAAGTGTAGAAACACGGGCCGTGAACGGTGAATAATAGACAGACCATGCCAAACGACGCTTACCAGGAATAATGAACGACCGCCAGGACCGGTTTTTCCATCCGGACGCCACCCGGGTCAGACAGGCTTTCAATCGGTCTGCCAACAGCTATGACCAGGCGGCGGTTCTCGAACTAGAGGTCATGGAACGCCTGCTGCAAAGGCTGGACCTGGTGCGCCTGGAACCGGAACTGATCCTGGACGCCGGCGCCGGCACTGGCAGGGCAATCCCGAGTCTCAGACGCCGCTATCCTGCGAGTCGCATACTCGCGGTCGATTTCGCCGAGCAAATGGTCGCTGCCGCGCCACCGTCGATCGATGGCCAGCACGCAATCTGCGCCGACCTGGCGCGGCTGCCGTTGCCCGATGACAGCGTAGACCTGGTGTTTTGCAGCCTGGCTTTGCCCTGGATAGCCGATATAGACCGGGTGTTCGGCGAATTCTACCGTGTGCTGAAACCACATGGCCTGGTCAGCTTCAGCAGTTATGGTCCGGATACCTTGTATGAACTGTTCCAGGCCTGGTCGGAGACAGACCCTGAGCGGCGCTTCCTGGAATTTCCCGATATGCATAATATCGGTGACGCACTGGTCCACAGCGGGCTGGCGGAGCCCGTCATGGACGCGGAACATTTTACGCTCACTTACGACAGCGTGCGAAAATTGCTCGATGACCTGATCGACACCGGTGCACAAAATGTGATCCAGGGCACAATGCCGAAACTGGCGAGCGGGCAAAATGTCGGTGCACTGGCGGATGCCTACGAGTGTTTTCGGCACCAGGGCAAACTCCCCGCCACTTATGAAGTGGTCTACGGGCACGCCTGGGGGCCGATCGAGAAAAGAGCGCGGCCGGCGGGTCCGGGTGAGTTCCGAATTCCCGCCAGTGGCATCGGTCTGCGAAAAAAGGTCTGAATTCAATGAGTCGAGGACTGTTCATTACCGGGACGGATATCGGTGTCGGCAAGACCCTGATCACCAGCGCCCTGCTCCAGGCATTGGGGGCCGAAGGGCATACCACGCTGGCGATGAAACCGGTTGCGACGGGTTGCTGGCAGACGGCGGACGGTCTGCGGAGCGAAGACGCGGAAGAATTGATCGCGGCGATGAACCAGGATGCGAGCTACCGGGAAGTGAACCCGGTGGCGCTGGAAACGACCGCCGAACCGATCGTCTCGGCCATACAGAACCGGGTCAATTTCACGACCGACGAATTAGCGGCCCAGGCGGTTAGCCTGGCCAGGAGAGCCGACTGGCTGCTGATCGAAGGACCCGGGGGCGTACAGACCCCGATCACCGGCAAGGACACGACGGCGGATCTGGCTCTCGCGATCGGCTTTCCGGTCGTGCTGATCGTCGGTCTGCGGGTCGGCTGCCTCAATCACGCCACTTTGAGCGTTGAATTGCTGCAACAGAAAGGGCTTCGGATCGCCGGCTGGATCGGCAACGAGCATGACGGTGCAATGGCCGAACTCGAACCCACTGTACACAAGCTGGAGAAACAAATACCAGCGGATTGCCTCGCGATCATACGCTGGCAACCCCGCCTGGACCGGCAACGACTGGCCAGGCAACTGCACCCGGCGGCAAGAAAAATCAGCCGTTGATAAAGGGAAACTGATGGTTTCGCCTGAAACCTGTAATGCGTCCGATCGGGTGCGGGTCCGTGTGCCGCCGGCACGGTTTTCTTGCACCCAAAATAGGCATCAAGTAGCATAAGCGCGCCTTGGTCATGAGCCGCTCCTGACCTATAAACCAAGAAAATCCGCGGCGCGGGTACTGGTAATCCAAAGCGGGAATCGGTCCCGGTGAATACCTCGGCATAAAAATCAGAAACATAGGGAGTTGGGATTGATGACCAACAGTTCTGGATTCCGCCTGGCCGGAAAAATTACGACGCTTCTTGGTCTGATGATTATCGCGCCGACCGCTTTTGCCGACATGGTGCTGAACCTCAGACGCGGCGTTACCGACATCAGTCAGACCGTTTATGAGCTGCACATGCTGATCCTCTGGGTGTGCGTGGTTATCGCCATCGTCGTGTTTGGCATAATGATCGTATCCATTGTCCTGCACCGGCGTTCGCGCGGAGCCGAGGCGGCCGGCTTCTCGCACAGTACGAAGGCGGAGCTGATCTGGACGATTATCCCGGTCATTATCCTGATCTGGATGGCCGTGCCGGCCGCAAAAACCCTGGTGGTCATGGAAGATTTTCGCGACTCCGAGATGACGATCAAGGTTACCGGTTACCAGTGGAAATGGCATTACTCGTACCTGGGAACGGAAGTCGATTTCTTCAGCACGCTGGCCAGATCGAGCAACATAGCCCGCCAGCTCCGCTCGGGCGTCGATCCTTTCTCGGTTGAAAACTATTTGCTGGACGTAGACAAGCCGCTGGTTGTTCCTGTCGATACCAAGATTCGATTGCTGATCACATCGAACGATGTGATTCATGCCTGGTGGATGCCGAGCTTCGCCGTCAAAAAAGACGCCATCCCGGGATTCATCAACGAGGTCTGGTTCAAGGCCAATGAAACCGGCACCTTTAGGGGGCAGTGCGCCGAGCTTTGCGGGAGGGGTCATGGTTTCATGCCGATCGTTGTCGATGTATTGAGCCGGCAGGATTACGCAGCCTGGATCGACGCCAAAGGCAGAGGCGAGACCGTTGCCATGGTTGATTCGACGGCGGCCGCGGAAGCACCGGCGGCAGCCAGGGAATTGAGCGGTGAGGAACTGTACAACATCAGTTGCGGCGCCTGCCATCAGGCCAATGGCCAGGGTCTGCCGCCGACATTCCCGAGCCTGGTCGACAGCGCGATGGTCGATGGCCCGATCGCGGAACATATCGATATCGTGATGAACGGTCGCGTCGGCACAGCCATGGTCGGATTTTCGACCCAACTCAGCGATGCAGAGCTGGCCGCCATCATTAGCTATGAACGCAACGCCTGGGGGCTGAACAGCGGTGATACCGTACAAGCCTCGGATATCGCAGCAGCAAGATAAAATAAATGGAGAACAGTATGGGCCCTGAGTACGAGGCCACGGCCGATCAGTATCAAGCAGACGATCACGATCACCACGGTGCACCGAGCGGTATCAAGCGCTGGCTTTTTTCAACCAACCACAAAGACATCGGGACCATGTACCTGGTGTTTTCCCTGCTGATGTTTTTTGTCGGCGGAACCATGATCATGATCGTCCGGGCCGAACTGTTCCAGCCTGGCCTGCAGTTTGTCGATCCCGCGTTTTTTAACCAGATGACCACGATGCATGCGCTGGTCATGGTTTTTGGCGCGATAATGCCGGCATTCGTGGGCCTGGCCAACTGGATGATACCGATGATGGTCGGCGCCCCCGACATGGCGCTGCCGAGAATGAACAACTGGAGCTTCTGGCTGCTCCCGGTCGGCTTTACCTTCCTGCTCGCGACGTTGATTATGCCCGGCGGTGCGCCCGCGGCTGGCTGGACCATGTACCCGCCGCTGGTCTTGCAGACCGGTGACGCGTTCCCGTTCCTGGTGTTTGCCGTTCACATACTCGGTGCGTCCTCGATCATGGGCGCGATCAACATTATCGTGACCATCATGAATATGCGGGCGCCGACGATGACGCTGCTGAAGATGCCCTTGTTCGTCTGGACCTGGTTTATTACCGCTTTCCTGTTGCTGGCTGCGATGCCAGTTTTTGCGGGCGCGGTAACCATGCTGCTGTTCGACCAGTTCTTTGGCTCCCATTTCTTCAATGCCGCGGGCGGCGGCGACCCGGTGATGTTCCAGCACATTTTCTGGTTCTTCGGACATCCCGAGGTCTACATCATGATCCTGCCGGCCTTCGGGATCGTTTCGGAAATCATTCCGACCTTTGCCCGTAAACCGCTGTTTGGCTATAACTCGATGGTCTACGCTACCGCCAGCATTGCCGTCCTGTCGTTTATCGTCTGGGCGCATCATATGTTCACAGTTGGCATGCCGCTGGCCGGCGAACTGTTTTTCATGTTTTCCACGATGCTGATTGCGGTGCCTACCGGCGTCAAAGTTTTTAACTGGATAGCAACCATGTGGCGGGGTTCGATGACCTTTGAAACGCCGATGCTGTTTTCGCTGGCGTTCGTGTTCCTGTTTACGATCGGCGGCTTTTCCGGCCTGATGCTGGCCATTACGCCGGTCGATTTCCAGTATCACGACACTTATTTCGTCGTGGCCCACTTCCATTACGTGCTGGTACCGGGCTCGTTGTTCGGCATCATGGCGGGGGTCTACTACTGGCTGCCAAAGTGGACCGGTCATATCGTTAACGAAAAGCTCGCCAAGACGCATTTCTGGTTGTCGGCGATCTTTGTCAACATTACGTTCTTCCCGCAGCATTTCCTGGGTCTTGCCGGGATGCCGAGACGAATCCCCGACTATTCGACCCAGTTTGCCGATTTCAACATGATGTCTTCGCTCGGCGCGTTTGGTTTCGGGCTGTCGCAACTGCTGTTCGTTTACATCGTTTACCAGGCCGTCAAGGGCGGTGAAAAGGCGAGCGGCGAGGTCTGGGACAACCCAAAGGGCCTGGAATGGACCGTGCCCTCACCGGCGCCGCATCACACATTCGAAACCGCACCCGAGGTGAGGTGAGCCTGCCGCAACATGGATTCCCCTGATTCAAAAAAAAAGATCCACGTGACAGCAATTATACTGGGCCTGGTAGCGGCAGGATTTTATGTGTTGATTATTGTTGCAACCGGGCTTAGGTCGGCGGGATGAGCAAGCGAAAACACCTCGCGAATTTCAGCCTGACCACGCAGTTGTTTGCGCTGGTCGTGGCCATGTTCGGTTTTGGTTTTGCGCTGGTTCCACTGTACGACGTTTTTTGCCAGCTTCTCGGCATCGGCGGAAAAACCGCGGCACAAGCCACCGCAGTCGTGGAAGCGCCTGATTTGAACCGCGAAATCGTCGTCGAATTTGTTACCACCGTCAACGAGGGCGCTCCCTGGGAGTTTCGCGCCGAACGTGCGGAAATGCGGGTTCACCCGGGCAAGCTTTACCAGGCGACTTTCTTTGCCCGTAATCTGACCGGCCAGCCGCTGGTTGGCCAGGCAGTGCCGAGCGTCGCGCCCGGTCAAGTGGCGAAGTACTTCAGAAAGACGGAGTGCTTTTGCTTCGAGCAACAGAGTTTTTTCGCCAATGAAGGCCGCGACATGCCGGTTGTATTTATCCTGGATCCGGAAATTCCACGACATATAGACCGGATCACCTTGTCTTATACATTTTTTGCCATAGAAAACCTGGCGGGCACAGTCACCAGCAATCCGCCCGGGATTTGAAACGGGGATTAGCGTTTATGGATCACACACACGATAAGTATTACATCCCTCACGGCAGCCATTGGCCGATCGTCGGCAGTTTCGCGCTGTTTGTGATGCTGGGCGGCTTCGCCGTCTACCTGAACGGCGCTGCAATCGGCGGCACGGCGTCGCTGTTTGGCCTGGCGGTACTGGTTGTGATGATGGCCGGCTGGTTTGGCAACGTAATTACCGAAAGCATGGCGGGTTATTACAACCCCCAGGTGGACAAGTCCTTCCGCATGGGAATGATGTGGTTCATTTTTTCCGAAGTCATGTTCTTCGCCGCATTTTTCGGGGCCTTGTTCTATGCCCGGCAACTGGCGATCCCCTGGCTCGGTGGCGAAGGAACCAAGTTCATGACCAACCTGATGCTCTGGCCGGGCTTCGAGGCGCTGTGGCCGAGCAACGGGCCGGCGCATGCAGGCGGTGAATTCGAAACGATGGCCGCGACGGGCCTGCCGGCAATCAACACCGCAATACTCCTGAGCAGCAGCGTCACCATTACCATCGCCCATCACGCGTTGAAAAACGGCAACCGCCTGCAGCTGAATCTCGGTGTGCTGGTGACGGTAATCCTGGGTTTTAGCTTTATTTATTTACAAGCCACGGAGTACATGCACGCCTATAGCGAACTCAACCTGAAACTCAGCACCGGAATCTATGGCTCGACGTTTTTTGTGCTGACCGGCTTCCACGGCCTGCATGTCACGGTAGGTGCAATATTCCTGACCGTGATCTGGTTTCGCATCTTGCGTGGCCATTTCACACCGCAGAAACATTTCGCCTTCGAGGCTGCCTCATGGTACTGGCATTTCGTCGATGTCGTTTGGCTGTGCCTGTACTTTTTCGTCTACTGGCTGTAGGCGACGGACAAAAGACCGGGGCGCCGTGGCCGCACGGCGCCCCTTTTTATTTGATCGCCGTACGCTCCGGGCGCCGGTCTTATTGAGGAAGAATGCCGTGTGGCTGGATCAGACCGAAATACCAGGCGACCATGAGCAAGACAAACAATCCGACCGACATTCCGATTCGCCAGGTCAGCATCCGGACGACCCGATCCGTTTTTCCATCATCGCTGACCAGGTAACGCAGTGCTGAGCCCAGGCTGATGAGGATGGCCAGCAGGATTAACAAGGCTAAAAGGCGCATGATGATTTACGGCGAGCCTCCGGTCGGACAAGTGTGAAACTACAGTATATCGTGACCAGGAAAAAAAGCAGGGCTGAAAATACCGTCTGGTTGATTCCTTCAGCCGCGGCAGTCGTATGCTTCGTGCTATTTGCCGACCTGGGACGATGGCAGTTGGAACGCGCACAGGAAAAAGACGCTTTGTTCGCCAGTTTCGAGCAACCGCAGCCGATGGCGGCGGCGTTGGGCCTGGCCAATCATGACAACGCAGAGAAAAACCGCTACCAGCATAGAAAAGTTTACGGCCATTACGATAGCGCCCATCAATTCCTGCTCGATAACATGGTCCATGAAGGGCGCGTGGGTTTCCAGGTGCTGACGCCACTGATCCTGCCCGACCAGCGTCGGGCCCTGCTGATCAACCGTGGCTGGATTCCGCTCGCCGGCACGCGACAGGATCTGCCATCGGTGGCAGTCGAGACCGGCTTGCGGCAACTGACGGGCCGCATCGACCGGCTGCCCAGAGCCGGATTTCGACCGGGACCCGGGGTCACCATGGACCAGCGTGGCTGGCCGCGACTGGCCCTGTTCCCGACATCGGGCGAGCTCGAGGATGTGCTCGATTACCCCTTGTTCGGTTTTGTTTTGTTGCTGGACCAAGGCGAGCCCGATGGCTACCTGCGGCAATGGAGGCCAACGGTAATGAATGCCAACCGGCACCGTGGCTACGCTTTGCAGTGGTTCGCCATGGCCGCAACAATATTGATCCTCTTCACGGTACTGTCCTGGAAATACTGGACACGGAGACCGCAACAATGAATGCAGCAATTCCGCGCCGCACCGGGCGGACAAAACGCAGGATGGTGCCGCTGGTCGGCATGCTCTTCCTCGGCCCATTGCTGGTCGCTGCGCTAGTCTACTACGGCGGTGCAGGCTGGCGGCCGGCCGGCAACGTCGCCCAGGGAATGCTGTTCGACCCGGTGGAAAAACTGCCGGACAGCGCGCTGCGGGGCTTCGATGGAAGCAGCCTTGGCAAAGAGGCGCTGGATGGCCTCTGGATACTGGTTTATCTGAGCCGGGGTCCTTGCGAAATCGAATGCCGGAAAAGCCTGTATGACACCCGCCAGATACGGGTGTTGCTGGGACAAAAGGACCGGCGCGTCCGCCGTCTCCTGATCGCCGGGGCGCCGCCGCCTGATTCCGCCTATCTCAGCGAGTATCATCCCGATCTGGTGGTCGCGACCGCAGCGAGCGCCGGCAGTGATTTCATCCAGGCCTTTGCCCGGGACCGGCAGCGTCTGGGTGACGAAGATATCCTGCGGCTGGACCGCGTATACATCGTGGACCCGCTGGGAAACCTGGTGATGGCCTACGAGTCAGGTTTTGACGCAAAGGGCCTGCTAAAAGATTTGCGCCGCCTGTTGCGCCTGTCGAGCATCGGTTAACCTGCCTGTCACCCGGAGATCAATGGATATGGCGAAGCGCGCGCCAGCGAAAAAATATTACCGGCACCGCGGACCCAGCGCCGAGCTGATTCGTTTCAAAAAACTGGCCCTGTTGGCAACATTCCTGGCCTTGGTCGTCGTCGTGCTGGGCGCCTACACGCGCTTGTCGGATGCGGGCCTCGGTTGCCCTGACTGGCCCGGATGTTATGGCCGGATCAGTGTACCGGCCACAGCCTCCGATATCTCGAGCGCACAGCAGGCCTTTCCCGACCGGCCGCTCGAGCAGGCCAAGGCCTGGATTGAAATGGTTCATCGGTATTTGGCCGGCACCCTGGGCCTGTTGGTGGCGGCGCTCGCGCTACTGGCATTGCTCAATCGCAAGGAAAAAAAACAGCCCGTACTGTTGCCGGTTCTGCTGGTGCCGCTGATTGTTTCCCAGGCCTTGCTGGGTATGTGGACGGTCACCTTGCTGCTCAAACCGGTCATCGTCGTGGCTCACCTGCTGGGGGGCATGGCGACCCTGGCGTTGCTGTGGTGGCTGGCGATGACGCCGGCGCGCGAGCAGACCGAAGCCGGCAATTCCCTGCTGGCGAAAGCGTCACTGCTGGCGCTGCTGTTGTTGAGCGCGCAGATTGCCCTGGGTGGCTGGACCAGCAGCAATTATGCGGCATTGGCCTGCCCCGATTTCCCGACTTGCCAGGATGCCTGGTGGCCGGAGACGGATTTCTATAGTGGTTTCGATTTACACCACCCGCTCGATGCGGAACTGGGCAGCGACTATGCAGGCGGCGTGCTCGAACATCCGGCCCGCGTTGCCATACACCTGAGCCACCGCATCGGCGCATTGATCGTCGTGGCCGTCAATCTGATGCTGGGCTTTTTGTTGTTCAGCCGTAGCGAAAATAATGCAGTCGCACAGTCGGGTATCGCATTGATAAGCATAACCGCGATCCAGGTTGCTATCGGGATTGCCATCGTCAGGTTTGGCCTGCCGCTGCCGCTCGCAACGGCGCATAACGGCATGGCTGCCTTGTTGCTGCTCAGCCTGCTGACCACCAACCGGTTGCTGAGGCTGAAAATATGACCCTGCTGACCGAATACTTTGAGCTGACCAAACCGAAGGTCGTCGGCCTGATCGTGTTCACGGCGATCGTCGGCATGTTCCTGGCGGTCCCCGGTATGCCGCCGTGGCAAGCCATCGTATTCGGTACGCTGGGCATCGGGCTCGCGGCGGCCTCAGCGGCGGCGATCAACCATGTGCTCGACGCGCGTATCGATGCCGAGATGAAACGCACGCGGCATCGTCCCTTGCCGACCGGTCACCTCAGCGAAAAACAGGCGACCGTTTTCGCCGTGCTGCTGGGCCTGCTCTCGATGCTGATCCTGGTACTCGCGGTAAATCCCCTGACTGCGCTGATGACTTTCATTTCGCTCATCGGTTACGCATTTGTCTATACCGTTTACCTGAAGCGCGCGACTCCGCAAAACATTGTCATCGGCGGCGCGGCCGGCGCGGCTCCGCCGGTGCTCGGATGGATGGCGGTGACCAATACGATCGACCCGAATGCCCTGTTGCTGTTCCTGATTATTTTCACCTGGACACCGCCGCATTTCTGGGCTCTTGCCATTGCGCGCAAGGATGAATACGCCAAGGTAAATATCCCGATGATGCCGGTGGTCTACGGCGTGAAATTTACCCGGCTGCAAATTCTTCTGTATACGATCCTGCTGTTCATCGTTTGCCTGCTGCCTTATTTCACCGGCATGTCCGGCCTGTTTTACCTGTTTGGCGCGGTCATGCTCGGCGGTGGATTCCTGTACTATGCCATCGCAATGATGACCCAGGATAAACCGGAACTGCCCATGCAGACTTTTGCCTACTCGGTCAATTACCTGGTGGCTTTGTTCGCCTTTCTCCTGGTTGACCATTACCTGTAGCCTGTAGCCTTCCAGTTGTTACAATTCGCGACGATGGATGTTTCCCCGATACTCGATCCCCTGAATGAAGCCCAGCGCGAGGCGGTAAGCACCGAGCAACAGGCGATGCTGGTATTGGCCGGCGCCGGCAGCGGGAAAACCCGGGTACTGGTCCATCGGATCGCCTGGCTGGTCGAGGTCGAGAAAGTCGCGCCGCGCAGTATCCTGGCGGTCACATTTACCAACAAGGCGGCCAGTGAAATGCGCGGCCGTATCGAAGCATTGCTCGGTCGACCCGCGACGGCCATGTGGGTCGGCACTTTCCATGGTCTGGCTCACCGGATTCTCCGGCAACACTGGCGGGAGGCCGAACTGCCGCAGACGTTCCAGATACTGGATTCCGACGATCAACTGCGGCTGATCCGCCGCATGTTCAAAAACATGGGTGTCGATGAGACGCGCTGGATACCCCGGGAATTGCAATGGTTTATCAACGCGCAAAAAGACGAGGGTATCCGGCCGGCTCACATGGAAGATCGTGACGACGGCAACCGCCGTCAGATGATCAGGCATTATGCCGCCTACCAGGAGATTTGCGATAACAGCGGTGTCGTCGATTTCGCGGAACTCTTGTTGCGCGCCCACGAGTTGTGGTTAAAAAATGCCGAGCTGCTGGCGCACTACCGGAATCGTTTTTCGCACCTGCTGGTTGACGAATTTCAGGATACCAACACGATCCAGTATGCCTGGCTCAGGTTGCTGGCTGGCGAAACCGGTATCCCGTTTGCGGTCGGTGACGACGATCAGTCGATTTATGGCTGGCGCGGCGCAAAGGTCGAAAACCTGTTCCAGTTTCAAAAGCATTACCCGAACGCCCTGCTGGTGCGCCTGGAGCAGAATTACCGCTCTACCGGCACCATACTCAAAGCCGCCAACGCGCTGATTGCCAACAACAGCGGCCGGCTGGGGAAAAACCTGTGGACTGAAGGTGCGGATGGCGATGCCATCAGGGTCTATGAAGGTTTTAACGAACGCGACGAAGCGGATTTTGTGCTGGGCCGGGTCAAAGACTGGATGGACAAAGGCAATCTGCGTTCGGAGCTGGCCATACTTTACCGCTCCAATGCCCAGTCAAGAATTTTCGAAGAAGCTTTTATGAATGCCGGCATCCCGTACCGGGTCTATGGCGGCTTGCGCTTCTTCGAGCGCCAGGAGATCAAGGATGCGCTGGCTTACCTGCGGTTGATCGCGAACCGCGACGACGACGGCTCATTTGAACGGGTCGTGAATCTGCCGCCACGCGGCATCGGCGCGAGGAGTATGGAAACGATCAGGCAGCATGCGCGCGCCAACGCCACATCGCTGTGGCAATCGGCGTCAAGCCTGGCGGGCGGCCAGTTGAGCAACCGGGCGGCGTCCGCGGTACGGAAATTTCTGGCGCTGATCGAAGACCTGGCTGGCGAGACTTCGAACCTGGAACTGTATGAGCGAGTCGACGCCGTGATCCAGCGCAGCGGTCTGATCGAACACTATCGCAAGGAAAAGGGCGAGCGTGGCGAAGCCCGGATCGAAAACCTCGAAGAACTGGTTTCGGCGGCCCGCGGATATGAGCCAAACGATGAAATGGACATGGCGCCGATGGACGCCTTTCTCGCTCATGCGGCGCTGGAGTCCGGAGAAAACCAGGGCAACGCCTGGGAAGACTGCGTGCAACTGATGACCCTGCACAGCGCCAAGGGCCTGGAATTTCCAGTGGTTTTCCTGTGTGGGCTCGAAGACGGGTTGTTCCCGCATCAGCGATCGCTCGGCGATGCAGGCGGTCTCGAGGAGGAACGGCGGCTTTGTTATGTCGGGATGACGCGGGCGATGCGGCATCTGTACCTGACTTATGCAGGCCAGCGACGCCTGCATGGAATGGATAATTACCGCCATGCGTCGAGGTTTCTCAGCGAGATCCCGCGCGAATACACCGAGGAGGTTCGCAGCGGTTTTTCGGTCCGGCGTCCGCTCATGGGAGCCCGTTTCTCGGTGCCGGAAGAGACGGATGGCATGCGGCTCGGCCAGCAGGTACGGCACGATCGTTTTGGCGCCGGCGTGGTCATGGCCTGTGAGGGGCAGGGTGCGCACGCACGGGTCCAGGTAAATTTTGAATCTACCGGCACAAAATGGCTGGTTCTTGCTTATGCCGGCCTGGAACTGATGTAGAATGCGCCGCGGGTAAGCGCGAAAAGCAACAAAAGGCGCTGACATGAAAATCATTATTCTCGGCGCGGGACAGGTAGGGCGCACGGCGGCCTACCACTTGGCCAAGGAAGAGGCG
>JAZFYI010000078.1:0-2171 GCA_036443455.1 Gammaproteobacteria bacterium
GAAGACACGGAAGAGGCGCTCAAGGACGAACTCCGCGAACAAATCGAACCTGCCGAGGTCGTTATTATCCTGGCGGGATTGTACGATGAATTCCATGAATGGATAGACTTTACGCTGTTGCTTGCGAAGTCTTTGGACAAGCCGGTCATTGCCATCGAGCACTTCGGGAGCACCCAGGAGATTGCGCCGGAAATCGCCGAGATTGCCGATGAAGTGGTGGCGTGGAACGAACGCTCGATGGTGGATGCCATTCGCCGCCACGCCAGGCACGAGGAAGCCCAGCGCTGGGATGTGATCGAATTCGACATGCCCGAATCCGAATGACCGGAGCATGGCCGCCCAGACCCTTAACCAAAACGGCAACCGCATGCCAATAAAACCCTTGCAAATGACCCGACAGGAACTGTTCAGCACGCCGATCTGGCGCGTTGCCGCGCCGGACATTGCCCGGCACAAGGAAACCATGCTCGCCGACCTGGAGCAAAAATGGGCCGCTGGGGACTTTGAAAAACATGGCCATGGCTATGGCTACCAGAGCAAGAACGAGCTGTTTTCCCCGCAGGTCATGAAAGACCAGCCCTATCTCAAACTGATCAGGGACAAGTTTGTCGCGGCCTGCAGGCAGATCCTCGTCGCACGTTATGGCATCGCCAAACAAATGCCGTTCGACATATACGCGGTGCAGGGCTGGTACCTGATCCAGACCGCCGAAGAGTGGGTTGACGGACCCTGGCACAACCATCATCCGGCGACGCTGAGCGGTTGTTATTACCTGCAGATTCCCAGGTACAAGGAAGCCAACGAAGGCCTGTTGATGTTCCAGCGCTCGCAACCGCCGACCGATATTTTCGTCAACCATCAATCCGGCGTGGTCCCGGCCGAAGGGCAGTTCGTGATATTTCCGTCCTACCTGATGCACCGGCCCGCGCCGTGCCCGAGCGCGGACAAATGGCGGATCACCGTGGCCATGGACTGTTTCGTCCACTGGCACAAACGCTACTCGGAGCCGGTTCGCGAGGTCGGTCCCAAGGAATGGGATGAGGCGCTCGAGCAGAGCTTCAACCCGGGGCTTGCGCCCAAAGACGGCCTAGGGTGAAACTACCTTATTAAAAGAGTGTAACTATATAAAAAAAAAGGAAAAATTAGCCTAGTTTCGAATAAATCCCTGATTTAGCCAGGACTAAAAGCTGCGGTTTGGGTAATTGCGGCTGAAATATTCAGGCCAGTCGAGCAATAACCGCCTGTGCGTACTCATCGGTTGAGGCCTTGCCGCCGAGATCGCCGGTCAGACACCCGCCCTCGTTGATCGTGGCCTGGATGGCGTCACGCAAACGCGTCGCTTTGTCATTCTCACCGACATGATCGAGCATCATGGCCGCCGCCAGCAGCAGGGCGGTTGGGTTGGCGATCCCCTTGCCCGCGATATCCGGCGCCGAACCGTGCACGGCTTCGAAAATAGCCGCGTCCTTGCCGATGTTGGCGCCGGGTGTCAGACCCAGGCCGCCGACCAGCCCGGCCATCAGGTCGGACAGAATATCGCCGAACATATTGGTGGTCAGGATCATGTCGAACTGCGACGGGTCCTGTACGAGTTGCATGGCGCAGGCATCGACGATACGGGTCTCGACCTCGATCCGGTCCCGGTATTGTTCACCGACCTGGTTGGCAGTTTCCAGGAACAGCCCGGACAGGCATTTGAGGATGTTGGCCTTGTGCACGATCGTGATTTTCCTGCGGCCCTGGGCGATCGCGTACTCGAACGCATATTCGGCGATCCGCCGCGAGCCCGAACGCGTAATGATGCCCGAGGCCTCGGCGACCGCGTGCGGGTCGTCATCGATCGGGATGAAATGCTCGACACCGACATACAAGCCCTCGGTGTTCTCCCGGATCAGCACGATATCGACATCCTCGAAACGCCCGCCGGTCACATAAGTGCGCGCCGGGCGCACGTTGGCATACAGCCCGAACAGCTTGCGCAGTTCGACGCTGATCGAGCGGAAACCTTCCCCGACCGGGGTGGTCAGCGGGCCTTTCAACGCCAGCCTGGTCTTGCGGATGCTGTCGAGCGTCGCCTCCGGCAACGGTGTGCCCAAAGCGTCGAACGCGGTCATTCCCGCTTGTTGCTCGTCCCATTCGAAGGGCGCATCCAGTGCATCCAGGATCGCAAT
>JAZFYI010000079.1:0-7860 GCA_036443455.1 Gammaproteobacteria bacterium
CGCGGTAGAAATATTCCTACTCGGCAACTGCTCCTGCGTTGCTCTACCTCCTGCGTCCCTGCAGTCGTGCGAAAGCGCCACAGCGGTCCATTTTTCCGATCTTTTTCGTTGCGTAGCCCCACTATGCGCCTCAAAAGATCGAAAAACTGTCCTCGCTATGACACTTTCTCGCTACGGATATTTCTACCGCGCAGACTCCTAGCACAAACTTTGCAAAAGCCGAATCGTCAGCGCTCATGGCGAGTACAGTTCTTGCCGGTATAATCCCAACTCGGGAAATCAACGATGCCGACGAAACCACATTTTTTCGCCAGTCACCACTTCGAGCGCATGGCCCATCGGCGCGGTCAGGACACCTGGCTGGAGCGAAGGCGCAACAGCGGTAAAAGCTGGTTCCTGCCGGTCGCGGCGAGCAAGAACCTGGTTTTTGAAGGGCCGCCGCCGGCCGCCGCCCTGCTAACGCTGGACCAGGTGGCCATGTTGTCATACCCGCATGTCTACCTCGGCGAATACAAGGCGCGCAGCTGTTTCGCGCTGCTGACCGAACCCGACCACGACCCCGGCTGGCCAGGCACGGGTTACCAGCAGGTCTTGCGGATCGCGACGATTATCGATACCGCCGAGGCATCCCTGCTGGCCTATGCCAGGGCGATGAGCATCTGGCACCGGAATCACCGGCATTGTGGCCGTTGCGGCGCGAGTACCGTCAGCACCCGGGCCGGACACGTCCTGGTCTGCAGCGACCCGGACTGCGGCTGGCAGCAGTTTCCGCGGGTAGACCCGGCTATCATCGTCCTGGTCAGCGACGGCGAGCGCTGCCTGCTTGGACGCCAGGCATCGTGGGACGCGGGCCGATATTCGACCATTGCCGGATTCGTCGAGCCGGGCGAATCGCTGGAGAACGCCGTGATCAGGGAGGTATACGAGGAATCCGGCATTGTGGTTCACTCGCCGGTCTATCACTCATCGCAACCGTGGCCGTTTCCAAGTTCGCTGATGCTGGGTTTCCAGGCAAGCGCCGCAAGCGGCGAGATTCATTTGCGCGACGGTGAACTCGAGGACGCAGACTGGTTTACGCCCGAAGACCTGGCCAGCGGTACTCGAATCAAACTTGCGCCCAGCGTTTCAATATCTCGCCGGCTGGTGGACGATTGGTATTACCAGCAGACCGGTACAAAGCTGGAAGCAACAGGCACACCGCCAAAGGCCTGGGAACCCACAGGAGGTGGCCGGCGATGACCAACCCACAGCGCTTTTACCAACCGCTGGCCGGATTCCCGGCAAACATGCACAAGCGCAGATCATGTGCCTGGTAGTCATGGCCTATGCGCACCACCCGCGCTATCGCCTGGTGCTGGCCGCCAACCGGGATGAGTTTCATGCGCGACCGAGCCAGACCGCGCATTGGTGGCAGGACCACCCGGGGCTCCTGGCGGGGCGGGATCTGGAAGCCGGCGGGACCTGGCTCGGCGTTAACCGGAGCGGACGGCTGGCGCTGGTGACAAATTTCCGCGAACCCGGTGTACGCTCCCCGGGAAAGCGCAGCCGCGGCGAACTGGTCAGTGACTTCCTGACAGATGACCGGCCAGCCGCAGAGTTTGCCGCGGACCTGTCGGCCAATGCCTCTGATTACAGTGGTTTCAACCTGGTCGTTTTCGATGGCAGGGACTGCCTGTATTTATGCAATCGCGGTGACTTTCAGCAAGTCCTGCAACCGGGAATCCACGGGCTAAGCAACCATCGGTTGAACACGCCCTGGCCAAAGGTCGAAAAAACGCGCGATCGCTTTGCCGACTCCCTGGCGCCTGACGATATCGATGAAGCCGAATTGTTTTCCATCATTGGTGATAATCGCCCATTTGATGATAAGATATTGGCCGATACCGGCATCGGCGGTGAACTGGAAAAATTGCTGTCGGCGCCGTTTATCATTAGCCCCGACTATGGCACCCGCTGTTCGACGCTGGTGTTGTGGGACAACTCCGGCGATATTCATTTTAGCGAACGCAGTTTTACCCCAGCCGGCAAAATGGACCAGGAAAAAAGCTACAAAATCCGGCTCGACTGAAAAGGACCAGCAATGAAGGATGGCGCAAGCGAAGTAAGAGTTTCACCGTATGGGTCGTGGTCCTCATCGCTGAGCCTCGACCAGATGGTCGAGGACGTGGTGCGTCTCGCCGAACCCATGGTTGATGGCGGCACGCTGTACTGGATAGAAACCCGGCCATCGGAGGAAGGCCGCAACGTCCTGGTCACTTGCGCCCAGGGCCATGAAAAGACCGACCTGACCCCGGTAGGTTACAGCGTGCGCAGCCGGGCGCACGAATACGGCGGTGGCAGTTACCTGGCCAGGGGCGACAAAGTCTGGTTCGTAAACGACGACGATCAATGCATCTACACCCAGATCCTGCCGGCTGGATCGCCGGAACGCCTGACCACAGCGGGCGCGATGCGCTTCGCCGACATGGAACTGGACCCGGCGCGAAACCGTTTGCTGGCCATTTGCGAAGATCACGGCAACGACGGCGATCCGGAAAATCTGATCGTTGCCGTCGATCTGGATACCGGCGAAATCACCGCCCTGGTCAGCGGCGCCGATTTCTACAGCAATCCGCGCCTGTCGCCGGATGGTTCGAAACTAAGCTGGTTGTGCTGGAATCATCCGAACCTGCCGTGGGATACGACGGAACTCTGGCTGGCCAGGATTGGCGCGGACGGCGAAATTCGCGAGCAAAAATGCCTCAGCCTGGGCGAGGATGAATCTGTATTCCAACCGCAATGGTCGCCCGGCGGTGAACTCTATTTCGTATCCGATCGCAGCGGTTGGTGGAACCTGTTTCGCTGCAGAAACGATGCTACCGAAGTGGTGATCCCGGAACAGGCCGAGTGCGGCTTGCCGCAGTGGGTATTTGGCATGTCCACTTACGCATTTCCGTCTCCCGATCAGGTCGTGGTTGCAACCACCCGGGATGGAGTATGGCAACTCAGCAGGTTCGATCTTGAAACGGGTCAGCGCGAAGCGCTGGCGGATGGCTGGACGTCGATAGACGGGGTCGCCGCGGGCGCTGGATACATCCTGATGCTGGCGGGCGGAGGTTCCCGCGCACTCAGCGTCGTTTCCATCGACTCGTCAGGCAAGGAAACCATATTGAAATGCGCGGTCAATGGCACGCTGGATCAGTCTGCGATCAGCAAGCCCCAGGCCGTCACATTCGCGACCTCGGATGGAGACCAGGCGCATGGCTTTTTTTACCCGCCATCCAACCCGGTGTTTCGCGGTCCCAATGACGAAAAGCCGCCGCTGCTCGTGGTATGCCATGGCGGCCCGACTTCGGCGACCGCGACCACGCTCAAACTGGACATCCAATTCTGGACCAGCCGTGGTTTTGCTGTGTTCGATGTGAACTACCGTGGCAGCACCGGCTATGGCAGGAGCTACCGGCAGAAGCTTTATGGTACATGGGGGCTGGCCGATGTCGATGACTGTATACACGGCGCCAGGTAT
Organism: Gammaproteobacteria bacterium; assembly: GCA_036443455.1. GTDB lineage: Bacteria > Pseudomonadota > Gammaproteobacteria > Steroidobacterales > MnTg04 > MnTg04. The sequence goes on from JAZFYI010000079.1 coordinate 3,506, forward strand.
CTCGCTCAGCAAGGCCTGGTAGACCCCAGGCGTATGGCGATCCGCGGCGGCAGCGCCGGCGGTTATACAGTATTGAGCGCGCTGACTGGGCACGATGAATTCAGCGCCGGCTCCAGTTTCTTTGGCATTGGCAATCTGGAAAGCATGTTCGAGACGACCCACAAGTTCGAAGCCAGCTACGACCATTGGCTGATCGGGCCAAAAGAGACTCGCCAGGCGATCGTCGAGCAGCGCTCACCGATAAACTTTGCCGACCGGATCAAATGCCCGGTCATATTCTTCCAGGGCCTGGATGATAAAGTCGTGCCGCCGGACCAGTCCGTATCGATGGTACAGGCATTGAAAGACAACCATGTCCCGGTGGCCTATATCGAGTATGCGGGCGAAGGGCATGGCTTTCGCCAGTCGCAGAATATTCGGCGCAGCTACGAAGCCGAGTTGTATTTCTTCGGCAAAGTCATGGGTTTTGAGCCGGCCGACAAACTGAACGCCGTCGAGATCACCGACCTCTGATTTAGCCCGCGTGTCACCAAGGACCGCATTACTGGCTGGTTCTCGGTGACATGCGGGTTAGCGCTTTTCCAGAACGCGGGTCAGCCAGCGACCGATGTCTTTGATTTCTGCCGGGCACACGCCGTGGGCAACCAGGTAACTATGCCATTCCACCGAGTAGCCCTGCCGGAGCAGAAAATCGCGCGCGTTCTCGCCCAGGGCCTGCGGCAAAACCGGATCCATGCTGCCGTGGGCGAGCAATACCGGTGTGTTCCGATTCTCCTGGCTGCACGATTTTTCGAACCCCTTTTGCAACGGCAGGTAACAGGATAATCCCATGATCCCGGCCAGCTTTTGCGGATAGGCCAGACCTGTCTGCAGGGCAATCGCGCCGCCCTGGGAAAACCCGGCCAGCACGGTGCGCTCCGGTGAAATACCTCTTTGCCGTTCCCTTTCGAGCAGGTCCTCGACGCTCTGCTGGCTGTCCCGCATGCCGGCTTCGTCTACCGGCCCGCCGCGTTCGAAGGTGTAGATGTCATACCACGCACGCATGGCCATGCCATTGTTTATCGTGACGTTCCTGACCGGCGCATGCGGGAAGATGTAACGTACCGGGAACGGCAAACCGAGTTCGGGAACCACGGGCTCGAAATCGTGCCCATCGGCGCCCAGACCGTGCAGCCACAAAACAGAAGCTTCAGGTTGCTCCCCCGTTTCCACTTCCACCGTTTGCAAGTAATCTTCCAAGTGATCCTCCGGTCGTCGCCGACCTGGCAAAACAGCAGCGATTCTACCCCGGATTATTCATCGATGCGCCCGCGCCCTTGCTTGATCCTTGTCCGCACCTGTCCGGGTCCAGCGAACCAACCGCCGGCGCGGCTGGGCTATACTCTGGACAAACAAATCATCGAGACCGCAATGAATAAACATATGTTGTTCCCAACCGCTTTTTTTGCCGTGTTGCTGCTCGTGTCCGGTTGCGGCCAGACTGGCGAATTGTTTCTGCCGGAAGATCCTGCAACTGAAACGGCAATTGGCAACGCCGATGAACAACAGCCCGAAGCGGAAAAAAACAGCCAGGATGACGACTCGCAGGATCAACCCTGAGCATGCCTGAAAAGAGAAAAGTCCTGGTCCTGGTTGACGGATCCAGTTATCTCTATCGCGCGTTTCACGCCCTGCCCCCGCTGACCACATCGAAAGGCGAACCCACCGGCGCAATCCACGGCGTACTCAATATGCTGCAAAAACTGATCCGGGATTATGAACCCGAGCATATCGCCGTGGTTTTCGATGCCGGCGGCAAGACTTTCAGGGATGAGATGTTCGAGGAATACAAGGCGAACCGCCCGCCCATGCCCGACGAGCTTCGTTCGCAGATCGATCCGATACTCGAGGCGGTCCGGGCCATGGGCTTGCCGTTGCTGCAGACCCCGGGTGTCGAGGCCGATGATGTGATCGGCACGCTGGCCTGCCGGGCGGACCGGGAAAAAATGCTCACGGTCATTTCAACCGGCGACAAGGACATGGCGCAACTGGTCAACGACAACATATCGCTGATCAACACGATGACCGGGAAAAGCATGGATCGCGATGGCGTCAAGGAGAAGTTCGATGTTTATCCGGAGCAGATCGTGGATTTTCTGGCCCTGACCGGCGACAGCTCAGACAATATCCCGGGCGTCCCGAAAGTCGGACCGAAGACCGCGGCCAAATGGCTGAACCAGTATGCAACGCTGGACGAAATCGTGGCCAACGCCGATCAGATCAAAGGCAAGGTCGGCGAAAGTCTGCGTGAAAATCTGGAACAGCTCGAACTGTCGCGCAAGCTGACGACGATACGCTGCGATCTCGAACTGGGCCAAAGCGTACAGGATCTAGCGCCGGGCAAACCGGACATCGATAGTCTCAGAAAGCTGTATCGGCGCCTGGAAATGAACTCGCTGTTGCGCAAGCTACCGGAAGCGGAACCAGAGGCGGCCGCCGCCAAGCCGGTCAGCGGCAATTACCAGACCATTTTTTCGCAACAGGATTTTGCCGCCTGGCTGAAAAAACTGGGGCGGGCGAAACTGATCGCTTTCGATACCGAGACCGACAGTCTCGACTATATGAACGCCCGGATCGTCGGCTTGTCGTTTGCGGTCGAGGAAGGAGAAGCCGCCTACCTGCCGGTGGCTCACGATTATCCGGGGGCGCCGGACCAGTTATCGCGTGACGAGGTGCTCGCGACCCTGCAACCGCTGCTAGAGAACCCGAAAGTTCAAAAAGTCGGTCATCATTTGAAATATGACGCGCACATCCTGGCCAATTACGGCATCCGCATGGCCGGCATGAAATATGACTCGATGCTCGAATCCTATGTGTTGAACAGCACGGCGACCCGCCACGACATGGATTCGGTTGCCAGGCGTTACCTCGGTGTCGAGACGGTTTCTTTTGAGGATGTCGCCGGCAAGGGCGCGAAGCAACTGACCTTCAACCAGGTCTCATTGGAGCAGGCCGGTCCGTACGCGGCAGAAGATGCGGACATTACATTGCGCCTGCACAACGAGTTGTGGCGCCAACTGAAAGCAGTGCCAAAACTTTGCGCCTTGTACGAGGACATCGAGCAGCCGCTGGTCCCGGTCCTGTTGCGCATGGAACGCACCGGCGTATTGCTGGATGCCGATCTGCTGCAAAAGCAAAGCGCGGAAATAGCCGTGCGTCTGCAGGAACTGGAAAAACAATCGCATGAGGCCGCCGGACAGCCATTCAACCTGGGATCGCCAAAACAACTGCAGGAAATCCTGTTCGAGAAACAACAGCTGCCCGTTATTCGAAAAACGCCGAAGGGGCAGCCATCGACGGCCGAGGACGTATTGCAGGAACTCGCCATGGACTATGAGTTGCCGCGGTTGATTCTCGATTACCGGGGACTGTCCAAACTCAAATCCACCTATACCGACCGCCTGCCCGAGCAAATCAACCCGCGCACCGGGCGCGTGCACACTTCGTACCACCAGGCGGTCACGGCAACCGGCCGTTTGTCATCGAGCGATCCGAATCTGCAGAACATCCCGATCCGGACCGCGGAAGGCCGGCGCATTCGCCAGGCTTTTGTCGCCCCGGATGGCCATCGGCTGCTGGCCGCGGACTATTCCCAGATCGAGTTGAGAATCATGGCCCACCTGTCAGGCGACGAGGGCCTTTTGCAAGCCTTTGCCGATGACCAGGATATCCACCGCGCGACCGCGGCCGAAGTGTTCTCGGTTGCTCCCGATCAGGTCAGCGACGATCAGCGGCGGTCTGCCAAGGCGATCAATTTTGGCCTGATATACGGGATGTCGGCGTTTGGCCTGGCGCGCCAACTGAACATCAGGCGCGGTGAAGCGCAAGACTATGTCGACCTCTATTTCGATCGCTACCCGGGCGTCAAGGCGTATATGGACGACACCCGCCAACTGGCCAGGGAGCAAGGTTATGTCGAGACCGTTTTCGGTCGCCGCCTGTACCTGCCCGAGATCAACGCACGCAATCCGCAACGGCGACAGTACGCCGAGCGCAGCGCGATCAACGCACCGATGCAGGGTACCGCGGCCGATATCATCAAGCTGGCGATGATCCAGGTCGACGACTGGATACAGCGTGAAGCCACAGACATCCGCCTGCTGATGCAGGTTCACGACGAATTGGTCCTGGAAGTGCCCGAATCCCGGGTCGAGGTGGCCAGCGAGCGCGTTCGGGAACTGATGACCGGCGCCGCAACGCTAAAAGTTCCACTAAAAGTCGATCTGGGCTCCGGCGAGAACTGGGACAAAGCGCACTAGCAGCCCGCGCTGCAAAAAAATTCGCAGCGAGAATGCAGGAGGGCCTTCAGGCCCGAT
>JAZFYI010000080.1:0-16814 GCA_036443455.1 Gammaproteobacteria bacterium
AACTGCGTACGCTTGCGCCAGCTGCAGCGGCGTCAGCGACAAGCCATAACCATAGGCCAGCGTCGCCTGGCCGATCTCGCGCCAGCGACTGTAATCGTTCAGCAGGCCTGCCGATTCACCCGGGAAACCACTGGTCGTCAACCGACCGATACCGAAGCGGCTGATGATCCCGAACAAGTACTCGGCATCCAGCGACAAGGCTACCTTGGTCGCACCGACGTTGCTCGATTTGGCAAGAATCGTCCCGATCGGGATGACGCCAAGATTCCGCGTGTCCTCGATGGTCTTGCCGGGCACCGTGAGCCAACCGGGCGATGTGTCGATCCGCGAATGCGGCGTGTACTGCCCGCTTTCCAGCGCCGCGGCAATAACCAGGGGTTTGAAACTGGATCCGGGTTCGAAAATATCGGTTACCGCCCGGTTGCGGTAACGCGACGCAGAAAACTGCGAACGGTCGTTCGGGTTATAACCGGGTTGATTCACCATCGCGAGGACTTCGCCGCTATCGATGTCCATGACCACGACAGACCCTGACCTGGCCTGGTGACGCTGGACAGCCGCCTTCAATTCGCGATAGGCCAGGTACTGGATGCGCAAATCGATGCTGCTGACCAGGTCCTTGCCGGGTCGCGCCGGCCGGATGCTCTCGACATCGCCGATCACCCGTCCCAGCCGGTCCTTGATGACGCGTTTGGCGCCCGGTTCGCCGACCAGCCACTGGTCATATGCCAGTTCCAGACCCTCCTGACCGCGGTCATCGATATCGGTAAAGCCGAGTACATGCCCGGTCACCTCTCCGGCCGGGTAATAACGGCGATATTCGCGCTGCAAATAGACCCCGGGAATTTCCAGGTCCATGACGGCGGCGGCTTGCTCGGGCGACAGGTGGCGGCGCAGAAAAATAAACTCACGCTCCAGGTTGCTGGTGATCTGGCGTAAAAGATTTTCCGGGCTGCGGTCGAGGATTTTTGCCAGTTCGCCAATGCGATCGGTGGCCCGCGCCAGCGCAGGCGGATCCGCCCAGACCGAGTCCACCGGCGTGCTCGCCGCCAGGGTTTCACCGTTACGATCGAGTATTGACCCACGATGCGCGCTTAGCGTGATCACCCTGAGATGGCGCGCATCCGCTTGCCGTTCGAGGAACTCCCTGTCCAACACCTGCAATTGCAGTGCGCGACCGATAATCACCAGCGAAACCAGCGCAAACACGGACATGACCAGCCAGGCGCGCCAGCGGAACTGGCGAAACAGTTCCTGCTTGCTGTTGCGTTTCATGGCTTGACCACCAGCAATTGTTCCGGACCCGGCACGATCATGCCCAGCTCCTCGCGCGCCATGCGCTCGATGCGCGCATGTGTTGCCCAGGTACTTTGTTCGAGTTGCAGCCGGCCCCAATCGATATTGAGCAGGTCGCGCCTGGCTTCCTGTTTCTGCAGTTCCGAAAACAACCGCCTGGATTCGTGTCGCGCGTAGACGGCGGCGATGGCCGATAAGCCGATGGCCAGCCACAGAATGAACAGCATCAGTGAGTTGAACCTGCGGCCGGCCAGCATCACAATCTCACCGCGATGCGCAGCACTGCGCTCCTCGCCCGAGGGTTATTCGCTACTTCTTCCGGCTGCGCCTTGATCGCTTTGCCAACCCGTTTCAGTCTTGGCTGCGCCTGCGGCGGAATATCCGGCAGACCGGCATAAACCGGGTCGGGCCTGGACTGATCCCGCATAAAGCGCTTGACGATGCGATCCTCGAGCGAATGAAAACTGATCACGCAAAGCCGGCCGTCCCTGGCCAGCAAATCTATGCTCTGCGCGAGACAATTTTCGAGTTCCTGCAACTCCTTGTTTATAAAAATCCGGATCGCCTGAAAGGTTTTTGTCGCCGGGTGACGCTTGCGTCTGTGCGCCGGCACCAGCGGTTCGATGATTGCAGCCAGGCGACCGGTCGTTCGTATCGGCGCGTCCAGGCGAGCTTCGACGATTGCGCGGGCTATGCGTTTTGCCTGTCGTTCTTCGCCGTAACGGAACAACACTCGGCTGATCTCCCGCTCTTCCGCCTGCGCGAGCCAGTCCGCTGCGCTTGTCCCCTCATCGGGCGACATCCGCATATCCAGCGGACCATCCGAGCTGAAACTGAAACCGCGCGCCGGGTCGTCAAGCTGCGGCGACGAAACGCCCAGGTCCATCAGGACTCCATCCATCAAACCAGTCATGCCTTGTCGCCGGACAATGTCGGTTATCTCCCCAAATGTTCCCCGGCAAATGCAGAACCGGGGATCACGCCCGAGATCGGACTGTGCTGCCGCCACCGCTTCCGGATCCCGGTCGATGGCGATCAGGCGGCCCTTGTTTTCCAAAATCCCGAGGATGGCCTTGCTATGCCCTCCGCGGCCAAACGTACAATCCAGGTAGGTCCCGGTTGGTTTTATTGCCAGCCCCGCCAGCGCTTCGTCCAGAAGCACCGGTTTGTGCAAATTCATTCTCGTCACAGGCCGTTACAACGACAGTGATTCGAGTTCAGGCGGCAAATCGGATTCACCGGTCTGCTCATCCTCGAGCCATTCGTCGATCCGCTGGCTCCAGCGCGCTTCATCCCATAATTCGAATTTGTTCCCCTGACCAATCAGCAACGCCTGCCGATCGATCGCGGCAAATTCCCGGAGTTCTTTTGCCAACAGGACACGGCCATGTGAATCCAGCGTGACATCGCTGGCATAACCGACCATGAATTGCTGAAGACGGCGAGCCTGCGGATGCAGACTCGGCAGGCGAATCAGCTTTCTTTCGATTTCTTCCCAATCGGGCAACGGGTAAATCAGCAGGCATTGCCGGTCCACGGTGATCACCAACTGGCCATCGCTGCGCTGGCCGATCCGCTCGCGATAACGGGTCGGTATCGCCAGGCGACCCTTGCTATCAACGGTGACCTTGTTTGCCCCTCGAAACATCTGAAATCCCTGTTACCGTGGCTGGAAATCCCTAGATTTCCCACTTTTTCCCACTCTGCGACACTATAGGGAGCGCATCGATTGGCTGTCAACAGTGAAAAGTCATGTTTTTTTAGCTAAGACAGTGACTTAGGAGCGACAGTTCATGCTAGGAGGGGCGCCTAGACAGACCGAAAATCAGTAAGTTACAAATGCTTTTTCAGGCTGAATCTAAGCTATTTGCCGGTTTTTCTTTTTTTGCGATTCGACAGATTTTTCGATGCTTGCAAAAAACAGCGGGGAGCCGGCCGATAAGCCGGGTTCTGTCTTGGACAACCATTCATCTGGGATCTGCGTCGCCGCAGACCTCGAGCAACCTACCCGGGAACCCGCGCGGGCCGCGCGTGGCAAAAGCCTGTTCCTCTATTTGGTCTTGCTCCAGGTGGGGTTTACCGTGCCGCGGAATGTTGCCACCCGCGCGGTGCGCTCTTACCGCACCCTTTCACCCTTGCCGGCGCCGAAGCGCTTAGGCGGTCTGCTCTCTGTTGCACTTTCCGTAGGCTCACGCCCCCCAGGTGTTACCTGGCACCTCGCCCTGTGGAGCCCGGACTTTCCTCTGCACAAAAGTACAGCGATTGCCTGGCCGACTCCCCGCAGCAAAGGTAAGGCCAGCCAGCCTATTTCTCAAGCGCTTATTGACGTCTATTTTTTCCCGGCGAGCCGGGTGGCCAGCGCATAGACCTCCTGGCGCGGCAGACCGCTCACCCGGCTGGCTATCCGGGCAGCCTTGGCCGGTGGCAATTCGGTCAATAACTCGTTGAGCAGCGCGCTGACATCCTGCGCCCGGGTGGTCACGGCGCCGTCAGCCCCGGAGATCACGATAACCATTTCGCCACGACCCATATCGCTTTCGCGTTTCGCCCGCGCGGCGAGTTCGTCCAGCGTACCGTGGTAGACGGTTTCGTATTTTTTGGTCAGTTCCCTGGCCAGGCAGGCGAGCCGGTCACCACCGAGGATCTGCGCCATGTCATCGAGGACTTTCTGCAACCGGTGGGGGGCTTCGTAGAAAACCATCGTCCTCGGCTCGGCAAGCAGCGTTTTCAGATGCGTGGTGCGGGCAGCGCTTTTGGCCGGCAGAAAACCCTCGAACACGAACCGGTCGGTCGGCAATCCCGCGATACTGAGCGCAGCCGTCAGCGCGCTGGGACCGGGTATCGGCACGGCTTGCAGTCCCTGCTCACGCACCGCCTTTAGCAAGCGATAGCCCGGGTCACTGAGCAAAGGCGTGCCGGCATCGCTGATCAGCGCAACGCCATGGCCGGCGTCCAGCAGCTGGATGATCTTCGGGATGCGGGCTATTTCATTGTGTTCGTGCAAGGAAATCAGCTTTTTTTCCAGACCCAGCCGAGTCAATAATTTGCGGCTATGGCGGGTGTCTTCAGCCGCCACCAGGTCGACCGAGGCCAGCACCTCTTTTGCCCGCATACTGATATCGCCCAGATTACCGATCGGTGTTGCGACCACATAAAGAATGCCGCGCTGCTCCGACACGATATAATCCCCCCGCTGAAGATGGTACAAGACGCCATCCTGCCTTGAGGAAAACCGGCCATGCAAGTTAATGGAAGAATAATCAAAGGATGCCTGGTTCTGATCGTGGCGCTGTTGTCAGCTTCGTGCGCCGGCACCGGTGGCATACGCGACCCGGGCCGGCTCAGTGCGCAAGCGACACGGCTGGAACAGCGGGGAGAATACCCGGCTGCAGCAACGCTTTACCTGCGCCTGGCGCAAAGCACCAGGGGCGCGAACCGGGACCGTTACCTGGTGGCCGCCGCCTTTGGCCTTTATCAAAGCGGTGAAGATGAACGCGCACGCGACGCGCTGCGGCGGGTAGCCGGCCCGCTACAGGGCAACGTTTTGAGCCGCTGGGCCCTGCTCGGCGCCAGCCTCGCGCTGTTGCGCCATGAACCGGTTGTCGCGGTCGAATTGCTCGGCCAGTTACCGATCGAATTATCGCGCGAAGACCAGGCCTGGGCTTATTTGTTGCGCGGAAAAAGCAGTTTCCAGCTTGGCCAGCCTGCCAACGGGATCGGCTTCCTGATATACCGTGAAAACTTGCTGACCAACGACAATGCGCGCGACAACAATCAGCAGGAAATCTGGAACGGACTGCAGCAGGTGCCGTTACAGGCGATTCAGGATGACCTGACGGTTGCGGAAGACCCGCTGGTTGCCGGCTGGCTGAACCTTGCCGCGACGGCGAAACTGGCGGACCGCAACCCGTTCTTGTTCAAAACCGCGATCGCCACCTGGCGCAGGCATTACCCCGGCCACCCGGCGGATGGGCCCTTGTTGCTGCGCGTCATCGAGGCATACCGGATATTCACCGAGTACCCGCAGCAGGTGGCCCTGTTATTGCCGTTGAGCGGCAGGCGCCAGTCCGCGGCACTGGCGATCAGGGAAGGTTTCATGGCCGCTTATTTCCAACAGACCGATGTCAGCCTGCGCCCCGATATCCGTATTTACGATGTCGACAGGCTTGGGCCCGAACAGGCACACCACCTCGCCATCGTCGAGGGCGCGGATTTTGTCGTTGGCCCACTGACCCGGTCGGCTGTCGCCGCCGTGGCCAAAAACAATGTCTCACAGATAAAAATGCTGGCGCTGAATTTTCTCGAAAACAACATCGATGCGCCAGACGGTTTTTACCAGTTTGCGCTGGTCCCGGAAGACGAAGCGCGAGCGGTAGCCAGGCGTATTGCCGGCCAGGGTCTGACCCGCGGCCTGGCATTGGTGCCCAACAACGACTGGGGCATGCGGCTGGTCAACGCCTTCAGGGATGAAATGCAGACCCAGGGCGGCGAATTGCTTGGCTATCTTGCCTACGATAGCGGCGCACAGGATTTCTCATCGACGATCAGGCGTTTGCTGATGCTGACCGACAGCTACTCGCGGCGCAGCCGCCTGCGGTCCACACTCGGTGTCCCCCTTGAGTTTGAACCGCGGCGGCGGCAGGATACGGAGTTCATTTTTCTCGCGGCCAGACCCGCCCAGGGGCGACAAATCCGGCCACAACTCAAATATCATTACGCGGCCGATCTGCCCGTTTTCAGTACCTCGGCAATTTTCAGCCCCGGCGGCGGCGGCAACAGGCTGTTGGACGGCGTGTCCTTTACCGACATGCCGTGGATGATAGACCCCGACCTGTTGCACGGCCAACTCAGCAACACAGTCCACCGGGTTTGGCCGTCGCTGGCGACCCGTGGCCGGCTGTTCGCGATGGGATTCGATGCCTACCGCATGGTACCGATGCTGCACCGGGGGTCATTTGGCGAACAGCAAGTCGCAGGCATGACCGGTACCTTGTGGCTGGATTCGGATCGGCGTATCCGGCGAGACCTCGAATGGGCGGAAATCAACGGTGGCGAGCCCAGGCTTTTGCCGGCGCTGAACGATGACTTCAGCGATCCCGGCATGATCGATTCTTCAGTCGTGGCTGAGCCCCCGATGCCCGACGATGACCAGAGTTTCGGAAACTAGCCCGGACTATGCAAACCAGCCAGCAACGGGACGGCGGTGGCGCGGAAGCCATCGCGCTCAGTCACTTGCAAAAACAAGGCCTGGTCCGGCTGGACAGTAATTTCTCCTGCCGGCTTGGTGAAATCGACCTGCTGATGCGAGACGGCGATACGCTGGTCGTGACCGAGGTGCGTTATCGCGCAAGCGGCGTCGAAGATGCCCTTTACTCGATCGGTTTTCAGAAGAGACAAAGAATACGCCGGGCCACCCTCAAATTCCTGCAGGACAATCCGGCGCTGGCTGAGTGGCCGTTGCGTTTCGATGTGGTCGCCATCGGCGGTTCGTTGAATGAGCCGCAGATCGCCTGGATAGCCGACGCGTTCCAGGATGAGTAAGCAGCGGCAAATCATGAGACAATATGCCGCGGTGAAGCCATGCCGTTTTTATTGACCAGAACCGGAACCATCAGCAATGGACAGTGAGGATCGAGTAAGACAGCATTTCGCCGACAGCATCGAAGTCAAACGCCAGGCCAGCGAACTGGCGCCACAAGTCAGCCGTGCCGCGACATTGATTACCAGGAGCTTGCTCGACAATGGCAAGGTGCTCAGTTGCGGCAATGGCGGATCGGCCGGAGACGCGCAACATTTTTCCGCTGAAATGCTCAACCGCTTCGAGATGGAGCGTCCGGGTCTGCCCGCGGTTGCGCTGACCACCGACAGCTCGACCCTGACCTCGATTGCCAACGACTATAGCTTTGACGATATTTTTTCCAAACAGGTTCGCGCACTGGGTCAGCCCGGTGACGTCCTGCTGGCAATCTCTACCTCCGGTAACTCCGAAAACGTCACTCGCGCTTGCGTGGCCGCACACGAACGCGGCATGAGAATCGTCGCCTTGACCGGTCGCGATGGCGGCGACCTTTGCGCCATCCTGGGCCAGGACGATATCGAGCTAAGGGTCCCGGCGCAGAACACGGCTCGTATCCAGGAGGTTCACCTGGTATTCATCCATTGCCTGTGCGATCTCATCGACCGGGAGTTGCTCGGTGTCCAGGACTAGCCCCGACCTGCCTGCAGCATTCATCGAACAGCTCAGGATCGTTTCGGGGCAGCATCAGCAAAGAAAAATACTGACTGACCCGGCCGATTGCTGGGCCTATGGCTATGACAACAGCCGGGGCCAGTCTTTGCCGGCGGCCGTGGCTTTGCCCGAAAGCACGGCTGAAGTCGCAGCGATCATGGCCGCGTGCGCCGAGCACCGGATCGCCGTCTGCCCGCGCGGGAGGGGCACCGGCACCACCGGGGGTGCGATCCCGCCGCAGGGTGGGCTTGCCCTTTCGCTCGAACGCATGAACCGAATCCTCAGCGTTGACCCGGCCAATCGAGTTGCCATCGTCGAGGCCGGTGTAATCAACCAGGATCTGCAGAATCACCTGCAGCCACACGGTTTCTTCTGGCCGCCCGACCCGACCTCGGCCGCATTCTCGACCATAGGCGGCAACCTCGCCTGCAACGCGGCCGGTCCGAGAACGCTCAAGTACGGAACGCCACGCGACAACACTTTGGGCCTGACCGCGGTAACGCCTCACGGCAAAATCATCAGGACCGGCAGCTACACGACCAAGAGTGTGGTCGGCCTGGATCTGACCCGCCTGCTGATCGGTTCGGAAGGCACCCTGGCAATCATTACCGAAGCGACACTTTTGCTGACCCCGGCTGCGCCGGCCCAAACGACATTGCGCGCGAGCTTTGCGTCGATGAAGGAAGCGGCGGCGGCGGTCTCCCGAATCATGGCGCAGGCCTGCCAACCGCGGGCCATGGAATTCATGGACTCTGGCGCCATACGCGCGATCGGCCCGCTGGAGCAAAACCCGCTGCCCGAACAAACCCGTGCCTTGTTGCTGATCGATGTGGATGGCACCGTGAAGGGTCTGCAAGAGTCGGTAGAGGCGATCAGGGCCGCGGCCCAAAGTGATGGTCTGCTCGAATGGTTGCATGCAGGCACGGCAAAAGAGGCGGCGATGCTGTGGCAGACCCGCAAGGTTCTATCGCCATTGCTGCGCAAGTTGGCACCGGGAAAAATCAACGAGGACATCGTCGTGCCGGTGTCCAGGATGGCCGAGCTTATCGACGCACTCGACCGGCTCGCAAGCGAACACCAACTGTTAATCGTCAGTTATGGCCATGCGGGCAACGGCAACATCCATGTCAATTTGTTGTATGACCCGGCCGATGAGCGGCAAAGCGCGGCGGCAAACAAGTGCCTGGCAGAGGTATTCGAGCTGACCTTGTCGCTGGGTGGCAGCCTGTCAGGCGAACATGGCATTGGCTTCATAAAACGGAACTTTGTCGGCCTGGAAGTCGACGCCGACACGCTGGAGATCATGCGTGGAATCAAGAGCCAGCTGGATCCGCTGAATATTCTCAACCCGGGAAAGATGTATCCGGACCAGCCCGGCGACTGATCCGCGGCTTGGCGCACGATCCTGACTATGGCCGGCTGTCTTTACATCCGCATTTCCTGTTCCAGTTCCGACAAGCTGGCCTGAAAAGACGGCCGCGAGAAAATCCTGTCCATGTATTGCTGGATCGGCTTCACATTGCCCGGCAACTCGATGCCAAAATGCTGCAAACGCCACAAAATCGGCGCGACCGTGCAATCGACCAGGGAGAAGTCGTCGCTGATAAAAAACGGCTTCGTGGCAAAAATTTCTCCGCTCGAAAGCACGCTTTCCTTCAGTTGCTTGCGTGCCTGGTTCGCCGACTTCGTATCGCCGCTGCTTTCTATTTTGTCCGCCAGTTCGTACCAGTCTTTCTCGATCCGGAATAGCGCCAGCCTGAACTGGGCACGGCTGACCGGGTCGACCGGCATCAACGGCGGATGAGGAAAGCGTTCGTCGAGGTACTCCATGATCACCCTGGAGTCATACAGAACCAGGTCGCGGTCGACCAATGTGGGCAGGCTGTGATAGGGATTCAGATCGAGCAAATCCTCGGGAAGCTCCGGCCCTTCAACATCGATCAAGTCGACGCTAATACCTTTTTCCGCCAGCACAATCCTGGCGCGGTGACTCTGTGCGCACACGGACTTGGAAAACAGGGTCATAACGGATCGGCGATTAGCCACTAATGCCATAACAAACTCCAAAAACTAAAGCGGGATGAGGCGGTGATACAACTCGTCAAACGGTCACTTGATGTCTTTCCAGTATTCCTGTTTCAACAGGTAGGAAAACAAAAAGAACACCAACAGGAACAACCGCACGCGGATGCCCAGTTTTTTTCGCTCGAGTTTTACCGGCTCGCTGATGTACTCGAGAAAATTAGTCAGATCGCGTACAAATTGATCGAATTCTTCCGGGTTCAACAGTCCTTCGGTGACCCGTTCGAAACCGACCATGATTTTGTGAACGCCGCCATTGGCGTCGATGATCGCCTCGTAAACCGGTTTTTGCAGCCCCTGCAACTCCCACAGCACATGCGGCATGCTGGCCCCGGGCAAAAACAGGTTGTCGGTTCCGTTGCGACGATCGGGGTCCAGGTAGAAACCCTTGAGATAATTGAACACGTAGTCGGTACCCTTGGCCCTCGCGATCAGGCTGAGATCGGGTGGCACCTGGCCAAACCAGCGACCCGCATCCAGCGGGTCCATTGCGATGTCCATGGTATCCAGCAATTTCTCACCAACGAACATCAGGTTGTCGGTGACCTGTTGCTCACTAAGCTGAAGGTCGTCTGCAAGACGATTATAGCGGACATATTTCGCCGAATGACAACCCATGCAGTAATTGACGAAATGCCTTGCCCCACGCTGCAGCGACCGCACATTGCCCAGCACATTGTTGGCCGCTTCCATTTTCGGCCCGCCGGCGCCGACAGCAACAGAGGAGGACAAAATCAATGCGCCCAGGGCAATCGCGCCAACCCATCTGTTCTTAATCATGAAAGGTCACCCGGTCCGGAAGCGGTTTGGTTCGGTCCCAACGCGTGTAAAACGGCATCAGCAGGAAAAACAGGAAATAGATGGTTGCAAAAAACCTGGCCGCCAGCGTGTATGCGACCGACACCGGTTGCATGCCAAGGTAGCCCAGCGCCACAAAACTGACCGCAAACAAGGTTACGGCAAGCTTGAAAATCCAGCCGCGATAACGAATGGATCTGACCGGCGAGCGATCGAGCCAGGGCAGGATAAACAGCATCACGATCGCAGCGCCCATCAGCAACACACCCAGCAGCTTGTCGGGCACGGCGCGCAAAATGGCGTAAAACGGCGTGAAATACCAGACCGGCGCGATGTGCTCGGGTGTTTTCAGGCTGTTGGCCGGTTCGAAGTTGGCATGCTCGAGGAAATAGCCGCCCATTTCCGGCGCAAAAAAGACCACGGCGCTGAACAGCGCCAAAAAGACCGCCACCCCCATGATGTCCTTGACCGTGTAATACGGGTGAAACGGAATGCCGTCGCGCGGGATGCCGTCGGCATCCTTGTTCTCCTTGATCTCTATACCATCGGGGTTGTTCGAGCCGACTTCGTGCAGCGCCAGGATATGCGCGATGACCAGGAAAACCAGGGCAAAGGGTACGGCAATGACATGCAGGGCAAAGAATCGGTTCAGCGTTATATCGGAGATAAAATAATCTCCGCGCACCCATTCCACCAAGGCTTCGCCGATACCAAACGGTATTGCGCCAAATAGCGAAACGATAACCTGCGCACCCCAGTAGGACATCTGGCCCCACGGCAGCAGATAGCCAAAAAAAGCCTCGGCCATCAGCGCGACGTAGATCAACATGCCAAACAGCCACAGCAACTCGCGCGGTTTTTTGTACGAGCCATAAAGCACGGCGCGAAACATGTGCAAATAAACCACGATAAAGAACGCCGATGATCCTGTTGAGTGCATATAGCGAATCAGCCAGCCCCAGTTCACATCACGCATGATGTATTCCACCGAAGCAAAGGCCTCGGCGGCGGAGGGCTTGTAGCTCATCGTCAGAAAAATTCCAGTGACGATCTGCAGCACCAGCACCAGCATTGCCAGTGAGCCAAAGTAGTACCAGAAATTGAAATTTTTCGGCGCATAATATTCGGAAATATGCTCCCGCCACATCTTGCTGAGCGGAAAGCGTGCATCGATCCAGGCCAACGATGCCTGCATGCGATCGGTTACGCGCTCAAACGCAGGGGTCCGCTCCGATTTCATGCTGCAACCACGCTATCGTTGCCGATCAGGATAGTCGCGTCGCCGACATAACGATGCGGCGGAACAACCAGGTTGGTTGGCGCCGGCACACCCTTGTAGACACGGCCGGACAAATCGAACTTCGAACCATGGCACGGGCAGAAGAACCCACCCAGCCAGCCGGCACCCATTTCTGAATCGGCCGGCTGGAATTTCTCCAGCGGCGCACAACCGAGATGAGTACAAACGCCCAGGAGTACCAGGAATTCCGATCTGATCGAGCGTTGCTGATTGGCCGCATAAGCAGGCTGCTGAGCTTCGTTCGAAAACGGATCGCGAAGCTGGTCCTCGATCTTGCCGAGAGTAGCAAGCATCTGTGGCGTCCGGTGCAGGACCCAAACAGCCTTGCCACGCCATTTGATTGCTACCATGGAGCCCGGGTCAATTTTCGATATATCGACTTCGACCGGCGCGCCAACCGCCTGCGCCCTAGCGCTGGGCTTCCAGCTGGAAATAAATGGCACGGTCGCCAGCACGACTCCGACAGTACCTGTCACTGTCGTGGCCACAGTCAAAAAATGACGTCTGCCGAGATCAACGTCACTACTCATGCGTACAACTCCCTTTTTTGGCGCCTGACTTTTTTGGATTTTCGACTGGCCGCAGGCAGATTTGCACGGCCCGGGTTTTTTCAGTCGGCGCATTATACACTGGCTGTCAATAGCTGACGATGCGTCGCCATGCAATACTTGATACAGATCAATAAAGCCTCGGACGGGCATGGGCCTGATGAACAGACAATGGACAAAAAACGCCGTCTTTCTGGCTAAATCCATAATCCTCGGGTTGGCGATGGCGTTCATCCTGGTCTGGTTCCGGCCGGATTTGCTGGGGGCTCCGCGACTGGGGTCCAGGCCTGGCTGGCCTGGTGTCGAGCAGGGTTCTTTCGCGGATGGTATATCCGCATCGATACCCTCGGTCGTCAATGTCTATACGCTACGCGTGGTCAGCCGAACCGGTCGTCAGGACGCCATCGGCAGAATTCTCGGCAACGGCGGAGCCGGCAATTCACAGCGGCCGCAGCGCAGCCTGGGATCAGGCGTCATTATTCGCAGCGACGGATATATCGTCACCAACAATCATGTCATTGAAAATGCCGATGAAATCAGCGTTCAGTTGCTCGATGGACGCGAAGAAAAAGCCGTTCTGGTCGGCACAGATATCGACACCGATCTGGCCTTGTTGAAAATACCGCTGGAAGATCTGCCGGCGATCCCGCTTGGCCGCTCGGACCAGCTAAAGGTTGGCGATGTGGTATTGGCGATCGGCAACCCCTATGGTCTCGGGCACACCGTTACCCAGGGCATTATCAGCGCTACCGGTCGCGCCCAGCTCGGTCTGTTCACGTTCGAGAACTTTATCCAGACCGATGCGGCAATCAATCAGGGCAATTCCGGTGGCGCACTCGTGAATACCGATGGCGAACTGGTCGGTATCAATACGGCGGTGCTGTCGGCCGGCCTGATGCCGGATGGCATCGGTTTTTCCATACCCGTCAACCTGGTTCGCGGCGTGAGCCAGCAACTCATCGAAAACGGTCGCACCATTCGGGGGTGGCTGGGCGTTTCACCGCAAAACCTCAGCCGGCAGCGAGCCGCAGACCTGGGCATCCCCGGCATCACCGGTATCGAGCTATACGATGTTGCCGGCGATGGACCGGGGTTCCGCGCCGGCTTGCGGCCCGGGGACGTCATTACTCATATAGACGGCGCGGCAATTGCGGTTTCGCGCGAAGCGCTGAACCTGGTCGCCGGGCTCAGCCCGGGGTCGGTGATCATGATCGATGGGATCAGGGACGGGCGCGGCTTTCAGATTCAGGCCAGGATCGAAGAAAGGCCACCGCTGCCTTGACCCGTTCCTTGCACGCGGCGGTTACCGCCCCGGGTCAATCGCTTACCCTGCGTATGTCGGCGCCGATCAGGCCCAGCTTTTCTTCTATGCGTTCGTAACCCCGGTCGATGTGGTAGATACGTTGCACCCGCGTTTCGCCATCGGCGACCAGCCCGGCGAGCACCAGGCTCGCCGACGCCCTGAGGTCGGTCGCCATCACCGGCGCGCCGGTCAGTCGCTTCACGCCCTGCGAAATCGCCGTATTCCCCTCCAGCCGGAAATCCGCACCCATGCGCTGCATTTCCAGCACATGCATAAAGCGATTCTCAAAAATGGTCTCGGTGATCGTGCCGCTACCGTCGGCCACCGCGTTCAATGCCGAAAACTGCGCCTGCATGTCGGTGGGAAACGCCGGATACGGCGCGGTGCGCAAACTGACCGCCTTTGGCACCTTGCCCCGCATATCGACTTCCACCCAGTCGTCACCGGTGTTTAGGGTTGCGCCTGCCTCGCGCAATTTGGCGAGTATGGCTTCCAGGTGCTCTGGACGTACATCCCTGACCCGCACCAAACCGCCGGTGATCGCACCGGCGACCAGGTAGGTACCCGCCTCGATCCGGTCCGGCAGCACGCGATAATCGGTACCGTGCAGACGCTCGACTCCGTCGATGACCAGCGTATCGGTGCCGGCGCCGGTGATCCTCGCGCCCATTCGATTCAAACAGTCGATCAGATCCACTACCTCCGGCTCGCGGGCTGCATTTTCAATAACCGTCTGCCCATCGGCGAGCGTAGCCGCCATCACCAGGTTTTCGGTGCCGGTGACAGTTACCGTCTCGAGAACCAGCCGTGCGCCGCGCAGCCTTGCGGACCGGGCACGTATGTAACCGTTGTCAATGTTCACGTCGGCGCCCATGGCACGCAGACCCTCGACGTGGATGTTCACCGGTCTTGAGCCGATGGCACAGCCACCGGGTAACGACACATCCGCTTTTCCATGGCGCGCCAGCATCGGGCCGAGCACCAGGATAGAGGCCCGCATGGTCTTGACGAGGTCGTAGGGCGCTTCGAATTCGGTGATTGTCGTCGAGTCGACCTCGATGGACATAGTCTCGTCAACCGTGACCCGCACACCCATGCGCCCCAGCAATTCGATGCTGGTAGTCACATCGTTCAGGTGCGGGATATTTCCCAACCGGACCGGCTCGTCGGCCAGCAAGGTCGCCGCAAGGATCGGCAAGGCGGCGTTTTTTGCGCCGGAAATGCGCACCTCGCCTTCCAGCCGCTTGCCGCCATTGATCAGCAGGGCATCCAAAATCAGCCCGGCTGCGCTGCCTGCAGCGCAGCCCATTCTTCCGGGCTGTGGGCGCGAATGGATAGTGCGTGAATCTCCCGGCCGACCAGCTCGCCCAGCGTACCGTAGACCAGCTGGTGCCTCTGGATTTTTCCCAGGCCGTCGAACTCTGCCGCAACCACCAGCGCCGCGAAGTGGCTGCCGTCAGCACTTTCGACCTCTACGCGGGCATTCGCAAGCCCGGCAACAATCCGTTCTTCAACTTCTTTTGCCTGCATGACTACTCTCGTATTGACTCGAATCCACCCCTCCCCGGGTCTGAATGGCGGTTAGCCAGGGAATGGGGAGGCGAATCTTAAAGGAAAAAGCCACAGACAAACAGTTGCCCCAATCTATATTTAACGTGCCTGCCTGCGCTGGGGCAGTGTATCATTGATGGCTTTCGCGTAAGAAACAGAAGCCGTAAATGGTCTTATTTGTCATTGCTATTTTGGCCGGATTCATACTGTTGGTCTGGGGCGCAGACCGGTTTGTGCTCGGCGCAGGCGCGGTGGCACGCAATTTCGGCGTTCCCCCGTTGCTGATCGGCCTGACGATCGTCGGCTTCGCCACCTCGGCGCCGGAAATCCTCGTGTCCACGATCGCCGCTTTACGGGACAACTCCGGTCTCGCCATCGGCAATGCGATCGGCTCCAATATCGCCAATATCGGCCTGGTCCTCGGCGCGACTGCCCTGACCCGGCCGATGAATATCCAGTCCGAAACCCTGCGCAGGGAAATTCCGGCGCTGCTGGCCATAACCTTGCTCAGCGTCATGCTGTTTCTCGATGATTATCTCAGTCGCACCGATGGCATCGTGTTGCTGTTGGGTCTGGGCTTGCTGCTGTACTGGATGGCGGGCCTCGGTTTCCGTTCGGCCGCGGGCGACCCGATGAGCGCCGAGTACGCGGCCGAAATTCGCTCCGACATGCGTACATCGACAGCGATGGCCTGGTTTCTCCTCGGGCTTGTGGTTCTGCTCACCGGCGCCCAGTTCCTGGTCTGGGGATCCATTGAAATTGCCGAGCATCTCGGCGTATCGGACTTGATTATCGGGCTGACCATCGTTGCGCTCGGCACCAGCATGCCGGAACTCGCGGTCTCCATTGTCGCCGCGCTCAAAGGCGAGCACGACCTGGCCTTCGGCAACATTATCGGCTCGAACATGTTTAACCTGCTGGCGGTGATCGGGGTGGCGGTGACCATCCGCCCCGTCGATATACCGCACTCGGTACTGACCTTGCATATACCGGTGATGGTGGGTCTGACCCTGGTGATCTTCGCCATCGCTTACAATTTTGGCGGTCGCGGCCGAGTTTACAGGGCGGAAGGATTCCTGTTGCTGATGTCGTTTGTCGCCTATCAGACCTACGTCGTCAGGGGGGTTATGGGCTGAGTTCGCAATGTGCGCCAGTCTGAGTGAATCATGCCAACTATAGATAAAGACAAAGTGCAATCGCTGGCTCGCAAGGTGCTGACCACGGAAGCGCAGGCCGTGACCGCGCTGGCCAACCGGATCGACGATTTGTTCTCCACGGCGTGCCAGCTTTGCATCGACTGCCGCGGGCGCATCGTCGTGACCGGCATGGGCAAGTCCGGTCATATCGGCAACAAGATCGCATCCACGCTGGCCAGCACCGGCAGCCCGGCATTTTTCGTTCATTCCGGTGAGGCGAGCCACGGCGACCTCGGCATGATTACCGGCGAAGACCTGGTGCTGGCCGTATCGAATTCCGGCGAGACCAGGGAAATCATTACGATCCTGCCGCTGATCAAGCGGCTCGCCGTACCGTTGATAACGCTGACCGGAAATCCCGACTCGACGCTGGCAAAAACCGCGGACATCAACCTCGATGTCAGTGTCGACGAAGAGGCCTGCCCGATGAACCTGGCGCCGACGGCGAGCACGACGGCGACACTGGCGATGGGGGACGCCCTGGCCGTGGCGTTGCTCGAGTCCAGGGGCT
>JAZFYI010000081.1:0-9442 GCA_036443455.1 Gammaproteobacteria bacterium
AAAGCGGTGCGGGACAAATTCTGTTGCAAAGCCGGCCGGTGCTTCGAGTCCAGGCTGGCGGGGATCAGCCGGATCATTACGGGATGTTCTTCGGTGCCGGCGCGGTTGTCCAGGGCATCGAATACACGAACGAGAATATTCATTCGCGTGGTTTGAAGACGGAATTCAGCCTGGGCCTGGGAATGGCGAGATCCATGTGGGGGATCGCGCGCCAGGACCCCAGGTTCATTCGTCCCGTCGATATAGCCATCGGCATTAATGGCCATGCCGTCGAGCCCCCGGAAAGTATTGTGATGACGCTGGTCAGCGGTCTGGAGCGTTTGTTTCTGAACATGCATCCATACTGGGGTGAAGACAATGGCCAACCATTGCATGTGACGACAGTTCGCAGTCCGGCCACGCGGCTGATCAGAAACCTGCCGTCCCTGTTGCGCGGGAAACCGAATCGTCATTTGTCCGAGGATAAGGGGTACCTCAGTTATAATGTCGAGAGCATCAGCCTGGATTTCGATGGGCCGTTTACGCTGGATGGAGAGATACTGCATGCTCACGTTGGGTCCGGGCCGGTCGAAATCAGCACGGCCGGCGAGCTCGTTTTTCTTCGAGTCTAAAAGTGGCAAAACCCTGATGAATGCGCATGCCGAATCATCGAGTTCACGGGAACTGGATGTCCTGGTCACTTTTTTGCTTGGTCACCACGGCGGCGCGATCAATACAATTTTGTATTATGGGTCTTGCATGCGAAACAAGGACCCGTTTGACGGTATTGTCGATTTGTACCTGATTACCGACGGTTACAGGGTTGTCTATTCGAGTAAATTTCGCGCCTTCCTGAATTGGCTATTACCGCCAAATGTTTTCTATAAAGAATTGGCTGTGGGAGAGCGAACGCTGCGCGTAAAGTACAACGTGCTATCGACTGCTGATTTGCGGCGTGGTCTTTCCAGGCGGTCGATGCACTCCTATTTTTGGGGCCGGTTTACCCAACCGATAGAGACTCTCTGGTGTCGTAACGAGACGGTCAGGAGCGAGATGGAAGCGTGTCTTGTCCTCGCCGCAAAAACATTCCTGGAGCGCGTGCTTCCAGCCGTAGCAGGTTCCGGTTTAGTCAGTGAATTGTGGGCACAGGGTTTGCGCCTGAGTTACGCAGCCGAGCTGCGCACCGAGACGCCCGGTCGTGCGCAAGAGCTGGTCAATTATGATTTGCAGCACTATGTTGTCACGAGCGTGGCAGTAGCCTCATCGTTGCGTTTCCCGCTGGAAATAACGGGGGCGGGAAAATCGGCCAGGTACACGGCGAGTGTATCGGCATTCAGCCGCTTTCTTGGCCGATTGGGATGGGTGGTTCGCAGGGTACAGGGCAAGATTTTATCGGTGGCTCGTTTGCTGAAGGCGCTGTTTACTTTCGATGGCGGCCTGGACTATGTCGCCTGGAAACTTGAACGCCACTCGGGACAAGAGATTGAAATTCCGGACCGGGTGCGACGATATCCGCTGATATTCGTCTGGGGCATGTTGTGGAAACTCTACCGGCGCGGAATTATCCGTTGATCTGTTTCGAGCCTCGTGTCAACCTGTTACATCATGCGGCGAATATTCCGCCTGGTCTTGTCCAAACAAGCAATCCGATCCATACATGGCAAAAAAACACTTCCTGATTCCTGCCTGGCTGATTAGAAAACTACCGGTGCTTCGCAAGATCGGCTGGATGCTTGAGGCGGTCGTTGTGAAATCACTCGTGGGGCTGTTGCGTGCCATGTCTCCGGAGCGTGCAGCCAGGCTGGCGAATCTCGTGTTTAGGAATCTGAAATCGGTACTTCCGTTTGCCAGGAAAGTCAGGGGTAATTTGACTGTCGCCTTTCCGGATAAAAACAAACAAGAAATAGAAAAACTGACTCGCAGTGTTTGTGGCAATCTGGGTAACGCAGTTGCGGAACTGGTATTTGCAGAGCGGATCTGGGCTGAGCGTGACAAGCGCATTGAGTTTGTCACGGAGGGGGACATTGACCTGGCGAGTTATCGTGGCCGGCCCGTGGTGATGATAAATGCGCACATGGGGGCCTGGCAAATAGCCGGTTTTATTGCCGCGCAGTACAAGCTGCGCATGACCTTTATTTATGCCCCCGAGGAGAATCCTTATCTGCGAGACTTCGTTTTCCGGTTGCGGTCGGCGCTACCGGGCCAGTTCATCTCGCGTGACGGCTGCATGCGTGGACTGACCAGGGAACTCAGGCAGGGGAATACAATAGGATTGACGTCCGATACGCGACTGGATAGCGGAGATATACTTTCATTCTTCGGTGTGCCGGCGCCAACAAACACAACGGCTGCGCGGCTGGCCCTGCGTCACCAATGCGATTTTTTCCCGGTGCGTGCAGAACGTCTGCCAGATATGAAATTTCGCATCACGCTGTGCCGCGCAATTCGACCGGGTGATCCGGATGCGCCGGCGGCTGAGCAGGCGCGACAAATGACCCAGGAAATACTTGAGCTCTTCGAAACATGGATTCGCGAAAACCCGGATCAATGGATGTGCTTCGGGCGACGCTGGCCACACGAGGCTTATCTCCATGGATCGCCGGCACGAAAAAATCACGAGAGAGGGTAGCAGTCCGTTAAGACCGGTATGGTGCGCGCTCGGTTTCTCTTATTCGCGAGCTTGTTGAGGATTCAACGGCGCATCCCGGATTCCCCTGGAAACGAGCAAGCTGATTCCAATCAGGGTTACTGCCGCCGAGAAACAGGCCGCAATACCGGGGCCGATCAAACCCATGGATGGAGTGATCGCAATAAAAGCGATCACGTAAAGCACCGCGCTAAACGCATACAGCCATAGAATCTTGCTGGCAAGGCCCATGGCGTAACCCCCCGTGCGAAGCATGAACACCACCAGTTCCAGGGTTGCCGCAAATAACAACAGCGACATCAAGGGCGCCGCCGCCGCATAGTCCGGCCCAAGAATGCTGCTTAACAAGAGACTGCCGCCGAAAATTGAAGCGCTAATGAAAACGAGCCCAAACACGCCCGAAACGAGCACTGCGCGTAACAGAATCCAATGAAAATTGGCGGTATGCCGAGTCCACAGGCGCACCAGGTTTGGGAACAAGACCTGTTGCAGCAAAGCGCCCGGTTTGGACAGGATTTTGGTGGCTTCACGCGCGATGCGCAGCATGCCCGCAGCTTCCGCGCCGAGAAGCGCGCCGGCAAGCAAGGTGGGTGCCTGTTTTTGCACATTATCGAGGTTCGATTGCACGTAAACGACAGATAGAAACGCCCGGATGCCGTGGAATTCATCACGCCAACCCTTGATGGACGGACCTCGCAGCAGGTTGCCGCCTACCTGCCGCCCGTATTCCATCCAGCCACGCGCGATCAGAAAAATGTTTCCGGCCAAGGTACCCAGCGCCAGCACGACAATGAACGACAGCACATCAGGAACTTGCGTTGAAACGACCAGGACGCCGAACAGCCGCAGCACCGGGCTGATCATCAGTTGTATGCCCAGCGCATCGAAGCGATCGAACAGCCGCAGTATGCCTTTGGGCGTGTCTTTCGCGGAGGTCAGTAATATGCTGCTGTAAATCAACGCGCCAAAGATAAGGTCCTGGTCCCAGTCGAAGAGCAATCCGGCCAATGGCACTGCGATAATCGCGACGACGATAGACGCTCCACTGGCTGCAATATCGATAAAAAGCGTTAATCGCAGCAGCCGTCTCAGCGAATGGTGATTGTCGGCGTCGTGTGCGGGGACACCGAAACGCACGACTGTTTCGAACAATCTGAAGTTGAACAGACCTCGGACCATCTGCACATAGGTCTGGACCAGTACTATCTGGCCAAAGTTCGCGGGCGAAAGCGACCTGGCGAGCACTGCGACGGTTATCAGCTCAAGCACTGCCGCCACGCCACGGCCGCGCAGCAATTTCCCGAAATTTCTGCCGATGCGGCGAAGCAGAGATTGATCTTCTTGCAGCTCAGTATCCATCGCCAACCATTGCCTGAATTCTCATACGTTTAGCGATCGCCTTTTGAACATGCTGGTTTTGATTTATTTGATGGTTGCCGTCGATCGGCTTTTTCAACGGATTCGACGCAAGAATAAAAGCGCCAGCACCAGTAGCAATATATCCGGCGCTAACGCCGCCGGCGCCGGGCTGAGATCGAACAATATGGCAAGCTGTCCCATCATTTGCTCCGAAAGATAGAACAGTATGCCGACACTCCCGCCGATCGCGACCCGCTGGCCGGCATGGACATGGCGTGCTGCTCCCATCAAAAAGGGGATACCGAGCAGCGACATGGCCAGCAAGCCAACCGGGATGCCTATTTGTTGCCAAAAGATCACCCGATAACGATGGGTATCGAGATTATTCTGATCGAGCAAACGAATATAGCGATAGAGAGCCAAAGGCGCCATCGCTTCAACGGGTACAATCAGCGCCGATGTTTGCTTTGCCGACAAAGAGCTTTGCCACAGTTTACTTGTCAGATGCTCTTCCTTGATTTCGGCAAGTTCAAGATCGGTAGTTTTCGCATCTATTAGCAACCACTGGCCTTTTCCCAATACCTCAACGCTGGATGCCTGTACGAGTTCCTGTAGGTTACCTTCTTCATCAAGCTCAAAGATTTCGACGTCGCGCAATGCCCCTTGCTGAATCACCTTGCCTATGCGGATGAACCGATTACCGCTGCGCGTCCAGAATTCAGTGTTGGTGCTCGCAATGATTGTCTGTGGCGTAGTTTTCGCCCTGATTCGTGCCGCGCTGAGCTCAAACTCCGGTACTACAAAGAACTGCACGAGCAAAACCAGGACAATGATCGCAAGTGTTACTCCGACGAGTGGCCGAGCTATGCGTCCAATGGGAGGGCCAAGAGCGCGAATGATAATCAATTCCTGATGATTCGCCATTGCTCCCAGGCCAATCAAGACCCCCAGCAATGCGGTGACCGGCAGCAAATCCAGCATTATTTTGGGTAGCGAATAACCCACTACCGTCAGCGCATCGAAGGTTGTGAAGGCGCCTTTGCCAACATCCTCCAATTCGTCAGACAGGGTCAAGAAGCCAAATAATGACAGCAAGACAAAGAGTACTATCGCAGCGCCACTCAGAAAATTGCGTGCAACGTAACGATCAACGATCAGCATGAGACTGCTTTGCCTTGTGGTGTCTTACCAGGACTCGCCAGGGGGAGTAAAGAATCACTACGACCAGCGCAAATAGTCCCGGCACCCACCAGATCGAGGTCACCTTTTCCTGCTCCACCCAGGTCTTTGCCATCGTAAGAAAATTCAAGTATGACGCGTAAACCAGTAGCGCAATCAAGGTTTTCGCGTAGCGCCCTCGACGTGGGAGCGAGCGACTCAACGGAACGGCCGCCAGCGCAAGAAGCAGCGCCGATAGTGATGTCGACAAACGCCACTGGTATTCGGCCTTTTCTTTCGGGTCCTGGTAATTTCGTAAATTCAGGGTCGACTCAGCCTTGACTTTATATCCAACGGGCTTGGGGTCGGCGATTCTCAGGAAAAGGGAAAGAGATTTGAAGCGGCCCAGGATGTTCGGCCCGTCGTCAACCGTTTTG
Organism: Gammaproteobacteria bacterium; assembly: GCA_036443455.1. Classification (GTDB taxonomy): domain Bacteria; phylum Pseudomonadota; class Gammaproteobacteria; order Steroidobacterales; family MnTg04; genus MnTg04. The sequence goes on from JAZFYI010000081.1 coordinate 5,581, forward strand.
TAAACCTGTGCATCGACCAACACGAGTTTATGATGGTCCTTCGTGGCAAACGGTTCAAAGAAACCCGTCGCAGACGAAGTAACCTGGAGACCCTGCTTATCACGGCTGCGAATAAAAATTCCCTGCAATTGATGACGATCTTCCGACATCCCCTGGATGAATATCGTCCGCCCTGCTTTTTCGTCGACATAAAACTGGCCAGCCCTGATACGTTCGAGTTCGGTGGATGCTGCTGCCGCTGCCCCTACCTCGTATACCTGGCGGTAGGCCCAGGGTCGCGCTACTGTTGATAGCAGGCCGATGACGATGGCTATGGTGGCGGCGAAAATGATAATCGGCCGCAGTAAGCGAACCTCGCCTATCCCGGCAGCCTGCAATGCATACATCTCCGAGTCGCTGTAAAGACGACCCATTCCCAGGATTACCCCCAAATACATGCCGAGGGGTAACAGCACCTCCAGGGCGACGATGGATTTGAGAAAGGTCAGGTACGCAACTTCGCTGGGATTGAACAGGCCGCTACTGGCCTTGGCCAGGAAAACCGTCATGCTATAGGTAAGAAAGATTACCAGGAGTGCGCTACTCACTCCCATAAAAGGTACACTGACTTCGCGCAACAGATAGCGATCGACCTGCATATTCGTTTTCCTGCAGTATAAATTAATGGACTCAGCGAGTTGGTCGATATCGATTGTTGCAGAATCAACCCCTGAGTCGTATGTGATTATGTCATGACGAAACTGAGAACTGTAGCGGTCGCCATTATTGCCCTGTATGTTGGCAATGGCGCAGCGGCGGGGCTGCTGAAAATATCCGACGAAAATACGATTCTTGTTACAGCAGATGAGGTCTGGGAGGAGCCGGAGCAGAATATCTTTCACTTCCGGGGCAATTTCGAATTAAGGACGCCACGGTGGGCGGTAATGGCCGATGAGGCCACCGTATACGGTAAAATGGACGACCTCGACCGAATTGTGGCCGAGGGATCGCCGGTGCAATTCGTCTTCCAGGGTTCTGATTCAGAAAATGGCGCGATTACCGAGGCCGAAGGCCGGAAACTTGAATATCAAAGAGAGCCCGGTCTGCTCCACCTGTCTGGCGGCGCAATGGTGACCAACGGTGGCAACACCCTGCGAAGCAGTGAAATCCTTTACGATCTTGAGCGAGACAAGCTCGAAGCGGGTGGTCCGGAGGGAGTCCGGGTTACCGCCAAGCCGAAGCCTGCCCGCTGATCGCCGATCAGCGACGCATTAACCGACGTGCCAGATTCCATGCCGCCGGTATTGGACTCAACGGATTCCACTGTGCGTGTCGAAGCTCACGATTGAGCGTATCCAGCCGCGCAAGCATCGGGCCAAGCGCCGAGACCCCTGAGTTTATTTTGTCCCAGGCATCCCACAGCTCAGATGTAGTCGGCTGAATTTCGTCGCTAGCCAGGCGATCGAGCCAGTAATAGGCGTCACGAACCAGGACATTTATTTTTTTTGCGCTTTTCAAGTCATCGATGGAAAAACGGGTGTGTTGCAGGCTGCGCTTAAGAAACGAATTCGCAAAGGTATGGATTTCCTGCTGAATCTGTTCGGTTAATGGCAAGTCCAGCCGGGTCGCCAGGCGTTCCAGTTGTGCCGTTGGATTTTCCATCAGTTTGTCGTAGTCGACTATCACCAGGTTCCTGTTTCGCACCCGATCGAAATAGGGCACGACATTGACCAGCCATTCGAGGTCGCTGTGTTCCTGCTGGCCGCGATGCGCATCGAGTCTGGATCGGGAGCGCGCCACGCTTAACGGATTCCTTATCGGCATGACATAGCTTGGCGAGATATCCATCTCCTCGAACAAGCGTTTCCAAAATGGCAGTAATCGCATCGTACGCGCATATTTGAAGCCCCATACCGGCGCGTGGCCGAACCGATCATCGATCGTCGCGGCAAATTCCTTATAGAAGGGCATTACCGCAGGGCTGGTCCAAACCGAGTCATCGAGCAGACGCAGGCTATCCGGTCGCAGACCCAGCGTACGACGCAGTCTTTTGCTGAGCTTCAGCAGGGCGGCATCCTCAAAAAAGCCCGTGGGGTTCTTGCGCGAAGGTGGCTTGAAGTCATCGCCCAGATCCACACCCACCGCCTGGATCGCCCGAGTGACAATACTGGTGCCACTGCGACCGGCCCCCAGGACCAGGACCGCGCGTTGACGAGATTCACGGCTGCTATCTTGCCCTGGAGGCATCATTTCTTTTTCTTGAGCCAATTGATCGCGCGTCGCGCTGCGTACAGTAAAGGCCGGCTGATTACGATAATAAAAACCTTGCGCAACTTGTCATCCGGACAGGTCAATTCACGAACTCCGTGCCAGGATCGATCGCGACGCAAAAACAAGGTGCTGTAATTTCCAACGCACTCGCTGGAAATAATATTGTCGAAGTCCTCAAATGCCGGCGCTGAATTTGTATCGAAGCGTCCGTGGTCATCGAGTGCCAGGGTCTGGCCACCCCAGCTCGGGTCCCAGTCGTCAAGAGTATTGAGATAAAATATATGGGAACCCATCTTGTGAATCGAATCACAATGCGGTGAAACACCGCAACCGGTCGGTGCATAGTGCCAGTGCATATTGAGATGGAATGACCGGCAACGATACAGTCGTTTGATAAATTGACTGTATTCGGGACCCTGCAATTCAGCGATGAAGTCCTTCCAGGCAGCAGGCACAAACTCGAGTTCGGGTTGATATTCGAGTACGTAACGGTCGTGCGAATATTGTCCGTGCGATCTTTTGCGGTTGAAGCTGGGATTGAGCAAGGACACATCCAGCTGGTTTTCCAGCAACCGGGCATAACCGTCATCGGTCAGCAGACCCGCCGGGTTGATGAAGGGGTATGGTCTTGTTTTGGCGAACGCATCGGCATCGATTGCGTCCAGCTTTTCAATATCGAGATATTGCATCAGGTCTCAATACTTGCGTTGCGAGAGAATTGATTATCTGTTTGCGAAGCAATTTCATGTTGCGGTTGCGACAGCATCGTTCGTAGCCGGCGAGCGAAATCGTCGGGTATGGATGGAGGCGGGGTCTCGGTTGATGAGAATGGCTGCCCGAACATTCTTGCCAAGCCACACTCGGTGAGGCCGCGATGTAAACCATCGAGATCGCGAGGTGGCAGAATCCATTCACGTTTCAGGATCCGACTGCACAGATATTCAAATCCCTGTTGCGGCCTTTCCGTGCCGCGCCGGTTTTTTGGCTCGCGTTGCGACCATTCGGAAAGCCTGGCGCCAAGCCTGAGCCATGGTCCGTAACGGCGCTGGCTGAGCGGATAAATATAAACCGGCTTGCCGGTCGCAATTGCATCCATCATCATGGACTCGCTTTCCCCTGTCACTATCAAGATGTCGGCAGCCGCCAGGTAACTGAGATAGGGATTATCCACTTCGCCGTGTGACCACACATGCAGTTGCGCGGCTCCGTGCAGGGATTTCGCCAGCGCCTCGGCAGCCTTGCTCCCGGTACGCCGCGATGTGACCGCAAACAATGAACCGCCGACTGCCTGCACCTGCTCAAGAGTCCGCCGACCCAGCAAAGCCGCATCTGCCGGTGTCAGCTTATGTTGCTTCGAGGAGCCGCCGACCAGCAGTGCAACTCGTGGCTGAGTTGCACCATCCATAATCTGATGCCCGCGTTGCCGGGCAGTGTCCAGGCCGGATTCTGTAATGGGATGCACTGGCAACAAGGTCTCGATGCGACGCTCATGTATCGGTAAATGGAAATGCCTGCAACTGACCAGGATATCGGTCGGGCTTTTTACCGGACCGCACTTGCGGCCGGCGAGCAGCAAGCGAACGCGATCCCCGCTGCGCATCTTTATCCAGCG
>JAZFYI010000082.1:0-4590 GCA_036443455.1 Gammaproteobacteria bacterium
CGTCGAACAAGATGTCGGAGCAGCGGGCCAGGGCCAGGGCTCGCTCCTACCTGAGAGAAATTTCCGCCGATTATTCCTACCCGGTGGTCAGGTTTCTGGCTGCCCTTTTAAGCAAGGTCTGGAACCGTCTTTATGATGGCGTAGACCTTGCGAATGTCGATAATCTAAGGCAGATCGCGCCAGACTACGAACTGGTTTATGTCCCCTGTCACCGCAGCCATATCGACTATTTGCTGCTTTCCTATGTGATTTATAACCAGGGTCTGATGGTTCCCCATGTTGCCGCCGGCAAGAATCTTGACCTGCCGATCATCGGACCGATTCTGCGTAGCGGGGGCGCCTTCTTTCTTCGTCGCAGCTTCAAGGGCAAGCGGCTTTACTCCGTGGTATTCGAGTCTTATCTGTCCGCGATAATAGCGCGAGGTTACTCGATTGAATTTTTTGTCGAAGGAGGGCGCAGCCGTACCGGGCGCCTGCTAAAAGCGAAACCGGGCATGCTCGCGATGACGGTGCGCAGTTTTTTGAAGAACAGGACGCGGCCGATCGCTTTTGTACCGGTTTATTTTGGCTACGAAAAACTGATCGAGGGCCAGGCCTTTATTCGTGAATTGCGTGGCGGACCAAAAAGCAGGGAAACTTTTCTCGGTTTCCTGCGGTATTTGCCGTCACTGCGCAACAGCTTTGGCAAGGTGTCCGTTAACTTCGGCCAGCCGTTGATCCTGCACGAGTTGCTCGATGAAGTGCACGAGGAATGGCGGGACGATGAGGACAGTTCGCAGTGGTTGCCGCAGCTGGTTGCCGAGTTGGGTGACCGGATCATGCTGCGGATCAACGAAGCGGCATCGGCTAGTCCCGCGGCACTGCTGAGTATGGTTCTGCTCAGTACGCCAAAACAGACCATGCTGGAAAGCGATCTCAGGGAGCAACTGGAGATGCTGGTTCAGTTGCTGTCGGCCGCTCCGTACTCGCCGTGGATGTCGCTTACCCAAAAAACCGCCGACGAAATAATTGCCCATGGCGTAGCGCTCGATATCGTCATTCGCGAAGAAAGAGAGCTCGGTGCGGTAGTCTGCATGAGAACACGCAACGCGGTACTGATGACTTACGTCCGGAATAGCATCCAGCACCTGTTGATCCTGCCTTCGCTGGTCGCCGCGTGTTTTACCAATCGGCCGCAACTTAGCGAGGCGGAATTGGTCAGGCTTTGCGGCCTGGTTTATCCGTTTCTCCAGGAAGAGCTGTTTTTACGCTGGCGCGTTGAGGAACTCGCAACAGAGGTTCCGAAAATATTGCGAACCATGCGCGACCTGGGCCTGGTCCGGGAGGACGATGCGCGCGGGGTTTTTTGCCGCCCGGATACGGGCGCCCCCCAGGCGGCGCAAATTAACTTCCTGGCGCGGACATCGTCGCAGGCGCTGGAAAGATTCTATATGGCGATCGCGGTGCTTCTCAGCCGCGGCAGCGGCCAGATAAACGCGGTGGAACTGGAGGAGTCGAGCCGCCGGGTCGCGCAGCACATGGCCTTGTTATATGAACTGGATTCACCCGATTATTTCGATCGCTCGTTGTTCAGGAGTTTCGTCTCCAGGATGCTGGCGAAAAAATTTCTGCGCGAAAATCCAGATGGCATGCTGGTTTTCGATGATGAACTCGAGAACGTCGATCGGGACGCGCGCCTGGTGCTCGGTGAGCAGGTCAGGCTGAGCATCCTGCAATTGGCGAGCCGATTACCCGACAAAAAAGAGCAGAATAAGGCCAAATGATCATGCTGCAGTGCAGCGCGCAAGCCGTGCCCAATTCACTGGCGATCTTGCGCCGGCAATGGCGACGGACGATCTCGCGTGGCAATTTTGCGCCTGCTGACGCGAAAAGCCCCAAAGGACGGGAGCCCGGGCTTTAAGCGACTTGCCGCCGGAAGCATAAACAGGCAGGATTCGTCTTGAAAAACACAGGCTTGCAAGGGGAAATGGCGCCGGATTTTTATCTGAAGGCGCTTTGCCGTTGCGAAATTCGACGAGCGAAAATAATAGCCTGATAACAATCATGAGAGCACATCATCCGGGGAAGCAAATGAAAACCATTTCCACCAACCGGCGCCGTCAGTCGGCACCGTTACCAGGCGCGATTGTCTTTGTCATGTGCCTGTCCGTATTGCTTGTGTCGCCGGCCTGGCCGGTCGAATTTGGCGATTCGAACGATGGTTTGTACGGCAGCTGGGATACCACAGTTTCCTTAGGACAGTCCTGGCGGGTTCAAAGCCCGGATCTTGAACTGATTGGCCTGGCAAATGGCGGTACGGCGCTTTCATTGAACCACGACGACGGTACGCTGAACTACGACACCGGAACGATCAGCCGAGTATTCAAACTCACCACCGAGATTGAAGCGAACTACAATAATTTCGGATTCTTTGTCCGTGCGTTCGCCTTTTATGACCAGTGGAACGAAGACGAGGGCACGCTACGCACGCCTCTGGGCAGGAAGGGAGAGGACCTGGTCAGCAGCGATTTCAGAGTCCTTGACCTGTATCTGTCGGCCAAGTTTGATCTCGGCGCCATGCCAGGCGAACTGCGAGTCGGCAGCCAGGTACTGAACTGGGGTGAAAGCACCTTTTTCCCGGGTGGCATCAGTATCATCAATCACTTCGATGTTTCGCGTCTGCGTACACCCGGCGCGGAGCTTCGTGAAGCCCTGATCCCGCAAGACCTGGCGTGGCTGTCGCTGGGCACATCCGAAAATACCAGCCTCGAATTGTTCTACCAGTTCCAATGGGACGACACCGACCCGGATCCAGCCGGTTCGGCATTCAGCACCAATGATTTTGCGGTCGGCGATGGCGAGAAGGTGATGCTGGGTTTCGGCATCTGGAGCGACCTGGGTACGGATTTCTCGCAGTTCAATGGCGGCATCATCGATAATTTCAACTTTGTCAACCGCTTGCCTGACCGCGAGGCAGACGACGGAGGCCAGTTCGGCGTGCGTTTCAACTGGTACCTGGATGGCTTGTTCGATGGCACCGAGTTTGGTTTTTATTACATCAACTATCACAGCCGCCTGCCCTTTGTGAGCGGTATTACCGGCACGGAGATAGGAGTCGCCAATGGCACCGGCGCCGGTACGGCTGTCGGCGGCGCGGCGCAGGCGATCGCATCGGGGCTGGCACTGAATACGGCGATCGCCGTAGGCACGCAGGCGGGGATCGACGCTGCGGCTGCGCTGAACGGAAATCTTGACGCCGCGTCAGCGGCCCAGGCCGCGACCATCGGTGCGAATGCCGCTTTGCAAGGCGCCGATGCGCTGGCACTGGCCAATGCCTTTGCGACCAGCGTATACGCCCAGACGGCGGGTTATTTTGTCAATTTCCCCGAAGACATCGAATTGTTTGGCGTGAGTTTTAATACCCAGGTTTTCGGTATTGCATGGCAGGCCGAGCTGGTATATCGCGACAAGCATCCGCTGCTGGTCGATGACGTCGAGCTTCTGTTTGCGGCTTTGTCGCCGTTGAATGCGGCACTGGGTGCTTTTGGCCAGCTGGGCTCGTTTGGTTTCAGCGAGGAAATCGTCGGTGGCCGTGAGTTTTCGACCTACCAGTTCGATACGACCTTCACCAAGCTTTTCGGTCCGGTGCTGGGCGCCTCGCAGGCCGTGTTGCTGTGGGAAGGCGGTTTGTTCCATGTCAGCGACATGCCGAATCCGGACAGTGGCGGCCCCAATGGCTTTGGGTTGCGGTTGAATGGCCCGGGTACCGATATCAGCGGCAACGCATTGCTGTCGTCGGCGCATTTTGGCCTGGTCGAAAACCCGGATCGTTTCGCTTCGGCGACATCGTGGGGCTACCGGCTGGTCGGGCGGCTCGATTATGACTCCCTGATCGGACCGTGGAACGTCGCACCTCGTTTTGCCTGGGCACACGATGTCAACGGCGTGTCACCAGGGCCGGGCGGGTTGTTTGTCCAGGGCCGCAAGGCGTTTACCTTCGGTGTGGCGGCAACTTATCAAAACACCTGGGTGATTGACGCGTCATATACACAATTCAGTGGCGCGGGTCATTACAACCTGATCAACGACCGCGACTTTATCTCTATTAGTGTCAAAACCTCTTTCTGAGTCGCTGAACCTGGAAAACGGAGTCAAAGAAATGATGAGAAAACTACTGATTGGCGCAGGTACAGCCGCTTTTTTGAGTCTGGCTGCCGCCAGCATCCATGCCGAAGCGACGGCGGAACAAGTCGCCTCGCTGGGTGGAGATACTTATACGCCGTATGGCGCTATCAGGGCCGGTAACACCGATGGCTCAATCCCGGAATGGACTGGTGGCCTGACCTCTGCGGCGGACGCCGGGTTTCCGGGTTTCAAAACCGGTGGTCATCACCCCGACCCTTATGCAAATGACGATGTGCTTTACACGATCAATGCCCAGAACATGGGCCAGTATGCGGAGCTGATGACCGAGGGCCAGAAAGCCATGATGCAGGCCTATCCGGATACTTTTTTCATGAATGTGTATCCGAGCCGAAGGAGTGCCGCCTATCCACAGCGTATTTATGACGCGACCAAATTGACCGCGGCAAGCGCGCGACTGATTCCGAG
>JAZFYI010000083.1:0-2742 GCA_036443455.1 Gammaproteobacteria bacterium
GTTTCAGCTTGGCCGAGTTGGCCGCGCCCTGTTTCAGCTGGGAGGCCTGGTTCTGCGACCAGGCTGCGCCGATATCCCAGTAGACCTCGCGTTCACCTACTGTGAAATCACCGTCGACACGACCGGACAGGTACCACGTGTCAACACTTTGGTCGAAAATACGCGGTCCTACCTCAAGCGGCCGGCGGCCGATAAAAAATAAGTCCGGGAGCGTCGGATCGGCGTCGATCGTGAATCCGAACGGATTGAACGGATTGGTGACATCCACCGAAATCGTATCCATCAAATTGCCGTTGCCCGCGTCGGAACCGATAAACCATGGCTCAGGTGCGGCCTGGTTGGTGGACTCGCGATGGGTGAATGAACCCATTAAGGTCGCGTTGACGTTCGGCGAGATCTGCCGCGTCGACTGGCCAAAAATATTCCAGCGCTCCGATGGCGTCACGACCAGGTTGAACTGTGAGAAATTGAACCGGTCGCCATTGTCCCAGGGATCGAAATTCTGCAGAGGGTTTAACCCGTTGACCCCGCAAGGATCGAGGGGATCGTATACGATCGTGCCCGATCCGGGGACGGTCGTGCAGTTGATGAAGACCCCGGTATTCGGGTCGGGCAATACGAAGCGGCCCTGCGGCGTTCCCGAACTGCCGTGCCGGGCTCCCCCCGCGAAGGGCGCCGGGAACTGGGCGAGGCTGCGAGTAGACGCTTTTACACTGCTCTGCTTGTAATAATTCAGACTGATCCACGAAGAAGATTCTTCGTTGGTTGTTCCCATCGTTATCGAGTATTCCTGGGTAACGCCATCGCCTTCATCGAACTCGCCGGTATAAGCGGATATATCGATTCCGTTCATATCGGTCTTGGTGATGATGTTGACCACGCCCGATATCGCATCCGAGCCATACAACGGCGAAGCCCCATTTTCCAGCACCTCGATGCGCGCGATAACGCCCAGCGGAATGGTGTTCAGGTCGACGCAGGAAGACACGCCGGATGCGGATGCCCCATTGACCCAGCGAACCCCGTTGACCATCACCAGCACCCGTTTGCAACCGAGATGACGCAGATCGACCTGCGTCGAACCGGCGCCGATGCCGCCGCCATCGGGCGGGAATCCGAAGTTGCCGCTGCTGTTGAAACGGGTATTCAGCGCGGAACCGGAAATTGACAGTTGATTGAGATAATCACCCAGGGAGGCAAAACCCGATTGCCTCATATCGTCCGCGGTGATCGTTAATACCGGATCTTTCTGATCCAGCGGGTTTTGGCGGATGCGTGAACCGGTAACGACGACTTCCGCCATCGCACCTTCATCCTGCGCAAAAACACCGGCTGTCGGCATGACCATGGCCAGTACCGCCGGTAAAACCAGCCAGCGCGCGATAACGCCGGCACCAGATTGTTTGCTCATCTTTGCTTCCCCTTCTTTTTGTTTATCGAATACAGGCAGCCTGTGCCAAGCCGCCACCGCTCCAAACTCACCCACACTCAAACCGGACCATCAAAAACCGATTTGTTGCATGTTTGTCACATATTCATACCTGACAGCATCCTTGGTCAGGCGGTCAAATGCATTGACTAACGTCAATGCTGATTAACCTTACGCCGATTGCGGGGCATTGTCAGTAATGATTTCACCGCCCCGCCCGGAACAGACTGTTGCAAATACGCCACACCATAAGCATAGACCAAAAGTTCCCCCGCCGCCTCGTCCGGGCCATGGTACAGAGAACAGCGGTGAAATATGCTCCTTAGCCAGCTTCAAGCCACCGGGCAGGCCTGTCGTTCGCCTGATCAGGCAGGAGTCTGCAGACGGCTGCCAGCGTGACGGCAGGTGGAATCGCAACCACGCTCGCGCACGCTTGTTTTTGAGCTATTGCAATTCAACGACCATCTCGATTTCGACCGAGATGTCGAAAGGCAATTCCGCCATGCCGACGGCGGCCCGGGCATGCCTGCCGTTTTCGCCCCACAGGTCGATCAGCAGTTGCGAGCATCCATTGATCACGGCGGGCGTCTGGTTAAACCCGTCGGCGACATTGACCATGCCAAAGACCCTGACGATGCGTTTGACCCGCGAAAGCTCGCCAATTTCCTGTTTCAAAGACCCCAGCATGGCGATACAGGTGTAACGCGCCGCAAGTTGCCCCTCTTCGATGCTGATATCCGAGCCGACCTTACCGGTGACGTAACCCCCATCTGGTTTTCGTGGCCCGTGACCCGAAAGAAAGACCAGTTTGCCGCTGGTGACCGCGGGAACAAACAGGCCCTCGGGCGGGCCCGGCTCAACCAGCTCGATACCCATCCCCGCCAGCTTTTCCTCCGGCGTTTCCGCCAGCAGGGAAATTGGCATCAAGACCATCAAAAGAAATATCGTCAGCTTGTTTTTGTTCATTGCGCACTCCCTATTTTCAGATCTGGCCCGCTTATCACCCCAGCGGCTACCGCCTTGGTGGCATGCGGACCAGCCTTTTTCGCTCAAGTATTGTCCTCGGTATCGTCAACATCGACCTGGCCCGACAACCTCCTGCGAATGTGCGACCAGGACATGCCGATGGCAAGTACCCCTGCCAGCAGGACCTCCACCAGCCAGGTCACGGCATCGATATTTTCCGCCGAAAGTAATCCCCAATCCATCAGCAGCCAGAACAGCGTTGCAAAAAACGCGCTGGCCAGCACGAAACCTGCAAACCCCAGCGACCTCCGGCCCGCCCGAATAAACATCACCCAGCCAATCAGCAT
>JAZFYI010000084.1:0-3228 GCA_036443455.1 Gammaproteobacteria bacterium
ATCGCGGTTTCCCGCGCCGACGAGCGGCCACCGCCGCGATAGTCGCGAATCCCGTATTTTTGCTGATAAGTGTAGTCGGCATGGCCCGGGCGAAAAATATGCTTGATCTGCTCGTAGTCCCGCGTGCGCTGGTCGACATTTTCTATCAGCAGGCCGATCGGCGCACCCGTCGTCTTGCCCTCGAAAACACCGGAAAGTATCCGCACCCGGTCCGGTTCGCGCCGCTGACTGGTGTGCCGCGTACGGCCCGGCCGGCGCCGTTCGAGGTCGTGCTGCAAATCTTCTGCACTCAGCTCCAGCCCCGGCGGGCAGCCATCGACTACACCGCCGATCGCCGGGCCGTGGCTTTCGCCAAAACTGCTCAGCACAAACAATTTACCGATGCTGTTTCCCGACATGGGTCCGTTGCTCCAGTTGGTTGACGATTTGCTCTCGATAGAGCAGGAATACCCCTTCTCCACCGCGCGAAAATTCCAGCCAGGTAAACGGCCAGTCCGGATATTTCCGTTCGAGCCGCACACGGCTCTCGCCGACCTCGACAAAAAGCGCGCCATCCGGATTCAGCATCGCCGCCGCCTGCGCCAGGATACGATCGACGATATCCAGGCCGCTCGGCCCCGCGGCCAGGCCGATCCCCGGTTCATGCCGATACTCCGCCGGCAGGGCGCGCACTTCCTGTTCCGTTACGTAGGGCGGGTTACTGACGATGATATCCCAGGTTCGTCCCGGCAAGCCTGCAAACAAGTCGCTGTGGATAAATTCGATGCGCTCCGACAAGCCATGGAACGCCGCGTTTTCCCGCGCCAGATCCAGCGCATCCGCCGACACGTCACTGGCGCTGACGCGGGCCTCCGGCAAGGCCATGGCCGAGGCAATCGCGATACAACCGCTGCCGGTACCCAGATCGAGCAGGCTGCCAGCCCGGCCCGGCGCGATCCATGGCTGAAACCCGGTTTCGATCAGTTCGGCGATCGGCGAGCGGGGTACCAGCACCCGCTCATCGACTTTGAACGGCAAACCGCAAAACCACGCCTTGCCGGTCAGGTAGGCGGCGGGTTTTCTTTCGACCACTCGGCGATCAAACAACGCACATACTTTTTCCCGCTGCGCCGGGTCCAGTTCCATGTCCGCCAGCTTGCCGGCATCTTCATGGGCCAGGCCAAGCCCGTCGAAAACCAGGCATGCCGCTTCATCGAGCGCGTTGTCGGTGCCGTGACCGAAGTGCACGCCCGCCTCATCCAGTTGCACGGTCCCGAGCCGGATAAAATCCGCCACCGTTTTTGTTTGCTGATCCATTTGCTGCTTTGTGTTTTTCCCGATGCCCAAAACCTGCCACTGTGTGATAATGCGCGGCCATGCCTGTTCCTGCAAAATCTCCATGGATAGTGTTGCTGGCCGTGTTCGCGGTGGCCGGCGGCATCGTCGCCGCCCGTTTCCTGGCACCGGCTGAACAGGCCGCGCTCGAGCCGGTCAACGCCACCTGGTTGCGCGCGCCCAGACCGCTGCCGGAGTTTGAGCTTTTGAGCCATTCCGGACAAGCCTTTGGCAAGGAAAATCTCGCCGGTAACTGGAGCATCCTGTTTTTCGGCTTTGCCAACTGCCCGGATATCTGCCCGACGACGCTGGCCACCTTGAACCGCGTCGTCGGCGGGATTGCCGAGCATGGCAAGCGCCAGCCGCGGGTGGTTTTCGTTTCGGTAGACCCGATGCGCGACAGCGTAGACGTACTTGCCGCCTACGTGCCGTATTTTAATCCGGATTTCCTTGGCCTCACCGGTGAACTCGCCAGCATCCAGGATCTGACCCGCGGCCTGGGGGTTGCGGTCAGTTATTCCCCCACCGGTAAGGCCGTGCCCGGCCAGCAAAACGAACAGCAAGATTATACGGTCGATCATTCCTCGGCGCTTTTCCTGGTCGACCCCGATGCGCGGCTGAGCGGGATTTTCAGCGCGCCGCATATTATGGAACAAATCGTTGACGACTATCTCATCATCACCGGCCAGAAATAGCGCCCGCTGCCGCCGGCGTTTGCGCGCCGCGGCCGCAACATTTTTTCTCCTGCCCTTGCTCGGGGCGTGCGCGCGACCGGCCGGTATCGAAACCGCCGATGCCTGGATCCGTGAAGCGCCGCCGGGTGCGCAGCGTCTCGCCGGCTACCTGGTGATCGACAACAACCTGTCCACAGCGATCACGCTGACCGGGGTCAGCAGCGATGCTTTTGCCACGGTGCAAATCCACCGGACGACGATGCAAGACGGCGTAAGCAGGATGAGAATGATCGGCGAACTGGTGATTGGCCCGGGCCAGGCGCAATCGCTGAGCCCGGGCGGCACCCACCTGATGCTGATCGACCCTCGAGCAAAGCTCGCGGCCGGGGATTTCGTGCGCCTGGTGTTGCATTTTGCCGATCAGCCGGACCTGGCGCTCCAGGTTCCGGTCAAAACCGGCCGATGAACAAAGCCGGCGCCGCCTTGTTCGTGATGTTGCAGTACCTGCTGCCAAAACGGCTGATCTCGAGCCTTGTGTTTCGGCTGACGCGAGTCCGCCTGCGCGGGTTCAAGAACCTGTGCATACGCGCATTCTGTCGCCTTTATCCGATCCGCATGGACGAGGCGCTAAGACCGGATATCGCCGACTACGCCAGTTTCAACGATTTTTTTACCCGCGAACTGAAGCCCGGCATTCGCTCCCTCGATGGCCCGGCCGCAAGAATCCTGTGCCCGGTGGATGGCACGGTCAGCCAGGCCGGGCAGATCGATGGTCAGCGCGTGCTGCAAGCCAAGGGCCGGTCGTACACGATGGCGGCATTGCTCGGCGATGCGGAGCTGGCCGCGGTTTTCGATGGCGGCAGTTTCGCAACCCTTTACCTCGCACCCTTCAATTATCACCGGGTACATATGCCGATCGATGGCACGCTGTTGTCGATGCGCTACCTCCCCGGGACTTTGTTCAGCGTCAATTCGGCGACGGTCGGCGGCATCGACCGGTTGTTCGCGCGCAACGAGCGCATAGTCTGCGAATTTGCGACCGCTGCCGGGCGCATGGTGCAAATACTGGTGGGCGCGTTCAACGTCGGTTCGATGGCGACGGTCTGGGCGGGCGATGTTACGCCACGCGCGGAGCGCAACATCGACTACCGGCGTTATGACGATGAGCAGGTGCGCCTGGCGAGGGGCGATGAAATGGGCCGGTTCAACATGGGCTCTACCGTGATCGTCCTGTTCCGCC
>JAZFYI010000085.1:0-3917 GCA_036443455.1 Gammaproteobacteria bacterium
GTTGGCGGCCGGCGCACCGAACTGGGCTTCATGACCATGGTCTCGATCTTGCTTTTTGTCGTGGGCTCAGCGATCTATTTGTGGTGTGTCTGGGATTTCGCGACCTTTGGCCGGGGCACGCCCGCACTCATCGACGCTCCCAAAAAACTGGTTATCCGTGGCCTTTATCGGTATTCAAGAAACCCGATGTATATTGGCGTACTCACCCTGATCCTGGCATGGGCCACCTCATTCAAGGCCGTCATTCTGCTCGTCTATATGCTGATCGTCGGCATCGCATTTCACGCCTTCGTGATCATCTATGAAGAGCCGCATCTTCTGAAGCTGTTTGGCGAGTCCTATTTCAATTATTGTGCCCGCGTGCCGCGCTGGTTCCCCAGCGTCAGGGGGAGTTGAGCGACTTTTTTCTAAAGTACGCGCTCGAACCATTTTCCGATTTCCTCCAGCGCTCCCGGCGCAATTCCGAACCAATGCCAGTTGCCGTCGGCACTCTCGCCGAAACCAATTTCAATTCTGTGATTGGCCTTTTCAAAAACTCGCGTAACCACACTCGAATTTCCGGCAACTTCCAATGCGGCTACCAGCTTCTCGCGATACTCGGTCCATGGCGTAATGAAGTCAGCGCCACCCCAGATGGCAAAAACAGGCGCCTTTATGCGTCTTAGGCGGCCTATCGCATCGAAACCCATGTTGGCATGCCACCAACGCAGATCCTCCAGGGCGTTCGGTTGATCCACATACTGCAACCAGGTTGATTCGGCTCCATCCTCTATCGCAGATTCCAACAACTCCCATCCCTTTCCGCTTTGCGCGACATAGAAATACAACCACAGGTATGAACGTGCCGCTGCAATGTCTTTCGAACTGAGTCCCTCCTGATCCATTCCAGTCAATATGGACGAGACCTCCTGTTCGGCAGGCGTTGCGGCCGCACTCGATGACAGCAGGATAAAAGCCAGATCCGCAACATGGTCATTGACCGCCATTGCGATCCAGGCGCCACGACTCGAACCCACCACGCCGATTCGGTCGATATCAACGCCATCAAAAGTCTTCAGAATGCGAATGGCGTCTGCCACGTCCCGGGCATGATCATCGATGCCTGCGATCGAGCCATCGGGCAAGGGCGCGTTTTCCATCCTTCGGTCATATATAAAGGCACCCATATCCTTTTCCAGATAGAAATCGACCCAGGACGCGTATGACCAATTTTGGCGATTGGCGTTGCCGGAGCCTGCGATCAGTACAGCGACCGGAAATGGTCCGTCACCATCCGGCAGATAAAGTGTGCCCGGCAGCCTGGGCTCGAAGAGGCCAAACCGGATTTCAATTGTCCGAGTTCTCGGCCGCTCTGCCAGCCCCAGGACGAGCGCAAAACCTTCGCGAGCCCCGTGTAGTGCTCGGGCGCCACCTGGCTGAAGGCTGATTATTCCGATTCCGAACGGAAATTCGAGGCTAAAAGATCCGTCGTCAGTTTCCTCCATAGCGATCGACTGATCCGCGTAGACCAGGGAAGGAATATCAAGGCTCGCTTGCCAGTGGCCCGCCTCTTCCCGAATATCAATTCGCACCGGCAGCTCCGCATCCCGGTAACTGAGATGGCCGGTCCAAAACCCGGAAGGATCCCAGGCCGGGTCCGCAATGGCCGGGAAGAGCAGCAAGCCGCAAAGCATCAGTGACGCTATTGGTCCGTATGGGTACTTATGCATGGGCGACGCTCCTGTGTATCGGGATCAGGAAAGCATGTTAAATTGAATGGGAATTCACAGGGCTAATGATTCGTTAATGTTTGCCTTATGGCTCTTGCGTAAGGTGGTTTCGTGTCCAATACTGAAAGCCAAAATGGAAATTGTGGATCGACTGCATTTGCATTGGGCGATGTTGAAGTCTATCCGGAGTCCCTGACTCTGGTAATCGCTGGCAAGGAGTGTCGAATAGAGCCAAAAATAATGGATCTGCTGGCTTATTTTTCGGCGAGACCAGGGCAAGTGCTGTCAAAGGGCCGGATTTTAAGCGATGTCTGGGGTGGGACTCAGGTGGTTGAGGAGGCCTTGCAAAGAGCGGTCTCTATTTTGCGTAAAACGCTCGGGGACAACCGGGAAAACCCGGTTTTCATAGAGACGATTTCAAAAAAGGGCTATCGGTTCCTGGTATCTCCAAAACCATTAGCCGAATCAGAGGCAGACGAAATCAACATTACAGAAAGAAACATCAAGATTTCACCGTTGGTCCTGATGATTGGCGCCGCCATACTGATTCTTCTCACTTACTTCGTTCTCGATAGCCTGACCGATCAGGTTCCTTTGGCCCCCAAAGCCGATGGCGATTCTCCGGTAGCGTCCACGGAAGCGGCGCCAGTCCCTGAGCCCGATGACGATTGATCCGATGCACGTATGGATTGGTCTGGAGCTTAATGAATGCGGATTTTATTTCTGAAATATCTGGCTTTCCTACTGCTTGGCATTGTCATTGGCGTTTATGCGCTTGGTGAATATACACAGCGGCAAACTTCCCCTATTGAAGAATTCGCTTCTGTGCAGGCCCAGGCGAGTGAGGAGCCACCGGTCATCGTAGAGTATCCGAAAAATTCTGGCGAGGATTTTCTTGAAATCATCCGTGGCAAGGACGCAGAAATCGCCAACCTTAAAACGGAAATCGGCCGCATGAAAACGCTGGCGGAGACAGCAGCTGCCAAGGATTCTCAAAACGAATTTATCCAGACGATGTCCGTCGAAGAGATGGCGGCCACTGTCGGAGAATCCCTCAGGAACCAATTCAAAAATCGAGTCCTGACAATGTCAGACGACCAGATGAAAGAGATCAAGCAGTCTTTCAACGACGAACCCTACAGCGAGTGGGGCATGGCGTATCAAGAGAACATCCTGAATTTTTTTAGGGCCGCCGATACCGGGAATCAATTCTATCTTCAAAGCGTCGAATGCAGGACAAAATCCTGCCGCCTGGAAGTCAATACAGAAAATGACTCAGGCTGGAGGGAATTTTATTTCTCTATGACACACCAGGACTGGTATGACAGCTTCACTTTGCAGGAGGAGAGCGATTATCCGGGTACGGTTATTTACTATCTTATGCGCGATGAGGCTGATGGGGGTTGAAAAAGCGTTCAGATTTTCCGGTCCGTGCGGTTTTCTCCGATATCGCGGGCACCACTATCCAGGCAAACGACGGTGTCAAGAGCCTGCCTGTCGTAATCGAAAAACGGTGCCGGTGTTAGCGACAACGGCTGCCGACACATATAGAGCAAGCGCTAACAGAATCACTGCCGTAAAGCCAAACTCGATCGCCAACAGCGTCCCCAGTGATGCGCTCACGACCGAAGCATACCCATTAATGCCCCAGGCCCAAGGGATAAAATCCGGTGCTTTTCTGGCGACCTGGCCAAGGCCGATCGGAAAAGGCATGCCCATGCAAAATGCCAGTGGCGCGATCATCAGCAGCGCAATCGGAATCTTGATCGCGTCGCGCTGCCCGATAAGACGATCGAACAATTCAGGCAACAGAAACAAATAAACCAGGGCAACGGAGACGATTCCGGTCACGGCATAGGCGACCAGGTACAGTCGACGGCCTCGGTAGCGCCGCACCAGCGTCTGCGAATAGCCGCTGCCCAGCCCGGCGAAGACCAGGAAGCCGCTCAGCACGACGGCGACCGAGTAAAGGGGATGACCCAGGAACAGGATGAATTTTTGAATGAAAGCCATTTCCACGAACAAGAAAGCCAGGCCGAGGAGAAAGAAATACCCACCCATCCGGGTGCCGGCGCCTCGAGGCCAGCGGCGCTTTACGATCCAAAGCGGGAAAAGAATTAGAGCGGCGCCTGCCAGGATTGACTGGATCAAGGTGGCAACCAGCACCAGATAACCCCATTCGATCAGCCCGGCGCCACCGCGCTTGCG
>JAZFYI010000086.1:0-21615 GCA_036443455.1 Gammaproteobacteria bacterium
CTTGCGATTGCCTCCATGGTGACATCGAAGGCATGGTCGCCGATCAGCAACTGTGCCATGCCTTCATTCAGCGAGCGCAGAACCAGGTGGTGTTCCAGTCCCTGTTCATCGAGAAGGGTGAGTATTACCGGCCGATTGTGTTGTCTGAGTTGCGCCCAGCTGCCTTGCTGAAATACGCATCGCAAGCCCTGTTCCGACGCCTGCTGGCAGGCCGGCGTTGGTCCGGGCTGGTACGCACCGCGCCACAGGCCAAGCAGCGTTTCGAACGCGTTGTCGGTGCCGGTTTTCGCAGCGTATTCCTGCAAAATTGACTGCAGACTCGCGGCCGGCTGCATGGCGGGCGTCTGATCGATCATGTGACCGGTCTGCTTATCCGGCAGCCGGGCGGGCAGCGCGATCGCCGACTGAGTATCGGGTGTTGGCGTCGTGCGTCGCTCGAAAAATTGGCCAATCCCCATCGCCAGTGCGGCGGTGGCGCCCAGCATCAGTGCACCGGCGGCCCAGCCCAGCCAGACAGGGCGATACTGGCGACCTTGTACTTCGGCAGCCGCCTCGCGAACCAGGGCGCCATTGATTGTCGTGAGTTCGCGCGTATAAGCGCCCAGCAGCGCACGATCCGCGATCACGTTGATCAGACGCGGTACGCCGCCCGATAGCCTGTATATCTCCCGCCTGGCAGAGGATAAAAAAATCTCGCCGGTAGCGCCGGCTATTTTCAAACGGTGTTGCAGGTAGGCCGCCGACTCGCCCCGGTCCAGCGGTTTGAGGTGAAAACGGCTGGTAATGCGCTGCGCGAGTTGCCGCAGATCGTTCCTCGCCAGCGATTTCCTCAGTTCGGGCTGGCCGACCAGGATAATCTGCAACAGTTTCTGCTTGCTGGTTTCCAGGTTGGTCAGCAGGCGCACTTGTTCGAGGACGTCCGCCGAAAGGTTTTGTGCCTCGTCCACCATCAGCACGACCCGCCTGCCATCCGCGTAGGCTTTCAGCAGATGCCGATTCAATGCGTCCACCAGGTCTTTTTCGCTGTGTTTTTTTGCCAGGGGAACGTGCAATTCCTGGCAAATGGTTTCCAGGAAATCTCCCGGCCCCAGGCGCGGGTTGACGATCAACGCGATATCCGCGTTCTCCGGCAACTGCTCGAGCAGGCTCCTGAGCAGCGTGGTCTTCCCGGTGCCTACCTCGCCGGTGAGCTGAATGAACCCCCCGCTCTCGGTAATGCCATACAGCAGGTGGGCCATGGCATCGGCGTGCCGTTCGCTGAGGTACAGATACCTCGGGTCCGGTGTGATCGAGAAGGGTTTCTCGCTGAGTCCAAAAAAACTGGTATACATTGCTTGCGCGCGTTTCCGCGTCTTCTGTCGGACGAGGGAACCACCGATGATGCCCGTTTGCCGTGCCTGCTCACAAGTGCAGACGGGAATCAGGGTATCTTGTGTTGCCCTCGCTGCAACGCAGCATCGCCAAACCGGTCTGCCACCTGGCCAAGGAGCTTGTCTACTTTGCGGTTTTTTGCGCCGATTTCCTCCGGGAACAGGTCCTGTTGCCGGTCCTCGCCCAGCCCCGATACGCCGACACCCAGCAGGCGAAGTTCCGCACCCGGATGGGCATCCAGCCAGTCGCCCAGCAATCCACCCGCGATCAGCTGGAGTTCGCGGCAGCCGCTGGTCGGCGGATTGACGCTTTTCTGCCGGCTCAAGGTCGTGAAATCCGCCAGGCGCACCTTGATATTCAACCGGCTGGCTACCCAGTCTTTGCGCCGGATTCTTTTCGAGATGCGGTCCGTCATGTCCATCAGACAGTGGTGCAGCGCCTGGCGATCGCCAATATCCCGATCGAAGGTTTCTTCGACGCTCACCGACTTGTCCTGGGAATCTTCGCCGACCGGCCGGTGATCGATGCCTGCCGCGCGCTCGCGCATGCGCTGCGCATAACGGCCGAACACAGGCACCAGGATTGAGTCACCGGCGGTTCTCAATTCGTGAAAGCTTTTCACCCCAGCCTGGTGCAATCGCGCCGCGGTTTTTGGGCCGATCCCGAAAAGCGCTTCGATCGGCAGCGAATCCAGCACGGTACGGACACTGTCGGGGCTTATTTCGCACAGGCCATCCGGCTTTTCCAGGTCCGATGCAATTTTGGCGACCAGTTTGTTCGGCCCGATGCCGACGGACGCGGTCAGCCCGGTGTCCTTCAGGATTCTTTGCTTGATGCGCCGGGCAATCTGCACGGGCTGTCCGTGTGCCGGAACCCGCTCGCTGATATCGAGGAACGCCTCGTCCAGCGACAGGCCTTCGACGATCGGCGTGACCTCCCTGAAGATCGAGAAAATTACCGCGGAAACTTCCTGATAACGGGAAATCCTCGGCTTGACGACCGTGGCGTTCGGGCAAAGCTGCAACGCGCGGCGCATGGGCATCGCCGAGCGAACGCCGTATTTTCTCGCTTCATAACTGGCCGCCGCGACCACGCCGCGGGGCCCGGCGCCGCCCACCAGGACAGGTTCGTTCTCTAGTTCCGGGTTGTCGCGTTTTTCCACCGACGCATAGAAGGCATCCATGTCGACATGCAGCACATGCCGCCGTCGTTCGTCCTGCGCGCCGCTAGCGGACGTGGATTTTGATGACTTCCGAGTAGACCGGTGGTTCATGAGGCATGTGCTTATAGTCGGCGAGCAATAGCTGGAAGGTGTGTTCCCCCGGCTCGAGTTCCAGCGTGACCTGGGTTTGTCCGCCGCCGAAATGTCGGTAGTGGTCATTCGATGGTATCGCTTGCCCCATCGGTGGCAAGGGGGCATCGATAAGCAAATGGTGATGCCCGGTACCGGCTTTGTCCACACCTGCGGGCGCAACACCCATCCCGGCCAGGCCGAATACGATCGTCACCGGGCTGGCCAGATTCTCGCCGTCAGCCGGTGAGATGATGCGTACACTCGCGCCTTCCTTCGATGGGGTCAGGGTGGTATCGGCTGCGATCGCGATCAACGGTAACAGGGCGAAAAAAAGAATATGTGGTCTGTCAATCACGAGTATCTCCCGGCGTGGGTCAGGTGGCGCTATTGTTTCACAAGTTCAGGGCCGTATAAATTAGCGTAACCGCCATGGTCGTAAAGAATGCCGCGATATAGGCGACGCTGAGCAGGGCCCAGCGGATAAAAGTCGCGATATGACCTTGTCGATATACCCTGCGCAAGGCCTTGTACAGATAAACCGGCTGGATATACAAAACGACGACGGCCGTGAATATTCCGAGCAGCCAATCTGGCAGGTGCAGCAGTTCCTCGCTGGCGTAGACGAAAATCGTCAGCGTGACGATCAGGAAAAAGAAAGCATGGTAATGCACGGTGAACAACAGGTGTTCGACGTAGTAACGGCCGCTGCCGACGTAAAGCACCTTTAACGCAAGCGCCAGCAGGGGCAGGAAGAGAAACATCATGGCCGGCAGGTTGTCGAGCATCGCCTTGCCGAACGACTCGCCCTCGTCTTGCTCCATTTTCCTGCAGGCAGCCTGGATTTTTTGTTCGCCGATCTGCTGGTTCAACCAGCCCCAGCCCAGATCGAATTCAAGCTTGTCGCATTTCCAGCCCTTATTGCTTTTCTTGTTATCTGTCTCGGCGACTTCCGCCGCCGGCTCTGTGGATTCAGCCGGTCCGGCGGTATCGATAGATTTCGTCTGCGCTTCATCGACGGCGTCCGCGTAAGGCGATGCACCGGACACGGCATCCATGCCATCAGCTCCTGATTCGGTCTCGATGCTGCCGCCATCGAGTACGATGCGCATTTCGTGCTCGGCGGGCCGATCCGCGCCATCGAAACCGTCCATATTTTCCAGCGCCACTTTAAGCCCGGCTATTTGTTTTTGTCGGGCCGGGTCCGGATCCTGCCGCTGCAATTCTTCGAGCACGTCCAGTCGCTCACTGATGGCCTGGCTGCCAGCTTCGTTACCCGGTGTGATCCGGACCTCATCGGAGTCCAGGCCCCAGACCAGGAAGAAAATGATGCTCAGGACCAGGTACATCCGAAATGGCGGCATGTAGCGCGCCCGCCGGCCGGCGAGATAATCGCTGGTCAGGAGGCCTGGACGGAACAGCAAGGGTTTCAGGCTGCGCCACAATCGCGAGTCCAGCTCGAACAAGTCGCCCACCGCGTCCCGCAATAGCTCCCACAAGGTGATCAGGCGGACCCGGGACCGTTGCCCGCATTGCCAGCAGTACTGGCCATGCAACGGAGTGCCGCAGTTCGGGCAATCCGGTGTTTCGGCCGCCGAGGCCTCCGCCTGGTATATCGCCGGGTCCCGGAGGATTCTCCGGCTTGCGCGGAATCGATCGCCAAATTTTTCGACGCCGAGCGCCCGCATTCGCGGTGCGTGGTTTTGCAAATAGTCGTCGAATACTTCCTGGCTGGCGACCCGGTACCGGATACAGCGCCGGGGCCAGTCGTCATGCGGGTCCTCTTGCGGATCGATACGCGATATCTCGGCCGACAAAAACCCCGGGATGGTCAGCATCTCGGTGACGTGGTCTTCAAGCCACGCGTCGTACTCGGATTGGATATCCGGATGCAGATCCAGACTGACTTCGTATATCAGTTGTCGGTCAGCAGCTTGCAATTCGGTCGCTCAAGGCGGGCCAGGATGATCAGGCTACAGCGTCCGCCGGTTGATCCATCGCGGATTGCAGTTCGCTGGTGAGCGTGCCGAGTTCGTGCGATTCGAAATCATCCACGCGCACCAGTTCCATGACCGCATCATCCAGCTCACGAAGCGTTTTCCCCTGCTCCTTGGTCAAAATGCCGGCGCTGACGGCCTCATCGATTTGTTCCAGCGGATGCGGTGCGGTGACTGTGCCATCCCTGACCGCTCTTTTGAGTATCTTTTCCACCGGCGCCGCTGCAACCGCCATCTCCATGGTGTTTTGCAGCATCCCCAGTGGATTACCCGCTTCAACGGTCTTGTAAATGCCATGGCTGACTCTTTCCCTGGCCATGCTCGGATTGATCATCAGTTCGGCCACTTCGTTGCCGAGCTTGTCGCTGGGTGCGTTGTAGGTCAGGCCGCGCGGGAAAATCAGGAAGCGCAGCATCGTGGCGACGCCACGGCTGGGGAAATTACGCAGGAAGCTGTGCAGCTGTTCCTGGGCGGTATAAAGCAGGTGGCGACAAGCCCAGGTCACGATCGGAAGGTCGTCGGCCGGACGTCCCTGGTTCTCGTAATGCTTCAGCACCATCGAGGCCAGAAATGTCGCGCTGAGTACATCGCCGAGCCGTGCCGACAGCAGCTCGCGTTTCTTGAGATCGCCGCCCAGGGTCAGCATCGCCCAGTCGGCGGCAAGCGCGAACGCGGCGCTGTAACGGTTGATGTGCTGGTAATAACGCCGGGTCGATCCCTCGGCGGGTACCGCGGTATAGCGGGCATTGGTCAGCGCCATGCTGATGCTGCGCACCGCATTGCTGAGGGCAAAACCGATATGGCCAAACAGGGCCTCATCGAACTGCTTCAGTCCTTCGACCTGGTCTTCGTTGCGCGCCGCCTGCAGTTCCTTGAGTACATACGGGTGGCAGCGAATCGCGCCCTGGCCAAAAATAATCAGGCTGCGAGTCAGAATGTTCGCGCCTTCCACGGTGATGGCGATAGGGACCGACTGCCAGCCCCGGGCCAAATAGTTCGATGGGCCGAGACAAACGCCCTTGCCGCCATGGACATCCATCGCATCGTTGGCAACGATCCGCCCCATTTCGGTGCAGTGATACTTCAGGATAGCGGAGGCTACCGAAGGTTTTGCCCCTTCGACCACTGCCGCGGCCGTGACGCTGCGCCCGGCATCCATGATATAGGTCAGCCCGGTCAGCCTGGCGATGGCCTCGCCGACGCCTTCGAAGCGCCCGATGGGGAGATTGAACTGCTGGCGAATCCGGGCATAGGCTCCGGTCGCATAGACTGCGGCTTTTGCGCCGCCGGTGGCGTTCGATGGCAAGGATATGCAGCGGCCGACCGCCAGCTGTTCCATCAGCATGCGCCAGCCCTGGCCGGCCATTTCGGGTCCGCCGATGATGAAATCCAGCGGCACGAATACGTCTTTTCCGCTGGTAGGTCCGTTCTGAAACGGGTTATTCAGCGGCAGGTGCCGGCGCCCGATAACCACGCCTTCTGTGTTTGTGGGAATCAAGGCCGCAGTGATGCCGAGATCCTCTTTTTCACCGATCATGTGATCGGGATCGTAAAGCTTGAAAGCGAGGCCAAGCACGGTGGCGACCGGGGCCAGCGTGATATAGCGCTTGTCCCAGTTGAGCCGGATACCGGTGATTTCCTTGCCCTCCCACTGGCCCTTGCAAATGATCCCGGTGTCGGGAATCGATGCGGCATCCGATCCCGCGCGCGGGCTGGTCAGGGCGAAACAGGGAACTTCGTCGCCGGCCGCCAGGCCGGGCAGGTAGCGCTCTTTTTGTTCATCGGTACCGTAATGCAGCAGCAACTCCGCCGGCCCCAGCGAATTCGGTACCGCCACCGTGGATACGGCGGTGGCCGACACGCTGGCGATCTTGATCAGGACCTGGGAGTGGCCAAACGCTGAAAACTCGAGGCCCCCGAATTTTTTCGGAATGATCATCGCGAAAAACCCGTTTTTCTTGATGAATTCCCAGACTTCCGGCGGCAGGTCGCCGCGCTCATGGGTAATGTGCCAGTCGTCCAGCATTCGGCAGAGTTCCTCGACCGGGCCGTCGATAAAAGCCTGTTCTTCCCGGGACAGTTTTGCCGCGGGCAATTTCTCCAGCTTGTCCCAGTCGGGCAGGCCGGTGAACAGCTCGCCTTCCCACCAGACAGTACCGGCTTCGAGCGCCTCTCGTTCGGTGCTCGACATGCTGGGAACCAGTTTGCGGTAGAAGTTGAGCATCGGCCGGGTCAGATACGGCCGGCGCAACGCCTTGATGTTCAAAAATAACAATGCCGCAAACAGGACCCACAACAACAGGTTCCACAGGAACGCCGCATCGCCCAAATAGGAATATGCGGCCAGCAGCAGACCGATAATGGCCGTAGACAGCGACAGCGATACTCGCCGGTAACTTAACAGGCCGGCGATACCGAAAAAAAGCAAAAACCAGGTGAAAGCCATCATGTGCGTTGTCCTCAATACAGGTGCCGATGAAAAACGGCACTTGGCCGATAATATACCGCAAATGGGCGGAGCGACCTTTGCCCTGGGTCAATCCGGTTGCGCTTGTCAACAGACCCCGAGGCCCCGCCCGAGTTCGCACCCGGAACCCGCGATCCCTGGTGACATATGCAGGCTAGCCCAACAGGTCCTTGACGCCGTCACGTTCCTCGCGCAGCTCGGCCTCGGTCTGATCCATGCGCTCGCGGCTGAAGTCGTTGATATCGAGGCCCGCCACGATCTCGTATTCACCATCGACGCAAGTTACCGGGTAGGAATAAATGATGCCCTCGGCAATCCCGTAGCTGCCATCGGAGGGAATCGCCATGCTGACCCAGTCGCCATCGGGCGAGCCAAGTATCCAGTCATGCATGTGGTCGATGACGGCAGACGCGGCGGAGGCCGCCGAGGACAATCCCCGGGCCTTGATGATGGCGGCTCCACGTTGCTGGACAGTCGGAATAAACTCATCTCCGATCCAGGCCATGTCGACCTTTTCGCTGGCCGGCTCGCCGTCAATCTGACAATGAAAAATATCCGGATATTGCGTCGCCGAATGGTTTCCCCAGATCGTCAGCTTCCGAATCCGGCTGACATGTGAGCCGGTCTTTGCCGCCAGTTGGGTCAGCGCCCTGTTGTGATCGAGACGAGTCATCGCGGTAAAATTCGCCGGGTCCAGATCGGGCGCATTTTTCTGGGCTATCAAAGCATTTGTGTTGGCCGGATTGCCAACCACCAGCACCTTGATATCGCGGCTGGCATGATCGTTCAGCGCTTTTCCCTGCGCGGAAAATATTTTCGCGTTTTCCAGCAGCAGGTCCTTGCGCTCCATGCCCGGGCCGCGCGGTTTTGCGCCGACCAGGACCGCGTAATCGGCGTCCTTGAAGGCGACCGCCGCGTCGGTAGTCGAGACCACATCATGCAAAGTGCCGAAGGCGCAGTCGCGCAGTTCCATTTCCACGCCTTTCAGCGCATCGATCGCAGGCGGTATTTCCAGCAACTGCAAGATGACGGGCTGGTCGCTACCGAGCATCTGGCCCGAGGCAATGCGAAATGCCAGTTGATAACCGATTTGCCCGGCGGCGCCGGTGATACTGACTCGTACAGGATCTTTCATCTGATTGCATTTCTCCGTGCCCGAAAAAGGGGCGCAGATTGTAGCACCGGATGTCGCAAACCCATACTCCGTCCAGCCAGGAAAAGGTGGCTTGCCCGCGATGTCCGGGTGCCCCGCGATCTTCATCCTGTGCGATTGCCGGAGTGAACAAATCGCTCAAATCCATTGCCAGCCGTTTATGCCTTTTCTGCGGGTGAATTCAGCGCCTGATGGCCGATTCTGCCCCGGCTGAGCGGAAAAATACTGCGGATCAGGACCGGGGAAATGCCGGAGTGAAAAAAATAAAGAAATGTAAGTATTTGTTTAATATGAATAAATCGTCAATCCTAAAAACATGGAAACCAGATGCTTGTAATTTGGATATGTAGTGTTATAGTGGAGTACAACACCCCTGCACCAAGAGGGGCTAACGACTACCAAAAAGGGAGAGACGGCATGAACGCCAGGACAGACCAATACCGTAGACGTCCCGCCAGCCTGGTGATGTTCGCCATGATGGGCCTGGCGCTCGCGGGCAGCCAGATTCACGAGGCTGAAATGGCGAGGACTGCGATACAGCCGGTCGTCATCCAGCTTCAGTCATCGATGGAAGAGCTGGACGATTTGCATCGTGTTTTGCTCGAGGCCAAGCAGTTGACGATTACCGGCGCCGCGCTTGTCGCCAAGCGTCGTGAAGAGCGTAAGCCATAAGTGCGGCTGGCAAATACAGCGACCATGAGACTCGCCTCTGGCTGCAAGCGATAGGTCGCGGCGAAGCACAAGGAAGTCTCAAGGACTACAAGGCAGGAAATATGGATCCAAACTGGAACGACAATCAGCCTATATATCGCCAGCTGCGCGACAAAGTGGTGGCGATGATACTTGAGGATGTGCTCAAAGATGGCGATGCCTTGCCATCGGTCAGAAACGTCGCCGCAGAATACCGCCTCAACCCGTTGACCGTGCTCAAAGGTTACCAGGAGCTGGTTGACGACGACCTGGTTGAGAAAAAGCGTGGCCTCGGCATGTTCGTTACCGCCGGGGCAAAAACCAAGTTGCTCAAAAACGAGAGACAAAGATTTCTGGACCAGGAGTGGCCCCTGGTTTTGGCCAGCATAGGCAGGCTCGGACTTAGCCTGGAAAACCTGTTGAGCAAGGCCGACAAGAAAAAAGCCAAAGCACAGGCGGGAGACAAGGAATCATGAGCGCCATCATCGAAGCCAGGGGGCTGAGCAAGAATTATGGCAAGACCCGCGCCCTGGACGGAGCCAGTTTTTCGATCGAAGAGGGAAGAATCGTCGGGCTGATCGGGCCGAATGGCGCCGGCAAGACCACGGCGCTCAAGGCGATCCTGGGTCTGACCAGTTTTTCAGGTGAGCTGAAAGTGCTTGGCCTGGATCCTTATCGTCAGCGTAATCAATTGATGCACGATGTTTGTTTTGTTGCCGACGTCGCTATTTTGCCGCGTTGGATGAAAGTCAGCAACGCCGTGGATTTCATGGACGCGATACACCCGAAGTTCGATCGCTCCCGGGCGCTGGATTTTCTTTCCCGCACCGATGTTTCGCTGGCGAAGAAAGTCGGTCAATTGTCCAAGGGCATGGTTACCCAGCTTCACCTGGCGCTGATCATGGCCATCGATGCGAGGCTGCTGGTTCTGGATGAGCCCACGCTGGGGCTGGATATCCTTTATCGAAAGGATTTCTACCGGGCGTTGTTGTCAGATTATTTCGACGAAAAGCGCACCATCCTGGTTACCACTCACCAGGTCGAAGAGATCGAGCACATTCTCACCGATTTGCTGTTCATCAATAAGGGACGCATCGTTCTGGACGCCAGCATGGAGGCGGTCGCCGAGAATTTCGTTGAAGTGGCGGTCCACCCGGATAACCGGGAACGGGCGGAATCCATGCGGCCCGTATATGAGCACCAGGATTTTGGCCGCTCCGTTTTTCTTTATGACGGCATTGCAAGGGACAAGCTGAGTGAACTCGGCGATGTTCGTACGCCAAGCGTTGCCGACCTGTTCGTGGCGAAGGTCCGAGGGGAGGCCGCATGAACGCATTTGCATACCTGGTTCGCCGGGAGACCTGGGAACACAAAGCCATCTATCGTGCGCCGCTGATTACGGCTGCCGTAGTAATCGTCGTGACTTTGCTTGCGCTCTTCAAGGCTTCTGCCCAAGGTTTTTTCACAAGTGAACACATCGCAATTGGGCTGTCTGCAAATGTGTTCACTCCGGAAAATATTCAAGTCGGCAGTGCGATAATGTTTGGCGTTCTATATGGCCTTATTTTTATGGTGGGCGCTTTTGTTGCAGTTTTTTACCTGCTCGACTGTCTCTATGCCGAGCGTAAAAACCGCAGCATCCTGTTCTGGAAGTCGTTGCCGATCTCGGACACCGAAACGGTACTCGCCAAGTTGGTAACTGCCGGTGTTTTAATGCCAGTTTTCGTACTGATTTCTGGCGTCGCCTGCTGGCTGATCATGCAGGTCATCGCAGCGGTCACGTTCGGCGTCCTTGGCGGCAGCGGTTGGCTCGTTCTGTGGCAGCCTGAAGTCTTGTTTACCGGGATCGGTATCGCGTTAAAAAGCAGCACGGCTTTGCTGTTGTGGTATCTGCCGTTTGCCGGTTGGTTTCTGCTGGTCTCGGTCTGGGCGCGGCGCTCGGTATTTCTTTGGGCCGCAGCGCCTCCGGCTATTATCCTTTTTGTTGAAAACTGGTTTGGCACCCACTATTTCGCGAACCTGCTAGGCGACCGGCTGGTCGGCTTCAAGATGCAAATTCGCGATTCTGAATTGGTCAGAATTTTTGGTAGCGGCGCAGACGATGCCGGCGGCGTTACTTTGTTGGAGGCGATGAGCCGCATAGGTAGTTTTGGCAGGCTGTTTTCCGAGCCTGCGCTGTATGGCGGCATACTGGTCGCCGCGGCCTTTGTCACCGGCGCGATCTTCCTTCGCCGGTACCGCGACGAGACCTGAGCAAACAGGCTAACCCAAAATAAGGCCCGAATTTGGGCCCCGATTCAAACCGGGGCCCTCGTTCGTGCATCAAATGCCATACAGATCTACACATTGGTATTCCGGAGACAAGCAATGAACAAGACCAAAACACTTCTCGCCATCGCGCTGACGGTCATGGCGTTTACCCTTGCCGGCCCTTTATCTGCAGCGGATGTTGAGACCAGGAAGGATATCAGCGTCGCTGGCAAAATCCTCGAGGTCGACAACCTTGCTGGCTCGGTAAAGCTGTTGGAAGCGAAGGGCGATAAATTCGAAATCCAGGCGACCGTGAAAGCGGATAAAAGCGCTGGCCTTACGGCGGCTGAGATCGCCGACCTGATCGGCTTCTATTCAGTGAAAGAAGGCAGCAAGCATCAATTTCGGGTGCTTTACCCGGTGGACGATTACCGGAAATACACCTATCGGGACGGCTCGAATCGTGGCAACAATTCGACCAGGGTTCGTTACCAGAAAAAGCGAGTATCGGTCAGTAGCAAAACAAGGAGCGATGCATTGAATGTACACGTGGACCTGGTGATCCGCGTACCGAATGGCAGCAGCCTCCGGGTAAAAAACCGGGTTGGCCCGATCAAGGGCAACGGCCTGCAGGCAAAACTGAATCTCGACACGGGCTCCGGCGAAATCAGCATTGAGAAGAGCCAGGGGTCATTGCGAGCCGATACGGGTTCAGGTCGCGTCACTGTGGTCGCTTACACGGGAGACATACTCGCCGATACCGGTTCCGGGTCAGTCACCGTCACCGATGTCGAGGGCAATGTGAGCGCCGATACCGGTTCCGGGTCAGTTACCGTCACCGATGTCGATGGCAACGTGAATGCCGATACGGGTTCCGGCTCTGTCGAGCTGAATAATGTACATGCGGAAGAAATACTCGTCGATACGGGTTCCGGGCGGGTAATTCTGAATAACGTGTCCGGCTCGTTAAGAGTGGATACGGGCTCCGGTGGCGTCACTGCAAAAAAATTCCTGGCAGGCGAAATTGTCGATGTGGATACCGGCAGCGGCAACATCGCTATTGCGGGCGATCTCGGCGCGGTACGGAAGCTGCGCCTGGATACCGGTAGCGGCGGTGTGCGCATTGCGACAAATCATCCTCTGAACATGACGCTGAGAATCGAAACCGGTTCAGGCGGTATAGACGTCGATCTGCCCGATTTGAGCAGGGTCATTTCCAAAGACAACCAGTTCGAGGCACAGATTGGCCGGGGCGATGGCCAGGGAATCATCGATACCGGCTCAGGCAGCGTGACCGTGAGCATGAAATAAAGCGGCGAAAGCAACACCCAGTTAGACCCTAAGCCTTGTGGCGGTTACCGGTAGCACTGGTAACCGCCTTTTTTTTTCGCTTGATCCATCAATTTCACGGTGGCGGAGTACTCGAACAGAAAGCCGAGGAAAGCGTTACAATTACTGCTTCGCCGTTAGCCAGAATAACAACACTGGGTCGACATGACTGGAAGAATTACCCTCCTTGGCTGTTTCCTGTTGGTATTCACGAGCGCCGCATGGGCTCGCGATGTCGTCGTCGGCGTGTTGGGCGATGGATTGCAAACCCGTGCCGTCATTCCCGTTGAATTGCTGCAAAAAGAGTTCAGCGATCTGATGCAGCCGGAATTCAATGTGCGGATGCCCGCCGACAAACAATTGAACGGCGGCTGGACCGTCGATGGCGTTCGCTCGGCGCTCGGCGAGCTGCTCAACGATCCCGAAGTCGAGGTGATCATCGCAAACGGCGTTGTCGCATCACACCTGGCCGGTCATTGGGGGAAGCTCAAAAAACCGGTAATCGCGCCCATCGTGATTGATGCAAAATTGCAGGGTTTTGCCGAACCACACGAAGCGCTGCGCAGCAACTTCGTTTACCTGAGCAGCTTTCACAGCGTCGATGACGATTTGTCTCTCATTCGTAATGCCGTACCGTTCAGCCACCTGGTTGTTCTGGTGCAGCGGGTGACGCTGGAAGGCGTGCCCGCGATCCAGGTCATGACCGAGCGCCTGAGGCAGAACCGGGACTTCGAAGTCAGCGTTATTGCCGTCGAGGACTCGGTCGATGATTTGATCGGCCAGATTCCCAAGGAAACCGACATGGTTTACGTGGCGCCGTTGTTTCGTCTCGACGACCAGCAAATGAGATACCTCGCGCAACGTTTGATAGCCAGGAAAATCCCGAGCTTTTCACTGTTGGGAAAATTAGAGGTCGAAATGGGGTTGATGATGTCGGCAACCGGACTGACCACCGATCATACGCGGCTGGCGCGACGCATCGCACTGACCTTGCAGGCTTTGTTGCTGCACGAAGCGGATCCGGCGCCGCGCAGTCCGGATATCGGCGCATCGAGGCTGGTCATCAATATGGCAACCGCCCGGGCCATCGGTGTTTTGCCGCGCTGGGCCGTGCTGACCGGTGCGGAAAAACTTCTTGACAATGAATACGACAATGCCCGTCCATTGACCTTGCTGGGCGCGATGCAGGGGGCGATGCAACACAACCTGGACCTGAAGGCGGCCCGCTTCGATATCGATGTGGCCGAAGCGCAGGTAAAAGAGGCCAGGGGTGCGTTGTTGCCGCAGCTTTCAGTCTCTGCGACGGGGGTCCGACTCAACGAAGAGCAGGCGAGCCCGTTGTTTCGATCCGAAACCACGCTGGGCGCTGAGTTTGAAGCGTCTCAGTTGATTTACTCGGACGACGCCAGCGCCGCCCTGGCCATATCGAGATACCTGCGGGATTCGAGCGACCTGGTTTTCAAGAGCCGAGCGCTGGACACGTTACAGGCCGGCGCGGTCAGTTATCTTGAGTTGCTCAGCGCCAATGCCGTCGAGCAGGTGCGTCAGTCAAATCTCGAAGTGACCCGGCTCAACCTGGAGCTGGCCAAGGCGAGAGCGGCGATCGGTTTTTCGGGGCGCTCCGATGTTTTGCGCTGGGAAAGCCAGATAGCGGCAGACATGCAGGATTTGCTCGCGGCGGAAGCGGCCAGGCGTGCTGCGGCGATCGAAGTCAGCCGGGTCATGCATCTGCCGCAGAAATTCGGCTTTATTACCGCCGATCCTGGCCTGGACCAGGCGATGAGCCAGGTGCAGGACGAAAGGTTCCAGACCTTTGTTGGTAACCCGGTGGTATGGGATGTGTTCCAGAAATTTGTCGTTGCCAGCGCGCTGGAGTTGTCACCGGAACTACAGGCGGCCAGGAACCTGGTGCTTGCGCGGGAAAGACAGGCGCTGGCGGACAAGAGAGATTTCTACGTACCGGATATCAGCCTGCGCGGGACTTCCAGCCACGTACTCGATCGTGGCGGCGTCGGCTCCGACAGCAACCCTGCGAGCATGCTCGGTATCGACCGCGCAGACGACAACTGGACGGTTCTTCTCGAAGCGCGCCTGCCGATTTTTTCGGGTGGCGCCAGGAAGGCGATCCTCGCGCAGTCGCGACACGAGGCAAGGAAATTCAAGGTGCAGGAGGCTGCGGTGGCCGAAGCGGTTGAAGCGAGAGTGCGCACGATGTTGCAACTGGCCAGACAATCCTACGCCTCTATAGAATTGTCGCAAAACGCCGCCGCGGCCGCGCGGGGCAGCCTGGCCCTGGTGACCGATTCCTACTCGCGGGGAGCGGTTTCCATTACCGATCTGATCGATGCACAAAACGCCAGGTTGTCGGCGGATCTGGATGCCGCGGTATCGCTGTACAGTTTTGTTATCGATTTTATGAATCTTCTGCGGGCGCAATCGAATTTTGAATTGATCATGGATCCGCTGGCCTGGCAGGAATGGCTGAACGCGCTGGAGCAGTACTACCGCGAGCAAGGCGTTGCGCCGTTGAGCGGCGGTTGACCGCGATGGCGCCGGCCGGTGTCCGGATCGAGGGGAGCACATGAAACTCAAGCTAATATCGTTGGTCTGCATTGCGGTTTTGTCGCTGGCAACCGGGGCCTGCGATCGTTCCAGGCCGGAGCCAGGGGCCGAAATACGACCGGTCAGGTCGATGGTCGTGACCGCCAGCGGCACCGAGTCCGTTTACTCTTTTTCGGGCAGCACCCGCGCCGAACTGGACAGTACCCTGAGTTTTCGCGTGGCTGGCAACATCACCGAGAATCCGGTCGACGTAGGCCAGGAAGTAGAGGCCGGGCAATTGCTTTCGCGAATCGATCCCAAGGACTACCAGGTCCTGCAGCAGGAGGCGCTGGCGGGTCTGGCGCAGGCGAATGCCGAACTCAGGAACGCCGAGGCCAGTTATGAAAGAACGCGAGGGCTTTACGAAAATCGCAATGCTTCAAAGGCTGATCTAGACGTCGCACGCGCGGCATCGGAGTCTGCGAGGGCCCAGGTACGCGCGGCCAATCAGCAACTCGAGGCAACCCGGCTCCAGTTGTCCTATACCCGATTGTTTGCCCCGCAGGCTTGCAGTGTCGCGGAAATATTTGCCATTGAAAATGAGAATGTCGCTCCCGGGCAGCCGGTCCTCCGCCTGACCTGCGGTAGCTGTGCCGAAGCCGCGGTGTCGGTCTCGGAGACCTTGATCGGCAGCATCAGCAATGGCATGCATGCCGAGATCATCATCGCCGCATTGGGTGACCAGGTTTTTGCAGGCGTCGTGAAAGAAGTCGGCGTAGCGCCATCCGGTGCGAGCAGCGCGTTTCCCGTGACCGTCTCTATCATCGAAAACTGTGACCAGGTGCGTACCGGCATGGCTGTGGATGTGCGGATAACGGTCGTCACCGAGGATTCCCACACCAGGATACTCGTACCGCTGGTCGCGGTAGGCGAAGACCGTCAGGGCCACTATGTTTTCGTACTGGAAAAAACCGGCGATCACTATGTCGCGACAAGGCGAGCCGTACAGACCGGCGATTTTGACCGCTCGGGTATGGAAATCACCAGTGGCCTGATCGCCGGCGAACGAGTCGCGACCGCGGGTGTGAGGCGGCTCGCAGACGGCCAGCAGGTTCGCCTGCTCGATCGCAATCAAGCTCAAGAATAATGAATATTACGCAGTTCGCCATCGAGAAAAACCGCATTGCGCTGACCCTGCTTTTTGTCGTGTTGATTTCAGGGGTGATGACCTATACGCGGATGCCTCGAGCCGAGGACCCGGGTTTTACGATTCGAACCGCGCAAGTGAGGACCATCTTCCCGGGCGCCAGCCCGAAACGGGTCGAGGACCTGGTAACCGACAAGCTGGAAAAGGCGATCCAGGAAATACCCGAGCTGGATTTCATAAGCAGCCGATCGAAAACAGGTATTTCGGTCATCAAGGTCAACCTGCGCAATGAATACATGGACATCCAGCCAATCTGGGACAAGCTCAGAAGAAAAGTGGAGGATACGCGCGACCAGTTGCCGGCGGATGTGATCGGCCCAGTCGTCGATGACGAATTCGGCGATGTTTTTGGCACGATCGTTTCCATAACGGGGGATGGCTTTGACTACCGCGAATTGAAAACGATCGCCGATGATGTCAGGGACGAGCTTTTGCTGATTAACCACGTTGCGAAGGTCGAGATTTATGGGGACCAGGCCGAGCGGGTTTTCGTCGAGTTCAACAACTCGCGCCTGGCGGAACTCGGCTTATCCCCGAGCCAACTCAAGCAAATCCTGGAGTCGAGGAATATTATTTTGCCCGGCGGTAATTTTTCCACCCCGTATGAAAGGGTTTTTCTTGAGCCATCGGGCAACTTCGAGTCACTTGCCGAACTCGGTCGCAGCATTATCAATTTGCCGGGAACGACCGACCTGGTTCGGCTGGAGGACCTGGTAACGATTCATCGCGGCTATGTCGATCCGCCGCAAAGCATGATGCGCAGCGCCGGGGATAGCAGCCTGGGGCTGGCAATATCGATGCGGGAAGGCGGCAATATTTTGCAACTCGGGCAGGCCGTCAAGGATGTGATCCGCAGAGCCAACAGTGTTTACCCGGTTGGCGTGGAATTTGATTTTATTCAATTTCAGGCCGGCGATGTCGAGAGAAAAATCGATGCCTTCGCCAACAACCTCTTGCAAGCAATCGTTGTGGTTGCCGTGGTCATGCTGCTCTTTCTTGGTTTGCGAACCGGTCTGATCGTTGCGACTCTGATCCCGTCCGCGATGTTCGCCGCGATCTTTTTTATGGGCTTGCTTGATGTCGGTCTCCACCAGATGTCGCTGGCGGGCCTGATCATTTCACTCGGGATGCTGGTCGATAACGCCATCGTGATGGCGGAATCGATCATGGTGCAAATGACCGCCGGCAAACCAGCCAGGCGCGCAGCAATCGATTCGGCTGTCGAATTGCGTATTCCCCTGCTGGTTTCTTCGCTGACGACGGCCGCGGCCTTTTTGCCGATTCGATTGGCGGAATCGAACGCCGGCGAGTACACCGCGGCTTTGTTTACGGTCGTAACCATCACCTTGTTGTGCTCATGGGTTATTACACTGACGATTATTCCGATGCTTTGTGTCGCGTTCATGAAAGTAAAGCAGTCGCAAGAGCAGTATTCAGGCCGCTTTTATTCGGCTTACCGGGGCATCGTCGTCAGTGCATTGAAAAGACCGGTGCTGGTTCTGCTGATGGCCGGCGGCGTGTTTTTCGTGGCTCTGCAGGGGTTCAGGTTCATACCGAATATCTTTTTCCCGGCGAACGACAGGCCGACGCTGGCGGTCGAAATCGAGTTGCCGGTCGGTAGCCCTATCGAACCCACGAACGAAGTGGTCATCGCGCTGGAACAATTCATGCTCGACAACCTGATGGCGGACCAAAACGGCGGTTCCGGCATCATCAACTGGGGCGCGTTTATCGGCGAAGGGGCGCCGAGATACATTCTTTCCTACCGCCCCGAGACGCCCACACCGGAATACGCCTACATCATCGTCAACGCCAGCAGCAGGGATATCCTGGAGACGCAGCTGATACCGCCAATCCAGGAATTTCTGGAAAACAATTTCCCCGGGCTGAGGCCAACCGTAAGGCCATTGCCCCTGGGCCCGCCTGCGTGGCCACCGGTCGAGGTCAGGATATCCGGCAGGGACAGCGATAAATTGTTTGAGATTGTGGATAAGGTCCGGCGCCAGCTGGCTGAGATACCCGGTACCCGGCAGATCTCCGACGACTGGGGCGCGAGAACAAAAAAAATTGCCGTGGAGATCGACGAAACCCGGGCAAGACTCGCGGGGGTCAGCCATCAGGATATTGCGATCTCGCTGCAGACTTTCCTGTCGGGTGTCGAAGTGGCCGAGTATCGGGAGGAAGACAAGCTCATCCCGATAGTCTTGCGCTCGCGTGCCACGCAGGGCCCGGAACTGGGTGTCGTGCAATCCATAAACGTTTTTTCACAGGCTACCGGTAAATCGGTTCCTCTTGGCCAGGTGGCCGAGGCAAAAATGATATGGGAGGCAGGCGTAATCCGCAGGCGGGACCGCCTGCGGACGGTAACCGTATCCTCTCTACTCGAACCGGGGTACACGGCCGCCACGATCAACCAGGCGATAAGACCGTGGCTGGAACAGGAATCGGCCGACTGGGGTTTTGGCTTTGGCTGGGAATTCGGCGGCGTCACGGAAAAGTCCGTCGAGTCCAGCCAGTCTATCAATGAGAAACTGCCGATCGCCGGGTTGATCATCCTGATATTGCTGGTTGCTCAGTTCAATTCCCTGCGCAGGCCGGCGATCATTCTGTTGACGATCCCCTTGTCAATCGTTGGCGTCGTTGTCGGTCTCCTGGTGGCACGCTCTTATTTCGGCTTTATTACTTTGCTTGGCATCATTTCGCTGGCGGGTATAGTGATCAACAACGCAATCGTTTTGATCGATCGGATCGGACTGGAAGAAGCCGAGCCGGGCAATACGCCACAGGATGCGATTGTCAACGCGGCTCAGCGGCGGATTCGTCCCATCCTGCTGACGGCGACGACAACCGTGGCCGGCATGATTCCTTTGTGGCTGGGTGGCGGCCCGATGTGGGAGCCGCTCGCGATAGCGATTATTTTTGGCCTGATTTTCGCGACCATGCTGACGCTGATAATCGTGCCGGTCCTGTACAGCCTCTTGTTCAAAGTCGATTTCGCCAATTACGTCTGAGCGGCCGCCATGGCTTTACAACTGCAGTCGAATCGCCGCAGAAACGCGGCGGGCCTTTGCTCTCGCGCCGTCGATCGATTCGTCGAGCGCCAGTGCGACCCCCATACGGCGTTTCCCGCGGACTTCGGGTTTGCCAAACAAGCGCAGCTTGGTATCGGGCTCGGCCAGCGCCTCGTCGAAGCCTGAGTAAGTCACGCCACCGGAGTCGCCTTGCGCAAGAATGACGCACGACGCGCATGGACCGTACTGGCGAATCGCGGGAACAGGCAGACCGAGTATCGCTCTTACGTGCAGGGCGAATTGCGACAGGTCCTGGGAAATCATCGTTACCATGCCGGTATCGTGCGGCCGTGGCGACACTTCGCTGAACAATACCCGGTCACCCTTGATAAACAATTCCACGCCGAATATTCCCCGGCCGCCCAGCTTGCCGGTCACCGCAGCAGCTATACCTTGTGCTTCTTCCAGGGCCGCGGGCGACATGGGCTGCGGTTGCCAGGATTCGCGATAATCGCCATCGACCTGGATATGCCCTACCGGGTCACAAAAACTCGTGCCATCGATATGCCGCACCGTGAGCAGGGTTATTTCATAATCAAAATCGACCAACCCCTCGACGATAACGCGGCCCGCGCCGGTACGGCCGCCTTGCTGCGAATAATCCCATGCCTGGTCGATATCCGCCGCTTCCCGAACCACGCTCTGGCCCTTGCCCGAAGAACTCATGACGGGTTTGATTACGCAGGGAATGCCGATTTCCCGGACCGCTTTTCGATATTCCTCCGGGTTATCTGCAAACAGATAGGGCGAGGTAGCGATGCCGAGGGTTTCAGCCGCGAGACGCCTGATGCCCTCCCTGTCCATGGTCAGGCGGGCGGCCAGGGCCGTCGGCACGATATGGAACCCCTCCTTTTCAAGTTCCACCAATACCGGCGTGGCAATCGCCTCGATTTCCGGAACGACAAAATCGGGCCGCTCCTGTGAAATTACGTTTCTCAACGCAACGGGATCTAGCATGTCGATGACATGGTTGCGATTGGCGACCAGCATCGCCGGCGCATTCGCGTAGCGGTCTACGGCAATCACTTCGACACCGAGACGCTGTGCTTCGATAACGACTTCTTTCCCCAGTTCACCGGAACCGAGCAACATCATGCGGGTGGCCCGATCGGTCAGGGGCGTGCCTATGGTCGTCATTTGAGCTCCCGTGTCAGTGGCCGGATACTCTCCGATCATGCATTAATGCAACACCCGCTCCAAGTTTTCCCGGATTACAGGTGATTTGCGGCCACCTGCTTTTTGCGGACCCGGGCAAGCAAAATCCATGCTACGATTCACAGCCTTTTGATCCGCTGAATTACTGAAAGCAAGCTTACGGAGATCGTTAATGAGCAGATATTTCCTGGCGCTGGCGCCGATCTTTATGCTGGCAGCCTGCAGCCCACCAGGTGGTGATTCCGACGCACGCGTCGCACCAAACAAGGATCCGTTCCCTTCAACCTATCGAGCGTTGCCGTCGGAAACCTTGTTGATCAAGGGCGCGACCATTTATACCGGCGACGGCGCCAAGATAGAAAATGGCGATCTCCTGATCCGCGATGGAAAAATCGCCGAGTTCGGCCAGGGTCTCGCTCTGCCCGCGGGAGCATCCGAGATAGACGCGGCCGGCAAATGGCTGACGCCGGGCATCATCGATACCCATTCGCACCTGGGCGTTTATGCCTCGCCCGGTGTCAGGCCGCAGTCCGATGGCAACGAAGCGACCGCCCCGGTGACCGCTGAAGTCTGGGCCGAGCACTCGGTCAATCCTAAGGACCCGGGTTTCGCCAAAGCGCTCGCTGGTGGGGTTACCAGCATGCAAATTCTGCCGGGTTCGGCCAACCTGATCGGCGGGCGCAGCGTAACGATCAAGAACGTGCCATCGCGCACCATGCAGGGCATGAAATTCCCTGGCGCTCCCTATGGGCTGAAAATGGCCTGTGGCGAAAACCCGAAACGCGTATACGGAGAAGGCCTAGGCGTTGCGCCGAGTACCGCCATGGGCAATGTGGCCGGTTATCGAGCCGCGTGGATCGAGGCCGAAGAATACAATCGGCTTTGGCAGGAATACCTCGATGGCGAATCCGAGGAAAAGCCGGTCAGGGACCTGGGTCTGGAAACCCTCGCCGGTGTCTTGAATGGCGAAATACTGGTCCACAATCATTGCTACCGTGGCGACGAGATGGCGGTGATGCTGGATATCGCGAAGGAGTTTGGCTACAAGGTCACGTCGTTCCACCACGCGATCGAGGCATACAAGATTGCCGAT
>JAZFYI010000087.1:0-2115 GCA_036443455.1 Gammaproteobacteria bacterium
ACCGCCGCATCCGGACTATTCGGACTTCCCCGTAACACAATGTGGCTAAACCGGAGTTCCGGCACTCTACAAGCGGAGGTTTGTCTCGCGATGCCTGGGTTTTGGCCCCACCAACAGTCGCACATAAGCTGTCTTCTATGAGTGTGAAGTCGGTCCAAATTTGCTTCGCGAAATTCGAACGATTTACCTGAAAAATCGCGTTTCGGGCTTGGATTCGAAACCTTGACCTTCCCATGATGGGAAGGTATATGCTTGTTGCAAGATTTTTTGGAGCATACGAGCCGAATGGGAGATTAAGGGGTGAATATTGGACACGCTGCCGATGCGTCAGGCGTATCGGCCAAAAGAATTCGCTATTACGAACAGATTGGTCTCATCGACGCGGCCACGCGTAGTGGTGCGGGTTATCGCGTCTACAACGAACGCGACTTGCACGCCCTGCGTTTCATCCGCCGTGCCCGGCAACTTGGTTTTTCGATTTCTCAGATAGACACTTTGTTGGCGCTCTGGCGAGACCGCAAGCGCAGCAGCGCGGATGTTAAGAAAGTCGCATTGGCCCATGTCGACGACTTGCGCAGGAAAATCGATGAGCTGCAATCCATGGTCGACACTTTGGAAGACTTGGCTACACGCTGCGACGGCGGTCCACGACCAGACTGTCCAATCCTGGTGGAACTTCAGGGAGTCGAGTCATGAGTGCGGTGTGGTCGTGCCCGATGCATCCCGAGGTCGAGTCTGATCGTCCGGGCGATTGTCCGAGCTGCGGCATGGCGTTGGAGCGCGTCATAGTCGCCGCACCTGCCCGGCAATACACCTGCCCGATGCATCCGGAAATCATTCGGGACGAGCCTGGCGACTGCCCTGTCTGTGGGATGGCGCTGGAACCGGTGGTCGTTACCGAAGACGAAGACGAGAACAGCGAACTGATCGATATGACCCGGCGGTTCTGGGTAAGCCTGTTATTTACCCTCCCGGTCTTTTTCATCGCCATGGGCGATTTACTGCCCGGAAAACCCGTGAGTGTGATTCTGCCGACTTCGATTCGCCCGTGGATCGAACTGCTTTTCGCCAGTCCGGTGGTGTTGTGGGGCGCGTGGCCGTTCTTTGTCCGTGCCTGGCGATCGATCGTGACTCGTCACCTCAATATGTTCACGTTGATCGGCCTCGGGGTCGCCGTCGCGTACGTCTATAGCGTCGTTGCCGTGCTGCTACCGGATCTGTTTCCGCCCGCGTTTCGTGATGTTTCCGGTCATGTCGCCGTATATTTCGAAGCGGCGGCGGTCATCGTGACCCTGGTCCTTCTCGGCCAGGTTCTCGAGCTACGGGCGCGCAGTCGAACCGGTACGGCAATCAAGGCCTTGCTTGGCCTGGCGCCAAAAACTGCGCGGCGCGTGTCGGAGTCGGGCGACGAGGAGGATGTGCCGATAGAAATGATTCAGCCGGGCGATCGCCTGCGCATTCGCCCCGGTGAAAAAGTGCCGGTCGATGGCCGCGTAATCGATGGTCACAGCTCGGTCGATGAGTCCATGGTCAGCGGTGAACCGATGCCGGTCGAAAAGCAGGCCAACGACAAGGTGGTCGGCGGCACGGTAAACGGAACGGGTATGCTGATGATGCAGGCCGAAAAAGTCGGCGCCGATACCCTGCTTGCGCGGATCGTGCAAATGGTGGCGGAGGCACAGCGCAGCCGCGCACCGATACAGAAGCTGGCCGATACCGTCGCGGGCTATTTCGTGCCGGTCGTCATTGTCGTTTCGATACTCACCTTCGTCGCGTGGGCCATTTGGGGGCCGGACCCGAGCATGAGCTATGCGCTCATCAACGCGATCGCAGTGCTGCTCATTGCCTGTCCCTGCGCCCTAGGCCTGGCGACACCGATCTCCATCATGGTGGCGACCGGTCGCGGCGCGAGTATGGGTGTGCTGTTCAAGAACGCCGAAGCGGTCGAACTTATGCGCGATGTCGACACGCTCGTCGTCGACAAGACCGGTACGTTGACTGCCGGCAAACCCGAAGTCGCAACCGTGCTGTGCGCGGGTGGGTGGGAGGAAGCATCTCTGCTGAGGCTTGCTGCCAGCCTTGAGCGGGGCAGCGAACACCCCTTGTCTGCGGCCA
>JAZFYI010000088.1:0-13000 GCA_036443455.1 Gammaproteobacteria bacterium
GATGGTCCGGGCGATCAATGGTCCCCCGAATCATTACTCACCGCGTCGGTGGCCGATTGCATAATCCTGACCTTCCGAGCTATCGCAACAGCCTCGGGCCTGGAATGGAACGAAATCGAACTGAATATCGACGGAACGCTCGATCGGGTCGATCGGGTTACCCGATTTACGCATTTCGACATTCAGGCGCGCCTGCTGGTTCCCGCAGGGACGGATGCCGAAAAGGCGAAGCTATTGCTCGAAAAAGCCGAGACAAACTGCCTCGTCAGCAACTCCCTGAATGCTGAAAAGTCCATCGCGGTCAGCGTAGAAATCAGCTGACGCTGCTTGAGCCGCGATGATCGCGGCAACATGGATCTTTGCGTGGCTCAATCTCAGGCTCGGGAGCGTTCACCATTTCGGGAGAGGTCCAGCTGAGTGGATTCACAATCAAGTCTTTTTGTGATATTTCCTGTGGAGACACGACAAAGACGAAGGACTGGTCGTTACAAGCTAAGTTTGAATATATGCCGCCAAATCATGTCTTGAAATCGCCGGTGTGGTCTCAGCCACACCAATACCTGATCGCCACGGTATTTGCCGTGGTGATACTGGCGTACCTGGTGATAGCCCTTTATTACCCGATAGCTTTCATCTGGTTAACCTATGAAGATCTGCTCGGGGAGTGGAGTCAGACCTATTTCTTTCTTGCCGCGATGATTTTGTCATTGCGGAATGTTTTCTCAAAATCGAACTATCGATGGTTTTTCGCAATCCTCGCGGTGGCCTGTGCATACGTCGTACTTGAAGAGATTTCCTGGGGACAAAGAATATTCGGCTTTTCAACACCGGAATTTCTGAAGGCCCGCAATCTGCAAGGTGAGGCAAATATTCACAATCTTTTCACGGGCCCATACAAAACATTCCTGAAGGATGCCCTGAGCTATGCACTGGCCGCCGGTCTGGTGGCATACGGAATGTTGTACCCGCTTGCCTGTTCCTTCAAATGGCGGCCCGCCGCCTGGCTGCAAAAACTGGGTGTTGCCACCCCACCATTGGTTGTAGCGCCCTATTTCGTCTGTGCAGCCTACCTCGAACTAAAGCCTTTCAGCTTCAACGAGGCGGAAATTGCAGAAATCCTGGTAGCGATGGCGTTGGCAATTACTGCTTTGACTTATCGGTTTTCGACGGTCCGCAAGCTGCAGGCAATCGGGGATTCATCGTGGAGCGCCGATCAGTCGAAGAGGTTTAGCCTATGGGTGGGTGGCCTTGTGATAGCCGTATTTTCAGTTGCCGGTTTGACGACGGCAGCCGTTTATTCGTCACCCGAGCGAAGGTCGGTCATCGATAACAGGATCGACAACGGCATAGAAAAATTCGCCGGACGTTATCGTCGATACGAGCGCTGCGACATCAGTAACCGTCTGTACGGGCGGTTGCTCGAAGACGATCCTGACGATGTGCCATTGATTCGA
This sequence comes from Gammaproteobacteria bacterium, assembly GCA_036443455.1. Taxonomy (GTDB): domain Bacteria; phylum Pseudomonadota; class Gammaproteobacteria; order Steroidobacterales; family MnTg04; genus MnTg04. Next base: position 1,455 of record JAZFYI010000088.1, read on the forward strand.
AAAATGGCCGAGGTCTACCAGTGTCTCGGCGAGCAACCCAGGTTTCAGGAGTTTATCGATCGTGCACTCAGCATCGACCTGGCGAAACTCGAAGAGGACCCATGGCGGGCGTCGGTTAATCGCTCTATGGTTCGCACCTACCGGCTTGCCGGAGAAGAGGCCCTGGCCGATAAATATCTGCTGTATGCATTCGAAATCGGACTCGAGCGAATCGCGGATCATCCCGACAGCGTCAATGCCTTGTATTCGCTGGGTCGAACCTACTCGTTGGCGAATCAGCCGGAGAAAGCGCTGGAGTTGCTGAGCCGAGCCTACGAAATGAAACCCGCCTCGTCCAGGTATCGAAAAGCCTACTATCGGGCAAAGCGCAAAGTCGATGAACAGGGCTAGTCACAACGAATTTATTGACTGAAAAAACCGTCACTACTGGTCGCGTGGCGTTACCTTGGCGCGCAGGGTCTTGGTCTTCCCACGCCGTGTCTTGTCATCCACACGTTTTTTCTTTGCGTTCCTGCTGGGTCGCGTTTCCTTGCGTATTTTCTTGACGGCGATCGCACTGAGAATCAGGTCCCGTAACCGGTTCAGCGCTGCTTCGCGATTTTGTTCCTGGCTGCGGTGTTGTTGCGCCTTGATCACGACGACGCCTTCCTTGTTGATGCGCTTGTCCTGGTAGCGCAACAATTGCTCCTTCTCCCCATCGCTCAGCGATGAGCGCTGGATATCGAAACGCAGATGAACCGCGCTCGAGACCTTGTTGACATTCTGGCCGCCAGCGCCTTGCGCGCGAATCGCAGAAAATTCGATTTCACTATCCGCTATCTGGATTTTCTCGTTGACTGTCAGCATCAGTGGGTTCCGTGCAGACCAGCGCTCAGGATACTCCAGCCTTGACCGCATTGCGTGAGCCAAAAATGGCCAGACCGATGCCACCCAGGATCAGACCGGATGACAAAGTCAGCCGCATCGTCAGGCTTTCGGCAAGAAACAGGACTCCGCCAAGGGCCGCGATCACCGGCACCGATAACTGCACCGTCGCGGCGCGCGTGGCACTCATCCCGCGAAGCGCAGCGTACCAGATGACGTAACCCAGTCCGGAAGTCAGGGCGCCCGAGATGATTGCGAGGACGATGCCTTTCGACGACAACCAGATTTCATCGGCAAACCACAGGCTCACCGCAAGTGTCGCCGGCACACAGCGGAGGAAATTGGATGCCGTGTCGGCGAGGGGGCTACTCGCCTTTCGACCGCGCAGGGAATAAATGCCCCAGCACACGCCGGCCAGGACCATCATCGCGGAAGCGCCTGGCGGCGGAGCCGACAAACCGGGCAGGAGCAGGTAAACCAGGCCCAGCAGAGCAAGGATCAGGCCGGTCCACTCCATCCGATGCGGGCGGTCGCCGGACAACAGTGCCGCGCCAACCATGGTGATCTGTACCGCCGCAAACAGGATCAAAGCGCCGGCACCGGCATCCAGGCTGATATAAGCAAGCGAGAAGGGTAGTGCATAGAGGAAAAGCATCGCCGACGACATCCAGCTTCCTTCCGTTCGCAGCCGATCTTTTTTTGCACTCGCCAAAACGATAATCAGCAAGGTCGTTGCGCCTGACAGCAGGCGGATCGATGTGAAACTGATGGCGTCTATGGTTTCCGCGCCGAGCGCCAACCGGCAGAGCACCGAGTTGGCTGCGAAGGCCAGCAGGGCAAGCGTTGTCAGGGCGAAGTTAATAGAAACGCCGGCGCTTATTTGTCTGGATATTTTGCAAAGCGCGGTGCGGATGACATGGCGTCATACCAATGCGCACGGTTGTCCCAGAAAATGATATTTTCGGGGCGTATACCAGGATCCTCGTCCAGCGCACCCGCCGGAATAACAACCAGTTTCCTTTCTGCGGACACCCTGGGTACCGGTGAGCCACATTCAGCGCAGAAATTCCGGCCAAACATTTTCGCGGAATCCAGTTTGAAACCACGTACCAGGTCTTCACCATCGGTCCAGCTCAAATCTTCCGGTTTGGTGAAAATATTGCTGGCATGTGCGGAGCCTGTTGCCTTCCGGCATCTTGAGCAGTGACAGACAAAAAAGGAACCGAACGGGCCGCGCAGTTCAAATTTCACTTTTCCGCAAAGACAGCTGCCGCTAATTACATCGCTCATCGGTCATCTCTCCACATCAGCTTCAATCGAACCGGTCAATAATGCGGTGGCCGCTCATCCGCATCGGCATCACCTTCGATCATTTCCGCCAATCCTTTCTGCCGGTCAACAAGGTATTTGCAGCTAACGCGTAGCTCTTCAATGTCCTTTTGCTGTTTGCTCACGATGTCGTTCAAAGTTTGCAAGGTGTCTTCCAGGTAGGCGATTTTTGTTTCGACAGAGTCGATTCTGTTATCGGGCATGGCGTTTGGGCTCCTTGCGCATTCTTCGGACACCGGCGTAGGCAGGCGTCAATCCGGCTTCCGGAATTTCAGCGTCATGCGATCGCTTTCGCCGATCGCGAGATATTTTTCCCGATCGATTTCCTTTAAGCGAAACGAAGGAGGCAGTGTCCATACCCCTTGCGGGTGGTCCCTGCTGTCTTTGGCGTTGGCATTGATTTCACTGCTTTCGATGAATTCGAAGCCAGCCGATTCCGCAAGCTCGATGACGAAGTCCTGGCGAACATAACCGGAAACAGCTTCCGGGTCCTGCTCTTTTTCAGGGTCGGCACGGTGCCCTACGACGCCCAGGATGCCGCCCGGCTTTAGCGCGGAATACATGCCGCTGAACGCTTCATGGGCAACGCCTTCTCGCATCCAGTTATGGACGTTTCTAAAGGTCAAAACCATGTCGGCCGAACCCGGCGGGGCGATATCGAGCAACAGCGGCGGGTCGAAAATCGTGACTTCGACTTTGGAATAACTGTTGGGGTCGGCGGCCAGTTTTTCGTCAAACTTTTCCGCATTCGATCTGAAATACATAATTTCGGAATCGGGGTCATAGCTTGCCGCGTATAATTTGCCGTTGTCCTTCAGATAAGGTGCAAGAATCTCGGTGTACCAGCCACCCCCACCAGGTGAAATTTCAACGACCGTCATGTCTGGTTCGATGCCAATAAATTCCAGCGTTTCGAGCGGATGCCGGTAGTGGTTGCGGGCCCGGGAAGCTTCGCTGCGGTGATCGCCATCGGCGATTGCGGTGAGGCTTGCCGGCAGAGAGCGGTCAAATTCGACGCCGTTGCGCCAGACCTTGGCAATCCGGCGTGAGTCGGAAATATCGTGGGTCGGATCGCCATCGATCAATACCAGGTCGGCGAGCAGTCCCACCGCGATTCGGCCGCGGTCGGCCAGAGCAAACGCGTCGGCCGCATTGGCCGTCGCCGCCGACAGGGCCTGGCTGGGACTCAGACCCGCCTGGACCAGCAGTTCCAGTTCACGGTGCATGCTGATTCCGTGCATGACACCCGCATTGGGAGGATCGGTACCGGCCACGAGCATGACGCCTGCCTCGATCAGCCCGTGCACCGCATCGAGATACTGATCCAGGTTTTCGAGAATCTGATTTTCATTGCCGGCCGTCAGATTGGCGATCATTTCATCGTCAAGATAGGGTGTCACGGTCGGGTCTTTCGCGATCAGGGCGCGTGTGCTTCCCATGACAAAGCCATCCGGGACGGACAGCGTTGCGGTGACAAACATGCCTTCCTGCGCAAGCAATCTCGACAACTCCGGCTCGGCGCCCGATGTGCGCCAGATATGCGCCAGCCCGTCCGCGCCTGCACCGATGACAGTTCTGACGTCATTCGGTGTTTCGATGTGGGCGACAACTTTCAGGTTTCGCTTATGTGCGGCCTCGACCAGCGCACGCGTGGTCGCGGCGCTCATGGTTGGCATGCCGTTCATTGCCCGCGCGCCGTTGAGCACGATTTTCTGGTAATCCGCACCATTGGCAACCCTTTCAGCGACGAAAGCGTCTGCCTGTTGTGGACCATCTACGGTGGGAATAACGACATCGTATTCGGTGCCGTGACCACCCGGCGGGGTTGCCAGCATATCGGTCGACAGGAAGTCGGCAACATCGTCGCGGGTTTCCGCGGCCGCCTTCAGAACCGGGAAAAACCCCGGCCAGGTCATCTGGTCCAGGTTGGTCGTTACCCCGAATCGCAACGCGGTCTGCAGCTGGCTTACGGAAGAGGTGTGGGTATGGGTATCGATCATGCCCGGCATCAAGGTCATGCCGCTGGCATCGATGATTTCCAGGCCCTCGGGGAGTTCGCTGCTGTCGCTGATTTCCGCGATCAGCCGATCGCGAATCACGACGTGAAATCCGTCCAGCGTCCGGGTGCCATCGAAGACACGCGCGTTGGCAATGACAAAACCGCTGCCGCCGGTGTTTTGCTCCATGCTTGCGCAACTCGCAATCAATAGCAGGGGTAGCAACCAGGTGGCGCGTGTGATCTGAGGGATTTTGCTGTGTCTGGTATTCACAAATATTCCTTTTCGGTGATGACTTCCGCCAGGCAGCGGCATTTCTCAATTGATATTAGCCTTAAAAAAGACCGGGCGAACGAACAACCGGGAAATATGTAAAGGGTGCTTGACATTTGGCTCGAAAAGCGTAGTGTAAAGGGTACTTTACACCGAAAGGAGACAGGGATGTCCGCTATTACTTTTCATCGATTCCGCCGCGAGTTCCTCTTGGCCGCTGTTTTGGCCGTTGCGCTGATGGTTGTGATGTATTTGCTGAATCTCGACAGGCAGGCAAACATAGCACTGATCATCGGCCTGATACCGGCATTGCCGGGTCTTGCGGCGGTGGCGATCCTGATGCTGGCCCGGGCACGCATGGATGAACTCGAGCGCAAAATCCACGATGCCGCGCTGGCCTTCGCCTTTGCGACCAGCCTTTTTCTACTCGTAGCCTATGGGGTCTTGCAGGCGTCGATTGGCGCACCCACCCTGAACTGGGCGCTGGCTGCGGCCTTGATGAGTTGCACCTGGGCGACGGGGTGGATCGTCTGCGGGCGTCTTTACCGGTGAAGAACAAGGTCAGGGAGTTGCGCGCTGCGATGAACTGGACACAGGCGGACCTGGCGGAAGCGCTGGATGTGTCACGCCAGACCGTCAATGCGATCGAAAGGGAGAAGTACGATCCCAGCCTGCCGCTGGCTTTTCGCATTGCAACCATGTTTGGCAAGCGCGCGGAGGACGTCTTTATCGCTGATTGAAGTAGCAGCGGTCACTCCCCGGGGTTTTCACGCTGCCTGGGTAAGCGGCCGGCTTTTTTCAGCGCCTCCCGCAAGACAAATTCGATCTGCGCATTGAGGCTGCGCAGATCGTCATTTGCCCAGGCCTGGGTTGCGGCCAGGATTCGTTCATCGACTCGCAGCGCGAACGCTTTGCGCTTACTCATTGCCGGGAAGCCACCTCACAATCCTGCTGATCCCTCGATCAGGTATAAAGCGAACCGGTATTGAGTACGGGCTGCGCGTTTTCCTCACCGCAAAGTACGATCAGCAGGTTGCTGACCATTGCTGCTTTGCGTTCCTCGTCCAGATCGACAATCTTTTCCTCGCTGAGCTGTTCGAGCGCCATCCTCACCATGCTGACCGCGCCGCGCACGATCTGGGTGCGTGCAGCGATAATGGCGGATGCCTGCTGCCTGCGTAACATGGCATTGGCGATCTCCGGCGCATAGGCCAGGTGGCTGATTCTCGCCTCGATCACGTTGACGCCGGCTTTTTCCAGGCGAGCCTGGATTTCATCGCGCAAGGCATCGGCGATGATCGCCGGATGGCTGCGCAAAGCCGTTCCTTCCCCTTCGTGGGGTTCGTAAGGATAGGTCGTCGACAGGTTTCTCAACGCGGATTCGGTCTGAATATGAACGAATTCCTTGTAGTCATCGACTTCAAAAATCGCCTCGGCCGTATCGAACACTTTCCAGACGACGACGGCTGCGATCTCGATGGGGCTACCGCGTGAATCGTTGACCTTGAGCTTGCTGCTTTCAAAATTCCGCACCCGCGTCGAAACGGCGGTCGCAATGAAAAAAGGGTTAGCCCAGCGCAGGCCGGGAGCGTGGACAGTGCCGACATATTTGCCGAATAATTGCAAAACCTTGGCTTCGTTCGGGTGGACCATGAAAAATCCAAACCACAGAACGAAGGTTACCAGGGAGGCTAGAAAAAAAATCGCGCCCTGGCCGCCCGCACCACTTCTCATTGCATTGACAAACAGGTAACCGAACAGCAATTGCGCCGCCAGCAGCAGCCCGATCATCGGGTATCCGGAAGGGACTTTCTTGACAATTTCCGTGATCATAGTCTTACCTCTTAGATATCAAAGTGATATCATTATGATAGTATCCTGTTCGAAAGTCAAGGCGGGCGCATTCCTGGCCCGCAAGTGATTGTTTTTATTGAGAGAAATGAAACCGGGGCTCTTGAACCGCCCCGGCGAATACTACGTTCTAATCTTTAATTTGGCAGGAGCAGCAGGAAACAAAAAGGCCGGATCCACTGGATCCGGCCGTTCTATTGTCGAATTGATACGTCTTCAGGAGTCTTTAATCGTCTCCCATGAAAAGCATAAGAACGTACCAGAACAGCAGGGCGATCGATGCGAACAACTGCAAGGACGCAGCCACATGCTGCCCCGGCCCGTATTCGTGCAGGATTTTCGAAGTGTCGAAAAGCACGGCGCCACCGGCATAGAGCACCATGGCAGCGCTGAACCAAAGACCCAGCGATGAGCCGAACAGAACCGAAAATACGATCATGCCCATTGCCAGCATCCCGCCCCACATCATGAATGGCCGCAGGAAAGAAAAGTTTTTTCGGGTGACGAAAACCACCGCCGTCAATGCAGTAAATGCCAGCAGGGTTACCACCGCGGCGTTTTCGATCGTGCCCGTCGCGTAGCTCTCGGCGATATAGAGTAATGGCACAAATATGATTGCTTCGGCCGCGACGAAGGCCGCCAGCGCCAGGTATTGCGTACTCGCCGATTTGGCCGAATGCGCAGCGCGGCTGGCCAGCCAGGCCACCAGTATGAAGCCACCCAGAACCATCAGCCAGCTAACGCCCAGGAGCGCGCGCGCTATCGTCTCGGCATACCCTGTGGTGAACAAATAGTATTCGATAAACACAAAACCGGAGATCGCGCCAAACAAATGCGCGTAGGTCTTGAGAATGAAATCGGCTTGCTGTTCGGCCGCCATAGCGGGAGCGTATTGAATTGTGCGGTTCATGAATGACCTCGGGTTAACGTGTATTTGGATTGAGTCGAGTATAACAACTAAGTGGTGCCTGCTGAAAACAGTCTATTCGGCGCTCGCGGGCGGGTTATTCCCGCTTTTCGCACTAAATTTGCCATGCGCCAGGAAATGAATGGTTTCCTCGATAACACTGGAGTTACTCATCATGAATGGATGGGTGACCGGCAGGGTGACAAATCCGGTCATGCCTTCGACCTTGGTGTTCTCCACGGAGACTTTGCCATCGTCTTGCCCGGGAATGAGCGATGAAAGGATCAGGTTGATACTCTGGGAGCCCGCGATTATGCCCAGTTCGAAGTCGACGGGCCCCAACTGCGCGGGCAACGCCGTTTCCTCGGTGCCGAGCTGTTCTCCGGCAGGCCCATTGAGTAATTCGAATCCCGGTAGATTCTTTAATTTGTCGACGGCCTCGCTGCCGGCATTCGGTGGCCCGAGCATGACGACGCGGCCTAACTGATCCAGATCGTTGGTTTGAAAATATTGGCGTACCAGGATGCCGCCCAATGAATGGGTAACGAAATGAATCGCATCAGCGGACTGTTCCTGACATCGATCGATCCCGTTCGCAACAGCAGTTTTCGCAAGCGCTTCGATTGACTGTTCGCGAGACGGGTAATCGATATTCGCGACGAAAAATTTTTCATTCTCCAGCGCTGTCTGGAGCTGCTGCATTGAGGTGGAGGTCCTGTTCAATCCGTGAAGCAGAACGACGCAGTCGCCTGCCGAAACCACACTGGATAGGAAGAAAAAGAGCGCCGGTGCAACTGCATTCTTCATCGAGAGGGGCGAAATTCGATGGAACATGCTCATGATTTTCCACTCGCTTGGCTCTTTGTCTCAAGGCCAAAATAATAGACGCAAAATTACCGTGTAAGTTCGCGTTAGTATATGTCTTTGGACGAGGTCACGGATTTTGGATAGGCTTCAGGCCGGGAAACTGAATCGCAATAATGCCCGGTTTTGCCCCCGGGTTTTTTGTTGTGCCTGATAATCGTGTAGGTCAGGTTTGGGAGGGTATCTGCGGCACGTGCCGGTGAGACCCAGGCAAACCTCGGCTCGATCAGTTTGTTTAACCTGCTGGCCGGTTTGTTCGACACGTAAAAGCCTGACTGCTGGTACAGCGTATTTTCCACGTAGTATGTCTTGCCGGCCTCGATTTTCAATTCAAGGCAGGAGAAGTTGTGGACTCCGGGTTCGAGATGAGTGAAAAAAAATGAACCCTCTTTGACAGCACCCAAAAAACCGCCGTCTACATATACGTAGTAATTTTTCGCGCGATTGTAGTAACTGCCGGCTTTAAAGAAATACACCAGCGCCGTATCGTCTCCGGCTTTTGGAATCTCGCGCAGCACCGGGTATTCGATGATCATGTTTGTACACGCGGACAGAGCGGCAATCAGCGGCGCAGCACATAAAATAGTCAGTAATCGCATTGGTCCTCACTCCTTCCTTATCTTCGTGTAGGTCAGGTCCCCAACTATCGGCTGGGCGTAGTCTGCCGATCGCAGAACGAATTTCGGCGGGCAAAGAATCAGCGGCTCCCAGCCGTTGCGTCTATAGCCATTATAATTCTCCAGGTAGTATATCTGGCCTGCCTCGATTTCAATTTCCAGGCAAGAAAAGTTGTGTGTTCCGGGCTTTACATGAGCAAAAAAGAATGAACCTTCGGCCACCGCGCCTAAAAACTCGCCGTCATCGTCTACGTACTCGTAGTTTTTCCTTTTGTGATGGTGGTAACTGCTGTGATCGTGGTAATTGGGTCTATAAAAATACACCAGCGCCGCATCGTCTCTGGCTTGTGGCAGATCAGCCAATGCCGGGTATTCAACGATCCTGTTCACACACGCGGAAAGGGCGGCAAAAAGCACTGCAGCACACAGGGGAGTCAGTAGTTGCATTGGCGTCATTCCTTTCTGATGATCGTATAGCTTAGATTCGCAATTATCATTTGCGCGTATTCAGGTGGCGTCGGTGAAAACAATCGGGGGCAATTGCCCAACGCGAACTCTCGATCGGAGGCAAAATCCAGGTTTTTATCCATATCGTATTGGTAGCCTTCCCCAACAACCAGATAGTATGTCAGGCCGGCATTGAGGCCTAATTTCAGGCAGGGGAAATTGTGTATTCCCGGTGCCAGATGAACAAAAAAGAATGAACCGTCTTTCACGGCGCCTAAAAATTCGTCGCCATCATAAACGTAATACTTGCGGGCTTGATTGTAGCGTTGACTGCGTTTGAAAAAAAACACCAGTGCCGCGTCATCTCTGGCCTGCGGCATTTCACTCAGCACAGGATTTTCGATAGTCAGATGTGTGCACGCACAAAGGGCGGCGAAAAACGGCGCAGCACAACAAAGAGTCAATAATCGCATCGGTATCATTCCTTCATTTCAACGAGCCGGCAGCGATGTTGGCTGGTAGCGCGATAATGGGAATTATACCCAAATATAGGACAAGAAGCGCATTTGCGCTATAAAAAGCCTCAGATCCAATTTGTCCGGCGCTTTCGATACACTTAGGCTCCGCACCGCCGCAGACCATAACGCCGGGAGAGAATCGTATGCCGATCAGTAAACGCGAATTCTTGAAAATCAGCGGCCTGACCGCGGGTATCGCCGGGCTGTCGGCCGCGGGGCTCACTGCGTGCAGCAGTTCACCAGACCCCGATGGTAACGATGGCGATGGTACAGGGCTGGAATCCTTAACCGGCGATGTCCAGCCGATCGGTGTCGATGAAAGATTATCGCGGATCGCCAAAGCGCAGATGCTGATGGTCGATGCGGGGATCGACGCAATCGTGCTGGAACCGGGCTCCGCCATGCTTTATTTCAGTGGCGTTAGCTGGCGGCGCAGCGAGCGTCTGACCGCGGTGATCATCCCCAGGCGAGGGGAGATCGCCGTCATCGCTCCCTATTTTGAAGAGCCGAGTGTGCGCGAGTCGATGACTTTTAGCGATGATATACGGACCTGGCACGAACACGAGAGCCCGTTCGATCTCGTCGCCGGCATACTCAAGGATCGTGGGCTCAATCAAGGGGTGATCGGGCTCGAGGATACCGTGCGCTATTTTGTGGCCAAGGGGATTAAAAAGTCGGTCCGATCGTTCGCAATAACATCGGCGTTACCGGTCACGCTGGGTTGTCGCATGTACAAGTCAGAGAGTGAAATCGCGCTGATGAAAAAGGCCAGCGAAGTGACCTTGACGGCATTTCGACATGTGTATTCGAGACTGGAAGCGGGGATGACGCCGGCCGATGTCAACGCGATGATGTTTGACGCACAGACGGCGTTGGGCGGGGTTGACGTCTGGAACATGGCCTTGTTTGGCGAGGCCAGCGCTTATCCGCATGGCACGAACCAGCCACAGGAAATTAAAGAAGGACAGATCGTGCTGATGGATTGTGGTTGTACGGTCGAAGGGTACAGATCGGACATCTCGCGCACTTTTGTTTTTGGCAGTCCAACGAAACGACAAAGAGAGGTCTGGCAAACCGTTCGCAAAGGACAGCAAATTGCGTTCGAAACGGCGACTTTGGGTACCCCCGCCGGCGCGGTCGACGATGCCGTCCGGGCGCATTATGAATCGCTCGGTTACGGCCCGGGTTACCAGACGCCCGGTCTGAGTCATCGTACGGGTCACGGAATCGGCATGGATGGGCACGAAAGCGTCAACTTCGTACATGGCGAAACCACGCCGTTGATGTCCGGTATGTGTTTTTCCAACGAGCCGGGCATTTATATCTATGGCGAATTCGGCGTGCGCCTGGAAGACTGTCTGTACATGACTCTCCGGGGACCGGCATGGTTTACCGTACCCCCGGACAGCCTCGACGATCCGATCGGCAGGATGGGGTAAAAGGACAATCGGCGGTCACCGGCCGGAGTCGTGTTGTACTTGGCGAATACGCCACCGGCATTGTCAAGCCGCGCCTTTTACCTGCTCCGTCGTTTCCTCATTGCCCGCCAGCAACAGGGGTTCACCGGTTTCCAGCAGCGATTTGAGGCTGCAGATGATGGCGCTCCAGCCCTGGCTTACCGTCTCGTAGGTCTTGCTGCCAGCCTCAAAGTCGTCGTGGACGATGCGCAGGCGGCACACACCGGGCATCGCTTCGATTTCGAAAGTCACGCGCGAATGGGATTCAGCAGCCATGTCTTCTTCATACAACGCTCGCCAGGTGTATGACAGGAGCTTCGGTTTGTCTGCCACCAGAATTTTTCCCTCGATGGCGGTGCCTCCGTCATTGGCGCGGTTGAAAACCACCGGTGAGCCCACTTCCCAGTCGGAGCTGATTTCCG
>JAZFYI010000089.1:0-2783 GCA_036443455.1 Gammaproteobacteria bacterium
CATGAGTTTGAGGTGCAGATCGAAGAGCAAAACGAGTTTTTGAGCGAGAACTGGGGTGCGCACGCCAGTGAGAAGACCGGCAATCCACTCTATGACCGACCGGTGGTGTTGGTGCTTTACAGAGAGGACTATCGGTTTCTGTTGGACGATGTCATTCCTCGCCGCGGCGCGCAGCGAGCCGACTACGATCTCGTCATTGCCTCACAACCTTATCGACTGCGCGCGTCAAACGAATTCAAAGCCGGTAAAGTTCTCGTGCCGCTTGCGCGTTCACTTGCTCCGGGCGGGCGCTTACTCGGCATCCATTCGTACGGGAACGACCCCGGAATGGAGATCATCGAACGCGTCTGGGGAGCCGACGAAAACCCATTTACAAGCAGTCGCCAGCAGTTACTTGCGACCGTAAAATCAGAACTTGGTCGCGACGCGCGTAATTTCAAATTTAATGCATATTCCGACAAACGATCGATCTTTCATTACGAGATGCACACACTGCCGACCGAGATCAATCCAAGCATCGGGACATCAACACTGTTTGCGGCCTGGAACGCAGCAATATATGTGGCTCAGATCGAAGAGCAGCATTTGAGCGAAGCGCTTGCGGATCCAACCTATCTACAGGCAACTCAGGACGTGTTGGAAAAACATAATGGTCTTTGGTTCAACGACGAATCGTACGTCATATCGCGCAACCGGAATTAGACCAGGTGCCAGGCAAAAACGGAGAGCCAGTGGTAATGACCCAAACCACCCCAGATCCTGAACGCACAGATCCGTTTACCATCGCGTTGCAAGGGCTTTCACTGGAAATCGGTGTGCACGACCTGGAAGCGCTTGAGCAGAATCGTCGTCTATTGCCAACGGGCGGGCGAATATACGTCAATGCTGTTGCCGGCGAGGGCGCCGAAGCACGAATCACGACGGCAGCCCAACTGACGGCTTACGGATACCAGCCCGTTCCACATATTGCTGCGCGGCGGATGCGAACGGCAGAAGAACTAGACGATTATCTGGCTGGCTTTGTGCAACGCGCCGGTGTTGGCGAAATTCTGGTGATCGGCGGGGACGTGACCGAGCCGCTCGGGCCATATGGCGATGCTCTTGATGTGATTACCTCGGGCCTGCCTGCCAAACACGGGATCAGGCGGATCGGAATTGCCGGCTACCCTGACGGCCACCCCGACATCGAGACAACGGTGCTGAACCGGACGCTGGAAGCCAAGCTGGCGGCTTGCAGGACAGCCGCAATCGATCCATATATCGTCACCCAATTTTCTTTCCAGGCCGGGTCAATCATTGACTGGTGTCGCGCCATCCATGATAGACATCCCGACCTCCGCATTCACGCCGGCATCCCCGGTCCAGCCAAACTCCGCACGCTACTCCGCTTTGCGCGAATTTGCGGTGTGCAAGCGTCCATGAGGAAACTCTTGGCGAACAAGAAAACGGGTCTTGAACTGCTGCGGCGCGCAGCGCCCTGGGAACAAATAGAGGCGATTGGGCAATACCGCCTCGAGACGGGTCGACCGCTCAGCGCACATCTATTTACTTTTGGTGGACTCATCGAAACCGTGACCTGGTTGCAGGAGGTCCGAACCGGCGGGAGACGAAACGGCCGCGTCGTAAGATTCTAGCTGACTGGACCTGTCCTCCTCGAAATGGGTCAGTGGAAAGCGTTACCGAAAACGTCTTGCGTGGTCGAGGTTGTTAGTATGTAATTGTTTTATAAGAAAGCCCCGGTAGCTCAGCTGGATAGAGCACCAGATTCCTCATGCGGGGGATAAGTCGTGGGTGAAGATGTCATCGTAAACATTCCAAGCGCTGAAATAAAGATCGAAACATTTGCGCCGACCGTGCTGGTAAGCGGCGTAGCTGCTGAAAATGCCATCTGAAGGGCGTTCTCAGCAGCTACGCCGCTTATTACCACGCAGTTCGGACACATCTGTCGTTGAAGAAGGATGCACCAGACGGTCGGCCGATCCAGCGGCCGGGGGAAGGGAGGGTGGTTGAGCTGAAGCGCGTTGGTGGCCTCCATGAGTATGTCCGGATGGCCGCGTAGATTGCAGTTTCAGATGAATAATAAGGAATGACAGGCGTCGAAACGCCGTTCAGCGGCTATGGCAAGTCCGGTTACGGGGGTGAGAACTGCCGCGAAGCATTGTGGAATTACGTGCAGATAAAATGTATCGCGGTCGCGGTGGGTGAGTAATCTTGGAAACAGAAACGGCATTTACGAAAGTGCGGCCAGACATCGAGCATGAGATAGGACAAGACAATGTTCAGGTCCTGGGTCTCGATATTCATAAACCTGTATTTTTGATATCTGCGGTTCTTGTCGTTGCGTTTGTGATAGGAACGCTGATGTTCCTAGAATCTACCGCCGCCGTTTTCGGCAACATGAAGTTGTGGGTGACCACAAAATTCGACTGGGTATTCATGATATCGGCAGACTTTTTCGTACTATTTTGCCTGTTTGTGGCCTTTACCAAATTGGGTCGCGTTCGCTTGGGCGGACCGGAGGCTAAGCCCCATTATGGTTATCCGGCATGGCTTGCCATGCTGTTTGCCGCAGGTGTTGGTATTGGGCTGATGTTTTTTGGTGTACTTGAGCCTGTAACACATACGCTAAATCCACCGATCGGGATCGATCCGGCCGATAAGGAAACTGCGAGAGCAGTAGGTATGTCATCGGCCATCCTACATTGGGGCCTGCATGCCTGGGCAATTTATGCTGTTGTGGGCTTAGCCCTGGCTTTTTTCTGCTTTAACCGCGGTTTGCCGCT
>JAZFYI010000090.1:0-3000 GCA_036443455.1 Gammaproteobacteria bacterium
GGCATATGCATGACCGTCGTGGGCGGCGTCTCGGGTATCCGGTCGTATCCGTAAATTCGGGCGACTTCTTCGATCAGGTCTTCTTCGATTTTTATGTCAAAGCGGTGACCGGGTGGGGTCACCATCCAGCCGCCCTTCGCCTCATCGAGCGACATGCCGAGCGCACGCAAAATAACGGCCACTTCATCCGGCGCCATTTCCACCCCAAGCACGCGATCGATGCGTTGCGTCCGCAGCCTGACCGGATCGCGTGCCGGCATGTGTTTGTCCGAACGTTCCGTTGCCAGCGGACCAGCCTCACCACCGGCAATATCGATGAGCAACGCAGTAGCGCGTTGTATCGCTTTCTGCTGCAGCCACGGATCGACGCCCCTTTCGAATCTCAGCGAAGCATCGGTATGCAAACCAAAGCGCCGCGCCCGCCCGGCAAGCGCCATCGGTGACCAGTATGCGGCTTCAAACAAGACGTTGCGGGTCTGCTCCGTTACCCCGGAGTTTTCGCCGCCCATGATGCCCGCGATCGCCAGCGGCCGTTTGTGATCGGCGACCAGGACCACGTCCGTATCGAGACTAACTTCACGACCATCCAGCAGCGTCAGTTTTTCATTCTTTTCCGCGTAGCGAACGCGGATACCGCCATGCACGATATCCAGATCGAAGGCATGCAGCGGCTGACCCAGTTCGAGCATGACGAAATTCGTGACATCGACCACCGGGTGGATTGGCCGCAACCCCGAGCGGCGCAGCTTTTCGCACATCCACATCGGCGTCCGGGCATCCGGCCGAATGCCGCTGACCACCCGCGAGGAGAAACTCGGGCAGGCATCCTTGGCGATCACATCGACTGGAAATATGGTTTTGCTCTGCGCCGGAACATCGTTGATTTCCGGCTCGTTCAGCGGCAGGCGATTGATCGCGGCCACGTCCCTCGCGACGCCGGCCACGCAGAAGCAATCACCGCGATTCGGCGTCAGGTCGAACTTGATGACGCGGTCGTCCAGGTTCATCCACTCGCGGAAAGATTCGCCCACCGGGGCGGACGGATCCAGGTCCAGGACGCCTTCATGTTCGTCACCAAGCCCAAGCTCGCGTGCCGAGCAGAGCATCCCCTGCGATCGTACGCCGCGAATTTTCGCAGCCCCGATTTTCACACCCCCGGACAGGCGTGCGCCGACCAAGGCGACTGCGGCCTTCATGTCCTTGCGCGCGTTGGCAGCGCCACAAATGATCTGCAACGTATCGCCGGTGCCGGCATCGACCTGGCACAGCGTCAGTTTGTCGGCATCCGGGTGGGGTTCCGCCGATAGCACCTTGCCGATCACGACCTTGCTGAACTCGGCGGCGACCGGCTCGACACTGTCGACCTCGAGCCCCGCCATCGTGAGCTGATGGGCCAGGCCCTCGGTATCCGTGTCTGGGTTTACCCACTCGCGCAGCCATTGCTCGGATATGTTCATCCGTGTTACCTAGTTGAACTGGCGCAAAAAACGCAAATCGTTTTCAAAAAACATGCGCAGGTCGTCGACGCCGTAGCGCAGCATCGCCAAGCGCTCGACACCCATGCCAAAGGCATAGCCTGTGTATTCCTCCGCGTCCACGCCGACATTTTTCAGCACCTGCGGATGCACCATCCCGCAACCAAGGATTTCCAGCCAACCGCCGTTTTGCCACTCGATATCGACCTCGGCCGATGGCTCGGTGAACGGAAAATAGGATGGCCGGAAACGCAGGCGGACCTTGCGCTCGAAAAATCGTTCGACGAAGTCATGGAGCACCGCTTTCAGATTGGCAAAACTGATTCCCTTGTCGACCAACAAGCCCTCGACCTGGTGGAACATCGGCGTATGCGTTTGGTCGGAATCGCAACGATAAACACGCCCGGGCGCGATCAGCTTGATCGGGGTCCCGTGCGCCTGCATCGCCCGGATCTGCACCGGCGAGGTATGGGTACGCAACAACATGCCGCCTTCGAGGTAAAAGGTATCGTGCATGGCTCGCGCCGGGTGGTCGTCCGGGAAATTCAACGCGCCGAAATTGTACTCGTCATCCTCGATCTCGGGGCCGGTATGCACCGCGAAACCGGCGCCGCTAAATATGGCTTCGATACGCTGCATGGTCCGGGTCACCGGGTGCAGGCCGCCCGGTTGCTCCCCTCTTGCCGGTTGGGTCACGTCCACGGCTTCCGCTATCAACCTGGTGTGCAGATCGGCCGATTCGAGCTGGTCCCGGCGCGTATCGATCAGGTCGGCGAGGATTTTTTTGGCCAGGTTGATCTGCTGACCTGCCGCCGGACGCTGGTCCGCAGGCAGTTTTCCGAGCTGCTTGAGTTGCCGGGTCAGTTCGCCCTTTTTCCCCAACAGGCGAACACGAACCTCATCCAGCGCGCGGACACTGTCGCTGCCAGCGATTTCCTGTTCCGCCGTGGTTTTCAACTGTTCGAGATCCGTCACCTACCCTCTCCCCTAAAAAAAAGGAGGATGCCCGCAAGGCCTCCTCCTTTCGATAAAACGCATCAGCCCGGCGCGACTGAAAGCGGCGTTTATTCTGGCAGGCTGGCCTTGGCCTGCTCGGCAAGCGCCGCAAAACCATCGGCGTCACGTACCGCCATGTCGGCGAGAACCTTCCGGTCCAGCTCGATACCGGCAAGGCTCAGGCCGTTGATCATCCGGCTGTACGACAAACCATTCAGCCTGGCCGCCGCATTGATCCGGGTAATCCACAGGGCGCGGAACTGCCGCTTGCGCTGACGCCTGTCGCGATAGGCATACTGGCCGGCCTTGGTCACCGCCTGCTTGGCCACCCTGAAAATCTTGCTCCGGGCGCCGTAATAGCCCTTGGCTTTCTTTAGTACTTTGTTGTGGCGAGCACGGGCCACAACACCACGTTTTACTCGTGCCATTGTTCTTCCCTCCTCGCTTAACTGTACGGAAGCATCCGACGAACCGACTTCGCGTCGGCATCGGCAATCCGCTCGGTGGAACGTAAGTGTCTTTTCCGCTT
>JAZFYI010000091.1:0-3010 GCA_036443455.1 Gammaproteobacteria bacterium
ACACCGGCGACCGCCTTGTTACGGGCAAGCAGCACCGGCTCGGGCACATGGCTCTTCGCGGTTTCCCACTTGCGCCTGAGACGATCCATCAGTGCCGTGTACTCATCCGGGTCTTCCGTGTACTTCGCGTGGGCCGTGTGTCCCGAGCCGCGCAGAAAATAGGCGCCCCTCGGGTGATCCCCCGGATAACTGCGATAACAGATTCCATCGCCATCCACATCCAGGTAGCGAGAGAAGGAATCCATGGATTCCAGTTCTTTCTCGCGCAGCACCTTGCCGCGATCGGGACGGTAGTCATCGTCCCACTTGAACTCCGGACACATCCAGTCGTTCATGCCGATATCGAGATCGCTAAGCACCATCACCGGCGTCTGCAGACGGTCGGCGAGATCGAAAGCCTCGACCGTCAGGTAAAAGCATTCCTCCGGATCTTTCGGAAACAACAGCACATGCAGGGTATCGCCGTGCGAGGCGTAAGCGGCCGCAATAATATCGGATTGCTGGGTGCGCGTCGGCAGACCGGTAGACGGGCCGGAGCGCTGTATATCGAACAACACCAGCGGCAGTTCGCTGAAGTAAGCCAGGCCCAGGAACTCGCCCATCAACGACAGGCCCGGACCGCTGGTCGGGGTAAAGGAACGCGCGCCACCCCAACTCGCCCCCAATGCCATGCCTATCGCCGCGAGTTCGTCCTCGGCCTGGATAATGCAAAAGCGGTTCTTGCCGGTTTTCGGATCGATGCGATGCCGCTCGCACAGCGCCTTGAACGCATCCATCAACGAGGTGGATGGCGTAATCGGGTACCAGGCGCCGACCGATGCACCGGCATACAGACAGCCCATGGCAGCCGCCGTGTTGCCATCGATGACCACGTGCCCTTTGGTCTTGTCCATCGGCTCGACGCGCACCGGCAACGGGCATGCAAAATGCGCGAGCGCATAATCCCGGCCCAGCGCCACCGCCTGGTGATTGGCCTCGACCAGACCGGGTTTCCTGGCGTATAACTCGTCGAGAATCTCATCGATCACCGCCAGGTCGAGATCCAGCAACGCGCTGAGTACACCGACATAGGCGATATTCTTGAACAATATGCGCGAGCGTGGGTCATCGTACTGCTGGTTGACCATCATGGCGAGCGGTACACCCAACAACTGAATATCGTCCCGCCGAAGTTGCCGGTCGCGCGGCCACGAAGAGTCGTACAGCAGGTAACCGCCGGCCGTGACTTCGGCGAGGTCGTCGGCATAAGTCTGTGCGTTCATCGCCACCATCAGGTCGATGCGGCCCGAACGCGATTGGTAGCCGTCCTTGCTGATCCGAATCTCATACCAGGTCGGCAAACCCTGAATATTCGATGGGAAAAAGTTTTTCGCCGTGACCGGCACGCCCATGCGGAAAATGGTCTTCATGAGCAGCCCATTGGCGCTGGCTGAACCGGTGCCGTTAACGTTGGCGAGCTTTAGAACGAAATCGTTTACGCGCTGCGGCGTTGTTTCTGACATACGGGTTGATCCACGGCCTGGGGAATTGTGATAAGGGATTTTTGCATGTCCCACGCGGCGGTCGGACAACGTTCCGCACACAGTCCGCAATGAATACACAGGTCTTCGTCCTTGACCATCGCACGACCGGTCTGCGGTAATGGTTCGGATACGAACAGCGCCTGCTCAAGGTTGGTGCTCGGCGCGCTCAGACGGGTTCGCAACTCT
Organism: Gammaproteobacteria bacterium; assembly: GCA_036443455.1. GTDB lineage: Bacteria > Pseudomonadota > Gammaproteobacteria > Steroidobacterales > MnTg04 > MnTg04. The sequence continues at coordinate 1,710 of JAZFYI010000091.1, forward strand.
GCTTCCGGTCCGTCTGCAGTCATCGTAAGGCAGTCTACCGGGCAAATATCGATGCACGCATCGCACTCGATGCATCGCTTGGCCGCGAACTCCGTTTGGATGTCGCAGTTCAGGCAACGCTCGACCTCGGCGATCGCCTGGTCGGCCGTGAACCCCAGTTCGACTTCGATATCGAGCTTTTTGAAACGCTCCTTGAGGCTGACATGCGGAACCAACCTGCGCGCACCCGTATCGTAGTCGTTGCTGTAGCTCCACTCGTGCATGCCCATCTTGGTGCTCTCCATCGTCACCTGGTCCGGCAGGCGCTCCGTCATGTCCTCGCCATGGCAGTACTTGTGAATGGAGATCGCGGCCTGGTGGCCGTGTGCGACCGCCCAGATGATGTTTTTCGGGCCAAACGCCGCATCGCCGCCGAAAAACACGCCGGCGCGGGTGGACTGGAAGGTGACCGGGTCGACCACCGGCACATCCCACTGGTCGAACTCGATGCCGATGTCCCGTTCCATGAAGGAAAAGGCGTTTTCCTGGCCGACCGCGAGGATTACATCGTCGCAAGGCAGGATGACCCGACCGAGTTCGGTGGATTGCAGGCGGCCGTTTTCATCCTCGTGCCACTCGACCTTGGCAAACTCCATGCCGGTCAGCTTGCCGTTCTCGATGATCATCCGCAGCGGCGCATGGTTGAGCAACAATTCGATCTGCTCTTCCTCGGCGTCTTCGAGCTCCCAGTCGGATGCCTTGAGCAGGTGTCGCGGCTTGCGCGCCGTAACCATGACCCGTTTCCCGCCCAACCTCAGTGAAGTGCGGCAACAATCCATCGCGGTGTTGCCGCCGCCAACGATTACCACGTTTTCGCCAATCGAATCGATGTGCTCGAATGCGACCGATTCCAGCCAATCGATTCCTATATAGATACGGTCGCTGTCATAGCGACCGGGAATTTCCAGGTTGCGGCCGCGCGGCGCGCCCGAACCGACAAATACCGCATCGAAATCTTCGTCGAGCAAGTCTTTCATGCTGCTAATGTCGTGACCAAGCCGCAGATCCGCGCCCATGTCCACGATCATGTTGATTTCTTCGTCCAGCACTTTCGGTGGCAGGCGAAACACCGGGATATTCGTTCGCATCAAGCCACCGGTCGTGTCGAATTTTTCGAAAATCACGACTTCGTAACCCATCGGCAACAAGTCGTTGGCCACCGTCAACGATGCGCAACCCGCGCCGATCAAGGCAATCTTTTTCCCGTTTTTCTGCTTTGGGGCTTTTGGCAGGCGATCGCTGATATCGTCGCGCAGATCGGC
>JAZFYI010000092.1:0-2864 GCA_036443455.1 Gammaproteobacteria bacterium
CGAAGGCAATCGCGAGGTCATCGGCATCCGAGATGTCCTGGCCCGTCGCCTGCAGGGCGGCAAAGACTGCCAGGAGCCAGGCGTAGCCCCATATCCGGGCACGCTTTTTTCGAATATTTTGCAATGAATTCGGGCTTTCGTGGTCGTAGAGGGGGTCATTATTACTCAAGCCTGGTCCAACATGCGCAAAAAAACCGGCGACTGGTTGGCCTGCCAGCGCATCATCACTACAATGGCACGCCTTTTCGGCTTGCCGGAGCACTAGATGGGCCTCATAGAACAATTCCAACAACTCGAAGCTCACGCCAGCAATCTCATCGTTGGCCAGGCACACTTGATCAACAGGATGCTGATCGCGCTGCTGTGCGATGGCCATTTGCTCGTTGAAGGCGCACCGGGCCTTGCCAAGACCCGTGCTATCAAAGTACTGGCTGAAAGCATCGAGGGCGATTTTCATCGGCTGCAGTTCACGCCCGACCTGTTGCCGGCCGATCTCACCGGCACGGATATCTACCGGCCCCAGGACGGCACGTTCGAGTTCCGCAAGGGTCCGCTTTTTCACAACCTCATACTGGCCGATGAAATCAATCGCGCGCCGGCGAAGGTGCAGTCCGCGCTGCTGGAATCGATGGAAGAAAGGCAAATCACGGTTGGTGAGCACAGCTATACATTGCCGGATCTGTTCATGGTGATGGCAACGCAGAACCCGATCGAGCAAGAGGGCACCTATCCGCTGCCCGAAGCGCAGCTGGACCGTTTTCTCTTGCATGTCGTTGTCGGTTATCCGTCCATCGAAGACGAGCGCCGCATCCTCGTCCTGAATCGGGATGAGGCGAAGGCCGGCGAGCGCGATCCGTTCGCACCGCCAGAGCTCTTGCCTGAGTCCTCTGTCATGGGGGCCCGCCAGGCGATCCTCAGCCTGCACCTCGCGGATGAACTCGAGCAGTACATCGTCAATCTCGTGGTATCGACCCGCAATCCCGGCGTCGTCCACGATTCCCTTGAGGGCCAAGTCCAGTATGGTGCAAGTCCCAGGGCCTGCATGGGCATAGATCGCTGCGCTCGCGCACGCGCCTGGCTTCAGGGCAGAGACTACGTCGGTCCGGAAGATATCCAGGAAGTCGCGCCGGACGTACTAAGACACCGACTGGTCTTAAGTTTTGAGGCCGAGGCGGATGGCGTCACGCCCGATTCGATCATCGAGCGCTTATTGGACGGCGTCGGCGTGCCGTAGAACGTACCAGTAATGCGTCACGACAAATTACCCGCGGATGCGTCGCCTGTCAGTATCAGCCAGGCCGGGTTGATTCGGCTCGGCGGACCAGCCCGGGTCATCGCTCTGGATGTGCTCCGCGTTACTTCCCTGCAGACAGGCGCTTATGTCTCGCATTTCCGCGGTCGCGGCATGGAGTTCGACGAGTCACGGCCATATCAGCCCGGCGACGATCCACGCAATATCGACTGGCGCGTGACGGCTCGCAGTACCGAGGCCTATACAAAACTCTTTCGGGAAGAGCGCGAACGGCCCGTGCTCGTCGTCGTCGATTTAAGAAGCAATATGCATTTCGCAACGCAAGGATCGTTCAAGTCGGTTGTTGCGAGCCGGGCGGCGGCGCTCATTTCATGGGCGGCGCATCATCGCGGCGACCGCCTGGGTGGGCTGATATTCGGCGACTCGACGCACCGCGAGTTGAAACCCAAGCTCGGCCGGCAGTCCGCTCTGCGCTACGTGCACGAACTGGTCAACCACCCCGATTGGCATGACCATGAATCGATTAGCGCGACCGATGACAAGCCGCCTTTGACGCAGGCAATGGCCGCGCTTCGACGTGTGGCGAGACCGGGTAGCCTGGTTGTCGTGATCAGCGACTTCATTGGACTATCCCGCACCGCCCAGGCCTATCTCTCCGGCGTCGCAAGACACAATGAGGTGCTGGCGATTTTTATCAGTGACCCGCTGGAACATGAACTGCCGCCACCGGGTCGCTACCGGCTGGTAAGCCACGACGCGGAGCTGGCCATCGACACTTACGCCCGCACCGCGCGTAAGGATTATGAAAATGCGTTCGAGGAACGCAAACACAATCTGGAAAAATTTTGTCAGCGCTACGGCATCCATTTGCTGGCACTGTCGACGGAAGAGGATCCGGTGGAGAGTCTGCAGACTGCACTCGGTAAAAGGGCGCGCTAATGAATCCCGAGGAAATTCCACTTCGCGATTTGCGCCTGCCGGAGATGACCGGCTGGTGGCCTCTCGCGCCCGGCTGGTGGGTTCTCATCGGTCTCGCGGGATGTGGTCTCCTCTACCTGCTGTGGCGGGCATTCCGAATATTTCAGAGCAATGCCCCGAGACGAAAGGCGCTGTCTCAGCTGCGCTATCTGAAGGCGGAGTATTCGTGGAGCGGAGATGTGATATCGCTGGGTATCCAACTCTCTGAGCTATTGCGCCGCGCGATGCTTGCTTATGCGCCACGCGACGAAGTTGCCGGACTTACCGGGACGAGTTGGCTGGAATGGCTGGACCGGGGGCTGAGCGATAGAGCTTTCACGGAGGGTCCCGGCCGCAATATCGAGAGCCTGCCCTATCAAAAACCCGATGTGGATGGCGGTGACATCGATATCGACGGATTGATCGAGGCAGTCCGGCAAAGGCTGAAAACGCCGCTGGCGGAGTCGGTCTGATGTGGTCGCTCGCCTGGCCCTGGATGTTTCTCGCTTCGCCGCTGCCATTGCTGGCAAGGGCGATCTTGTCGCCCGTGACCGAAACGCAGGAGGCCGGTCTCAAGGTTCCGAGCTTCGAGGGTTTTGCGGTCCTGACAAACCGCGCCAGATCGGAACAACTCATGAACTGGCGAGTGTGGATC
>JAZFYI010000093.1:0-30425 GCA_036443455.1 Gammaproteobacteria bacterium
AGGTCGGTGAGGCTTATGGCAGCCCGCTGATTCTGTTGCTGCTGGGCGGATTCATGCTCTCCACGGCGCTGGCGAGAAGCGGCGCCCACCGCAGGATCGCGCTCGGCATGGTTCACGCCTTTGGCGGGGACAGTCCCCGGCGACTGGTGTTTGGCTTTATGGCCGCCGCCGCGGTCCTCAGCATGTGGATATCGAATACCGCGACGACGCTGATGTTGCTGCCGATCGTACTGGCGATCACGGAAAAAGTGACCGATAGCCGCATGAAAGTGAGTCTTTTGCTGGGGGTCGCATTTGCCGCCAATATCGGTGGGCTGGGGACGCCGATCGGTACGCCGCCCAACCTGATTTTCATGAAGGTTTACGCGGAAAATACGGGGATCGAGATCACATTCCTGGGATGGATGAAATGGGCGCTTCCCGTCGTCATGATCATGGTCCCGATCACCGGCATCTGGCTGACCCGCGGGCTCAAAAAACAAGTGAAGCTTGCCTTGCCCGATATGGGAACGTGGCGTTCGGAAGAGATCCGCACGCTGATCGTTTTTGCGCTGACCGCGCTCCTGTGGATGACCCGCAAAGAGCCATTTGGCGGCTGGAGCGCACTGGCCGGGCTACCGACCGCAAATGACGCCAGCGTTGCGTTGCTGGCCGTGGTCGCGATGTTCCTGATACCCAACGGTCGCGGCAGCCGCCTGCTGGTCTGGGATGCCGCGGTCAAGATTCCGTGGGGTATCCTGATCCTGTTTGGCAGCGGCATTTGCATTGCCAGGGCGTTCGTCAGTTCGGGGCTCAGCCTGACGCTGGGAGCCGCACTGGCGGGACTGGGGCAGCTGCCGCTGCTGCCGATGATTCTCATAATCTGCCTGTCGGTAACTTTCCTGACGGAAGTGACCAGCAACACCGCCACAACCACGCTGCTGATGCCGATTCTTGCGGCCGCGGCAACCAATACCGGTATCGATCACGCATTGATCATGGTGCCCGCGGCAATGAGCGCCAGTTTTGCCTTCATGCTGCCGGTGGCGACCGGGCCCAATGCCGTTATTTTTGGATCCGGCCAGTTGACCATCAGGCAAATGGCGCGTGAAGGCATCGTGCTCAACCTGGTTGGCGCCGTGGTGATCACCAGCGTCGTCTTTGTCCTCCTGGGCTGAGGATCCGAGAAAGTGGTTTGCGTGCACGGGCGAAATATTCTTCTCGTGAGCGCGCATAATGGGCGCTGTCGCTGTTAGCAGACAGCGCCGCCGGCCATTGTACGCGGCGCTGTTTGACATAAATTTACAGCGATTGACATCTCAATATTTCCCTGACAGTCTCGAGTCGATTGTGAAGGGCACACTTTTTCGAAAGAAGGGGTCGCAAAGCCACCGATCTAAGGGATGTTCCTATGATAGCGGGGTTACCGAAGCAGATTTATCTGTCTCCATGAGGCCGGCCGCGCCGGCGGCCCCGCTGAACCATCCCCGCTTTGACCACGGCGGTTTGCGCTAACGACGATTGTCCATGGGAGACACGACATGAGCTTGGATCAGTTTCTTTCTATTACACCCAGCCCGGTGATATCGGCCATCATCTGGGCGGTAATCATTATTGCACTCCTTTACCTGGCGAGGTCGACGGTGCACGCGGCGATACACAGCGCAGGCGGGATTTTGCACAATGCCATGCGCATTGGCTCACGCTCGATTCTGCGGGCGGAAACCCGGCTCGCGGAGCGCAACAAGGAAGTGCTGCTGGCTGCGGGGCGGGAAGCCAAGGAAAGGGTTATCGAGCGCGAGTTTGAGCGGGTCGGCGATTCTGTAGATAAAGACCTGTCCAAGTACCCGGCTTTGCGGCGCAGGCTCAACGAGGCCATTGCCCGGATCGATGAAGACCACCAAAACGCGATCGATGTCCCTCCTTCTCCGCCGGGCTGGACCAAGGCCGTTGAAGTGGTCGCCAAGATCGATGCCCCCAGCGACTATATGATCGGCAACATCCTCGCCGATATCCACAAGTCACTGGTCAAGGCCCACAACCAGGCGATAGAGGAATATCGAAAAGCCAGTGCGACACGGCACAAAATATTGAGCGGGATGATGCCGCAATGGATCAAGATTCAGCAGACGCTGGCAGCGGTAACCAAGAACATCGACAGCCTGTTAAAAAGATCGCGCGAAATCGACCGGCACATGAAGGAATATGAAGACATCGTCAAGGGTACCGATCGGGCCGTGCAGACGCTTTCGTCCTCGTCGCTGGTACAGTTTTTCGTTTCCGCGCTGGTCCTGGTGGTCGCTCTTGGCGGTGCGACCGTCAATTTCTCGCTGATCGCCCGGCCGATGGCTGAAATGGTCGGTGGGACCAATTTTATCGGCAGTTTTCGGACCGCCGATATCGCGGCCCTGGTCATCATCCTCGTCGAAATCACCATGGGCCTGTTCTTGATGGAGTCCATGCGCATAACGCGCTTGTTCCCGGTGATCGGCGCATTACCGGACAAGATGAGAGTCAGGATGATATGGGTAACGTTCACGATACTGTTTTTGTTGGCCAGCGTGGAAGCAGGGCTCGCCTACATGCGCGAGATACTGCTGCAGGACGAACTGGCAACCAGCGCGATACTGCGTGGTGACAGCACGCTGATAGCGGCCGGCGATTTTCAATGGATAACCACGGCGGCACAGATGGGCATGGGCTTCGTGCTGCCGTTTGCGCTGGTATTCGTTGCCATCCCGCTGGAAACGTTCGTGCATTCGATGCGTACGGTCATCGGCGTGATCGGGATAGGCTTGCTCGGCATCGTTGCATTGTCGATGCGGGTCCTGGGCAATGCCTTCCGCTATGGCGCGAATTTCCTGCAGAGACTGTACGACCTGCTGATCATCGTGCCGTTATGGATAGAGCACATGGTGGCCAGGAAACGACACGGTTCGGCCGGTCAATTTAAAGAGGTGTCACCATGAAAATCCGGACACTACCGATAATCCTCATTTTCCTGCTCACGGCATGCGGGGAACCGGTTGCCAGGAACACGGGTGCGTATCTGCTGCTCGATACCTCCGGCACCTATAGCGATGAGCTGGACAAGGCGGTACACATTATCAACTACACTTTGACCAGGCTGGGGCCGTCTGACAGTTTCGCCGTGGCGCGAATCGATACGGGTAGTTTCAGTGAAAAGGACATCGTCGCGAAAGTGACTTTCGACGATCGGCCGAGCACCACAAACCGGCAGAAGCGCCAGTTCTCTGAGGCGATCGCTGCATTTACCCGCAACATAAAGGCGGCGCCATACACGGATATTACCGGCGGTATCCTGCAGGCGATCGAGTACCTCAACGAAAAGGAAACCGGCCGCAAGGTGATATTTATATTCTCGGACATGAAGGAGGAGCTGGCGGAAGGCTATGTCCGGGACGTGCCGCTGGAGTTGGATGGATTCGAGGTGGTTGCGCTGAATGTCACGAAGTTGCGCACCGATAATGTCGATCCCAGGCAGTATCTCGACCGCCTCGAAGAGTGGAAAACAGTGGTGGAAGCGGGCGGAGGCACCTGGCGGGTCATCAACGATCTCGATCGGCTGGAGAAATTGCTGGGGCGCTGATACCGGTAGCGGAACGATTCCGTAACGTGATCCCGGTCACTGATATCATGTCTGGAAGGCCGTTACACTGCTGTCGAAACGAATTCTGAACCGACCGCACTTCGATGGTCGGCTGGGAGAACGGCATGAATATTCGAATTGTCCTGGTGGCCCTGTTTGCCATGCAAGGATGCGCAACCATGAGCCAGGAGGAATGCGAGACCGGCGATTGGTATGCCATCGGTTATGAAGACGGAGCCCAGGGCCGGAATGCCGAGCGCATCGGAAAATACAGAAAAGCCTGCGCCGATCACAATATTACGCCCGATCTGGGCGCCTACCAGGATGGCAGAAAAGAAGGGTTGAGAGAATTCTGCCAGCCGCAAACCGGTTTTGCGGCAGGCCGGCGCGGCTATAGTTATTCAGGAATTTGCCCCGCCGATCTCGAACCGGCATTTGTCGCCGCCTACCAGGAAGGCAGGCATTTGTATTCGTTGCGCACACAGGTAGACGATACGACCCGCAGGCTCGCCCTCCGCAAGGCCGAATTGCACGAGCTGGAGGAGGACATGGTACATGTCGCGGCGGCGCTGATTGACGACGAGACCACCTACGAGGAACGGGCAATCCTGCTGTTGGATGCCAAGGATATGGCGCATCGCCAGGACGAGCTCGAGCACAAGATCCTGCACCTGGAAAGGGATCAAGCGGTTTTCCAGGATCGACTGGCGAACTACGAACATTCGCTGAGATACAGTTACTGATCGATAATCACGATGAAAAAGGGCGCCGTCTGCCGACAGCGCCCTTCTTTTCGTACTGACAAACGATTTGCTTATTCGTCGTTATCGGCCATTCCTCTACGTTCGAGCAGCGGCTGGATTGACGGCTCGCGACCACGGAACGCGACATACATGTCCATGCCCGGTTCGGAACCGCCTTTGGCGAGAATATGCTCACGATATTTCGCCGCCGTTTCCTGGTCAAACAGGCTGGTTTCCTTGAAGGCCTGGAACGCATCGGCATCCAGGACCTCGGACCACATATAGCCGTAGTAACCGGAGGAATAACCACCCGAAAAAATATGGGCGAAATAGCCGCTGCGGTAACGTGGGATGATTTCTTCGATCAACCCGATCGCTGCCATGGCCGCGTTTTCGAATTCTCTCGGGTCACCGATTTCGACCGGGTAGCCCAGCGTGTGGTAGGTCAGATCGAGATAGGTTGCCGCCATGTATTCAACCGTCGCGAATCCCTGGTTGAATTTTGCCGAGGCGACCATCTTGTCGATGAATTCCTGCGGTATCGGCTCGCCGGTCTTGTAATGTTTGGCGAACAAGCGCAAGACTTCAGGTTCACCCATCCAGTTTTCCATGACCTGCGAGGGAAACTCAACGAAATCCCGCGGCGTATTGGTTCCGGCGAGGGACTCGTAGGTCACATCGGACAGCATGCCGTTGAGGGCATGGCCGAATTCATGGAAAGTCGTTCCCGCATCGCCATAACTGATCAGCGACGGCGAATCGCCGGTCGGCGCCGGGAAATTGAAATTGTTGGTAATGATCGGGCTGACTTTTCCGCCAAATTTCCGCTGCGAGCGCAATGCGTTCATCCAGGCGCCACCGCGTTTGCTCTCGCGGGCAAACCAGTCCATGTAAAGAATCGCCAGGTGGCTGCCATCGGCGTCGAATACTTCGAACACTTCCTGGTCCGGATGCCAGGTCGGAAGATCATCGCGTTTTTCGAAGCTCAGACCGAATAATTTATTGGCGACGGCGAACGCGCCATCACGAACGGCGCCCACTTCGAAATAGGGCCGCAACGCCTCCTGATCCAGCTGGTAACGCGCCTTGCGAACCTTTTCGGTGTAATGCCGCCAGTCCCAGCCGCGGACCTGGTCGGCTATACCATCGGCGTCCATCATCTTTTGCAGCGCCGCCCGCTCCTTTATGGCCAGCGCAAGCGCCGGTTTCCAGACCTGGTCGAGCAGTTCGTAAACGCGCTCCGGCGTTTCCGCCATGTTGTCGCTAAGAACGAAATGGGCGTGGCTTGCATAACCCATCAGCTGTGCACGCTCGGCACGCAGCGCGACCATGCGGGCAAGAATTTCCTTGTTGTCGGCATCGTTGTCGTTATCGCCACGCATTGCATAAGCCAGGTAGATCTTTTTGCGCAGCTCGCGGTTTGGCGAATACTCGAGAAACGGGTTGATGCTGGGTCTTTGCAAAGTAAACACCCAGCACTCGCATTCGTGACCGCGGCGCTTTGCTTCCTCTGCGGCCAGCGCGACCAGGTTGCCCGGCAGTCCGCCGAGATCGGCGCGATCGCTCACCAGCAGTTCAAACTCGTTGGTCTCGTCGAGCAGGTTCTCACCGAATTGCTGCGACGAGCTGGCAAGTTCGGAATTGATTTCCTTGAGGCGTTCCTTCGATTTTTCATCCAGGTTCGCGCCCGAGCGAATAAACCCTTTGTGCGATTCGGACAGCAAGCGCATCTGCTCCGCACCCAGATCCAGGGACTCGCGTTGCTCAAAAATGGCGTGGACCCGTGCAAACAGGTCTTCATTCAGGAAGATCGCGTCGCGCATGGCCGATAGTTCGGGTGCGATCAGCTTGGCGGTTTCACGGATCGAATCATTGGAATGCGCCGAGTTGACCGAAAAAAAGACGCTGGACACCTGGTTCAGATCGCTACCGGTTGATTCCAGCGCCTCGATGGTATTGGCGAAGGTCGGTGCATCGGGGTTGGCGGTGATTTTATCCACTTCGGCCAGCGTTCGCTCGATGCCCTCACGCAGCGCCGGCAGATAATGTTCGTCCTCGATCAGATCGAACGGCGGTACGCCAAACGGCGTATCCCATTCCGCGAGCAGTGGGTTGCCGGCGATGTCAGCTTTATCGGCCGCTATTTCACTGCCTTTTTCGCTCGCATCGGCGCCAGTTTCCTGGTTGGCTTGCTCACAGCCTGTGAGTACCAGGCCGGAGGCCAGGATGAGTCCCAAAAAATGTTTCATTAATTCAGCCCTTGATGTCGGAGAATCGGCGAGCATACCAGTTTTCCAGGCTCGCCGGCCTGCCGTGCGCGACGCTGCGTGTGATATACAGGTTAGCGCGATACTGGCCTGGCTCCTTTTTCTACGCGGACTGGCCGGTAACACTAGGTTAGTATTGAGCTGCGGACCCAACGAATGAAGAAGCAAATGATCAACAAGAAGCCGGACCAGGCCATGCAGGAGCGTGACCCGCATGATCGGGGTTTTCGCGTGGAGACCCTGGATGCCTCGGTAACCCCAAGAGGCCTGCTGGAGTTATTGTCGCAGGACGAAGTGAGCCGTCTGCGCGAAGCGGGCCGCGGCGAACTCGATGACTTGTTTCGCCGCTGCGCGCTGGCGGTGCTCAATTGCGGCGAGGACACGGATGACGCGGCCGAGGTCTTCGAACGATATCCTGACTTCGAGATCGAAATCGTCCAGCGAACCCGCGGGATCAGGCTGGAGGTGCGCAACGCGCCGGTCTGTGCGTTTGTCGATGGTCGAATGCTCAATGGCGTCAAGGATAACTTGTTTGCCGTGTTGCGGGACATCGTTTTCATATCCAGCAAACTTTATGGCAGTGATCAGCCCGATACCCGGTCCGCCGGCGGAATAAGGAACCTGGTTTTTCATATTTTGCGCAACGCAGGCTTGTTGCATTTGCGGACGCCACCGCGGCTGGTCGTCTGCTGGGGAGGGCACTCGATCGACGCCCGGGAATACGACTATTCCAAAGAAGTGGGCTATCAGCTTGGACTGCGCGGCATGGATATTTGCACCGGCTGCGGACCGGGCGCGATGAAAGGGCCCATGAAAGGCGCCGCGGTTGGCCATGCCAAGCAGCGGATGCAGAATGGCCGTTATGTCGGGGTAACCGAACCCGGTATCATCGCCGCAGAATCGCCAAACCCCATTGTCAATCACCTGGTCGTGTTGCCGGATATCGAGAAGCGCCTGGAGGCATTTGTGCGCATGGGCCACGGAATCGTGGTTTTCCCGGGCGGCGCCGGAACCCTGGAAGAAATATTATTCCTCCTCGGCGTGCTCAGCGACGAAAGAAACGACGCCATCGAAATGCCGCTGATTTTCACCGGCCCGGCCGGGAGCGGATCCTATTTCCAGCGAGTCGATGAATTCCTCGTCAACACACTGGGCGAGGATATCAGGCAGCATTACCGGATTATCGAAAATGACTCGGTTATGGCTGCCAGGCAAATGACCAGGGCAATTGCCGATGTCGCCGCCAACCGCCGTAAAACCGGGGATGCTTATTATTATAACTGGTTGTTGCGGATACCCATGGAAATGAAAAAACCCTTCGCCGTCAGTCACCGGAGCATGGCGGCGGTTGAGCTACGCAGCGATCTGCCGGCGGCACAATTGGCGGTCAACCTGCGGCGGGTCTTTTCGGGTATTGTTGCCGGCAACGTCAAGGATGAAGGCATACGCATGGTTCGTGAGCACGGGCCGTTCAAGATTCGCGGCGACCGGAAAATCATGCAGGCGATCGACAAGCTGCTATCGGGGTTCATCGAGGATCAGCGGATGAAATTGCCGGGCAAGGTCTATCATCCGTGTTACGCGATCGTTACGGACTAACGCCTTTTTATTGTCAACAGCCAGGGACGGAGCGATGCAACTGATCAGCCATCTCAAGGAGATATACCAGGGCAACAGCCGTTACGCACGGCGGTCGCGCTACCTGTTGCTGGGTTTTGACCTGGCGGTCATTTCATTTTTTGTAGCGACGACTTTTTTGGCGGATGCCCCGTGGATCAGGGTGACGGACTATGTCATCGGCGGGGCCATGATCGTCGAACTGCTCGCCCGCATGCTGGCCCACCAGGACCGCCTGGCGTTCTTGATACGCCCGCTGACCCTGGTGGACATACTGGTCATTTTTTCACTGGTGGCGCCGGCGGTTATCGGGAACTTCGCCTTCCTGCGAGTCATGCGCGCTCTCCGACTGATTCATTCCTATCGCGTGTTGCAGGAGTTCCGGTCAAATTTCCGGTTTTTTGCCCGCAACGAGGAAATCGTTTTTTCAGTCATCAATCTGATGGTCTTCGTCTTCGTCGTTTCGGCGATGGTGTTCGTGCTGCAGGTCAGGGTTAACCCGGAAATAAACAATTACATCGACGCGCTCTATTTCACGGTCACGACGCTTACCACCACGGGCTTTGGCGACATTATCCTGATCGGCGAGGCCGGGCGCCTGTTGTCGGTGCTGATCATGATAGTCGGTATTTCCCTGTTTATCGGCCTGGTCCGGTCAATATTCAGGCCGCAGAAAGTGCGTTACGAATGCGTCGATTGCGGTTTGACGCGGCACGATTCGGATGCCGTTCACTGCAAGCATTGCGGGGCGTTGCTGCACATTCAGACAGCGGGCCAATAATGGTCCCGGACCGGGCGCTGTGCGTTTGACCGTCTTATTGTTGTGAGCGGCCTTGCCTGGCAACTGCCTCGACTGCCGCCTTCAGTGCTTCCGGATCACCGAGGAAACGCCTGGCGACTGGCTGTTGTTTGTCATCCAGGTCATATAACAGCGGAATACCGGTCGGGATATTAAACCCGACGATATCCTCATCCGAGATCTCATCGAGCATTTTGACCAGCGCGCGCAGGCTGTTTCCGTGTGCGACGATCATGACCCGGGCGCCTTTTTGTAATTGCGGCAGTATGCTGCCTTGCCAAAACGGGCGAACCCGATCCAGCGTGTCCTTTAACGCTTCGCTGGCCGGTAACAGGGTTTCATCGAGATCCTCATAGCATGGGTCAAACCGCGGATGCCGCGGATCATCGGGAGCCAGCACCGGGGGCGGTGTGGCATAGCTCCGCCGCCAGACCAGCACTTGCTCGTCGCCATATTTGGCGGCCGTTTCCGCCTTGTTAAGGCCCTGCAAGGCGCCATAATGGCGCTCGTTAAGACGCCAGCTCCTGATTACCGGCAGCCACATCCGGTCCTGCAGATCCAGCACGACCCACAGTGTCCGGATGGCCCTTTTGAGCACCGAAGTGAATGCCACGTCAAACTGCAGATCCTCCGCCTGCAATAATTCCGCGGCCTTGGTGGCCTCGGCCAAACCCAGCTCGCTCAGATCGACATCGGTCCACCCGGTAAACCGGTTTTGCAGATTCCATTCGCTTTGACCGTGACGCAGAAGCAGGAGTTGACCATCCATCAGATCACCAATTTCCGGGAGAGTAGGGAAAGCCTACCGTTTTGCCGGCGATGAAGAAACCATTGCTGCATGCATCGCCCCGACCGGTGTATGTGTCGGCGAGTTTCAGGCTCGCCTCAGGACTGGATGCTCAGCTTGCGGATCTCCTGGAGGGCAACGGACAAGGTCGCAAAGTCCAGGTTGCCACCCATGCGCATGTCATCCAGAGTCTGGTTGGCATGCGAAATCTGCGCCTGGTGACGGGTCAGCCAGGTGCTGACCCTGTCGACCGGGTTGTTTCCGCGATGGTTGCGTATTACCTGTTCGGTAAGCGTTGCCTGCAACTGGTACAGGTTGTCTCTCAAGGTCCCGCGCGCGATCGCCTGCCAACGGCCTTCGACATGCAGGTTTTCAATCTGATCCCTGATCCAGTCCAGCGCCAGCCCGCGGCCGATCTCAAAATAGATGCGCGCGGCAAATTCGACATCCACATTTCGCCGGTTGGCGACTTCGCTGATATCCAGCGCAGAATACAGAGCATTGATTCCCGCCATGTATCTTGCGATGGACTCGGGGACACCGATATTTTCGTAGAGCTTCGTCGATTCCCGGTAACGCTTCGATTCGCTGCCGCTCAACAGTTTGTTCAGCTTGCGGGCCAGGATGCGTGCCCCGGGCTGGCAGCGGGAAACCATTGCCTCGATATCGAGTGCATCCCGATGATGGGCCAGCAGCCAGTGCGTCGCATGCCGTAACAGTCTCGAAATCTGGAACATCATCGAGTACTGGACGTTGGCATGAACCGCGTTGTCCAGCGATTCGATTTTTTCCCAGATCTTCCGGGTGTCGAAAATCTCGCGAGCAATCGTATAGGAACGGGCCACCGCGGCTGCATCCGCACCGGTATCTTCCTGCGCGCGCTGGAAAAATACCGGGCCCATGCGGTTGATCACGCTGTTGGTCACGATCGTCGCGATGATCTCCCGCTCCAGGCGGTGATCGGTCATGCTTTCCGTGTAATGTTTTTGCAGGGGCTTTGGAAAATAGCGATGCAGCTCGCGGGCCAGGAACGAATCCTCCGGCACATCCGAATCGATGAGCTGCTGGTAAAGCGAAATCTTGCTGTAACTGAGCAGCACCGATAGTTCCGGCCGGGTAAATCCCTTGTTGGCCTTGCGCCGTTCGCTGATTTCTTCATCGGAGGGCAGGAACTCGAGTTCTCTGTCCAGCTCGCCGCTACGTTCCATCGCGACCAGCAAGTGAGCATGCTCGTTGAGCCGCTCGGCGGCGTGTGCTTCCATCATGCTGATGGCCTGGGTTTGCAAATAATTATTGCGCAATACCAGTTGCGCCACTTCATCGGTCATCGCCGCCAGCAGCCGGTCGCGGCGACTGGCCGTCAGCGGCCTGGTTCGCTTGACCAGGTTGAGCAGGATCTTGATGTTTACCTCCCTGTCGGAGGTATCGACGCCTGCCGAGTTATCGATGAAGTCGGTATTGATGTGGCCGTTCCCCAGGGCGTACTCGATCCTGCCAAGCTGGGTCAGACCCAGGTTTCCGCCCTCGCCGATAACGGCACAGTGCAAATCATCGGCATTGACTCTCAACGCATCATTGGCGCGGTCGCCGACATCGATGTGACTCTCGTTCCTGGCCTTGACATAGGTACCGATACCGCCGTTCCACAACAAATCGACCCGCATCCTTAACAGGCTTTGAATCAGCTCCTGGGGCCGCATGTTGTTTGCATCCGTATCGAGCATCGCCTTGACCTCATTGCTCAGCGGGATGCTCTTCTCGGCGCGCGAGAATATTCCGCCACCCCTGGATAGCAGCGACTTGTCGTAATCGGACCAGCTTGAGCGCGGCGTTTCGAATAGTCTTTTCCTTTCCGCGAAACTGCGTTCGGGGTCCGGATCGGGATCCAGGAAGATATGCAGGTGATTGAATGCGCCTTGCAGTCGAATATGACGCGACAAAAGCATGCCGTTGCCAAACACATCACCGGCCATATCGCCGATTCCGACTACCGTGAAGTCGTGATTTTGAATATCGATCCCGATTTCACGAAAATGTCTCTTGACTGCTTCCCAACAGCCCCTGGCGGTAATCCCCATGCGTTTGTGGTCATAGCCGGCCGACCCGCCGGATGCGAAGGCATCGCCCAGCCAGAAGCCATAGTCATGCGCGACCGAATTGGCGATATCGGAAAACGTCGCCGTTCCCTTGTCCGCCGCGACCACCAGGTATGGATCGTCGCCATCGTGGCGGACCACCCGCCTGGGCGGCACGAGCTTGCCCTCGACCAGGTTGTCGGTGACATCCAGCATGCCGCGAATCAAGGTCCGGTAGCATTCGACGACTTCCCGCTGGATTTCTTCACGCGGCCCTTCGGGCAGCCGCTTGCAGACGAACCCGCCCTTGGCGCCCATCGGTACGATCAGTGTGTTCTTGACCGTCTGGGCTTTCATCAAACCGAGTATCTCGGTGCGAAAGTCCTCCTGCCGGTCCGACCAGCGCAGACCGCCCCGTGCGATCATGCCGCCGCGCAAATGGACGCCCTCCATCCTGGGCGAATAGACAAAAATTTCGAACCGGGGCCGTGGCAAGGGTAGCTCCGGAATTTTTTGCGGGTCGAGTTTGAAGGAAATGTACGGCTTTGGCTCGCCAAGCTCATCCGGCTGATAAAAATTACTGCGCAAAGTCGCTTTGATGACCGTCAGAAATGCCGTGAGAATCCGGTCCTCGTCCTGGCTTTGAACCTGGTCCAGTGCCTCCCGGATCCCGGCGCATATCCGGTCGATCTCTTTACCGCGCCGCTGACTGCCGATGCCCGGTTTTAACTTTGCCCGGAACAATTCGGCCAGCATTTTCGCGACCAGGACATGGTGGCAAAGCGCCTGCTCCATGTATTTTTGACTGAACGGCAGACCGGTCTGCAGCAGGTAGCGGCAATAAGCCCTGAGAACGGCGACTTCTCGCCACTCGAGGCGGCCCGCGAGCACGAGTCGGTTGAATCCGTCATTCTCGGCGTTACCCAGCCAGCTGTTGGCAAACGATCCCTGGAAGATCTCGTTGACCTCGGCCGGCACCAGGGCTTCGGACTCATAGACCATTTGGAAATCCTGGATCCAGATGCTTTTATCATCCTCGAGGCGCACATGATACGGCTGCTCCGAGATGACCCTGAGCCCCATGTTTTCCAGCATCGGCAACACGTCCGAAATGGGTATCGGATTTTCGCGGTGAAATAATTTGAAGCGCAGCTGGTTCTTCTCATAAAATTCCGGGCGGTAAAGACTCATCCGCAGGCTGCTGGATTCATCGGTCAGTGCGGCCAGGCGCTCGATATCGAAGGTGGCTTCCCTCGGCGTCACGTCTTCCTTGTAGGCGACCGGGAATTGCTCGCCGTACATTTGCTTGAGTTGCAGGCCGCGCGCCTCGCCAAAACGCTCGACGAGTATGTCCTGCAGGTGATCTTCCCAGGACCTGACCGCGTCGATGATTTCGTTCTCGATTCCGATAATCGAAACCTTGGGTTTGGAGCCGGGCTTGATCCTGACGATCGTGTGTACCCGCGCGAGATTGGATTCCGATAGCTGGACCGTGGATTTCAGCGATTTTCCATCGAAGGCGCGCATCAGGATTTCTTCTATGCGCAGCCGGATCTGCGTGGTGTACCTGTCGCGCGGCACGAAAACCATGCAACTGAAAAACCGTCTGAAAGCATCGCGACGCACAAACAATTTGATCCGCTGCCGTTCCTGGAGGTGAAAAATACCCAGTGTCGTGCGGATCAGGTCCGCGACCGAACTCTGGAACAGTTCGTCACGTGGAAAGGTATGCAATATGTGTTGCAGGGCCTTGGCGCCATGGCCGATCTCCGGTATGCCTGAGTTCTGCATGACTTGTTCGACCTTGTATCTCAGCATCGGGATTTCATCGGGGCTGAGGCTGTACGCGGTCGATGTGAACAAACCAAGGAATCGCTTTTCGCCAACCACCTTGCCGGCGGCAAAAACCTTGATGCCGATATAATCGAGATAACTGTTCCGATGGACCGTGGCCGGCGAGTTGGCCTTGGTAATGAGCAGCAGTTCTTTCGACCTGGCCTGGCGGCGGGTGTCCTTGTTCAACACCACGACGGACCCGTCCCTCGGTTCGCCGCGCAATACGCCCAGACCGGATCCCGGAACCACGTGGAGTTCATCGGAGTCCTCGCCCTTGACCAGCTTGTATTCGCGATAACCGAGAAATGTGAAATGGTTGTCCGCCATCCAGCGCAGCATCTCCCGTCCCTCGTCGATGACCCGCTCGCTCAGTGGCAACACAGCACCGTCCAGCTCATCGGCAATGGCCAGCGCCATATCGCGCATTTCCGGCCAGTCGGCGACCGCGTTGCGTACATCGCCGAGATTCGACAACAAAGCCTTTTCCAGGTCGGCGAATTCCTCTTCCTTTGCGCTGCGGTCAATTTCTATGCGCAGAAAGGACTCGTTGTCATCGCCGTTTTTTAGCAGCGCCGGCTTGCCTATTTCCTGCAAAGCGCCTTTATTGTCGCGAGTGAGGGAGAAGGTCGGATGGATGGTCAGGTGGATGGAATAGCCCAGGCGGTTGATTGCCATGCCGGCCGAATCGACCAGGAACGGCATATTGTCATTGACGATTTCCACGATCGTATGGGTCGATGCCCAGCCATTGCTTTTTCGCGTCGGATTGTAAACCCGCACCTTCGCTTTGCCGGGTGGCCGATCGACGGCAAGGTTGAGATGGCTGAGCGCCGCGCCGGCAAGATCGGCCGGGCTGCTGCCACGCAGATCGTCTATCGCGACATTGCGGTAATACCGATCGATGAATTCGGCAATATCGATGTCCTGGCCTGATAAACCGGCTTTCTCGGCCTGGGAGATGATTTTGCTGACGACGCGGCTCCGGGAATCGGAGAGTCTACGCTGCATGGTGGGTGTCCGATGTGCTCACGGCGAGGCAATATTAAACACAAATCAGGCCGGGAAAAAGCCAAATATTGAAAACTTCACCGGGCGTCTTCTGCGCAGGGATTATTTGCACCGCGCAAGTTCCCGGCATCGTTATCCGATCTACTCTTCCGCCCCGAGGTCGGCGATGACCGCGGCCAGGAAACGGCAGGCTTCACCCCCGGTAACGCAACGGTGGTCGAAGGTCAGCGACAAGGGTATCCGGCGATGAACCTCGACCCCGCCCATCACGGCGATGACATCATGGCGGATTCCGCCGGTGCCGAGGATCGCCACCGTGGGCGGTACGACGACCGGTGTTGCGTAACGGCCGGCCATCATCCCGAAATTCGATAGCGTGATCGTGTAATCGCGCATATCGGCGGGCGCCACCGTTCGCTCGTGGGTCGCTTTCTTGATGCGGTTGATATCCGCGCGCAACTGGGTGGCGTCTTTGCCGGCGACGTCGCGCACCACCGGAACGAGCAGGCCATCCGGCGTATCGACCGCCATCGCGATATCGACCCGCCCATGCATCTCGCGGCTTAAGGATTCGCCGTCATAAAAGGCATTCAGACCGGGTTCGGCCCTGCAACCTGCGGCTATCGCGCGCAATACCCGGGCGGTGATATCGTTTTTCCTCAGCCAGCCGTGGATATCCGCATCGTCAAAAATCGTACACGGCGACACCTGGTCCCTGGCCAGGGACATGCTTTGTGCCATCGCCCGTCGCGGACCGCGCAGCGGTTCCGCTTTGCCGAGTACCGGCAGGGGCCTCGGCACGGCCGTCGCCGGTCCGGGCTGTGCAGCCTTTCGCACATCATCCGCGGTAACCTGGCCGAATTTGCCGCTGGCCGGCACCGATGCCAGGTCCAGCCCCATTTTTTTTGCCAGCGCGCGGGCCGCCGGCGCAGCCTTGACCCGTCCCTGGGCGCGTTTGCGTTTGCCACCGGCTACAGCGGTCTCCACGACAACCTCGTCACTGGTCGGCATGTTGCCGACTACCGTACCGGTATCGCCGCTGTTTTTACCTGCGGCTGCCTTGTCCGGCGAAGTCTCGCTATCGCCTTCGACCTGGAAATCCGCGAGCGGTTTCCCGGTCTCGACGATGCCGCCTTCGGCGGCGTGCAGTTTCACGATCGTCCCGGTAAAGGGCGATGGAACCTCGACGACCGCCTTGGCTGTTTCAACCGAGAGCAGCGGCTCATCCACTTTGATCTTGTCACCTTCCTTGACGTGCCAGGTGACGATCTCTGCTTCCGGTAGTCCTTCACCCAGATCGGGCAGCATAAAGGTCTTCATAGCATTTTCCCGGTATATGCAACGCCAACCAAGGCGAGGCGCTGATTATTCCTCAATGGTTTCTCTACAGGCGTCGACAATTCTCTCGATGCATGGCAGGTAATCATACTCGAGGCGGAACAGCGGCATGACCGTGTCGAAGCCCGTGACCCTTTTGATCGGCGCCTTGAGATCGTACAGACCTTTTTCCGCGACATCCGCGGCGATTTCCGCGCCGACCCCGCAGTTTTTGGCCGCCTCGTGCACGATCACCAGCCGGCCGGTTTTTTCCACCGACTCCAGTATGGTATCGATATCCAGCGGGCTGATCGTCGCCACATCGATAACTTCGGCGCCGATCCCCTGTTTGGCCAGTTCATCGGCCGCTTTTAGCGTTTCATGGGTCATCGCGCCCCACGTGACCAGGGTCACATCCGTACCCTCGCGAAGGGTATAGCAGACATCCAGCGGCAAGGCCTGGCCGTCATCGGCGACCTCGTGTTTGGCCATCCGGTAAATTCTCTTGGGTTCGAGAAACACGACCGGGTCGGGACAGCGAATACTGGCCAGCAAGAGGCCATATCCGCGGGTCGGCGAGGATGGGATCACCACGCGTACGCCCGGCATGTGGGCGAATATCGCTTCGGTGCTTTCGGAATGATGCTCGGGTGCGTGGATTCCGCCGCCAAACGGCGCCCGCAGCACCATCGGACAGCTCAGACGGCCCCGGGTCCGGTGGCGCATGCGGCCGGCATGACTGATCATCTGGTCGACGGCCGGATAAATGAAGCCCATGAACTGTATTTCGGCGATCGGCTTGAGACCCTGGGCCGCCATGCCGACCGAGATCCCGGCCAGCAGGTTTTCCGCGAGCGGCGTATCCATGACCCGATCCGCACCAAATTTTTCCTGCAGACCGGCCGTTGCACGGAAAACTCCACCGTTGATGCCAACGTCCTCGCCGAGAATCATGACGCTGTCGTCATGTTCCATTTCCCAGGCCATCGCCATCGTGATGGCTTCGATCAAGGCAACCTTGGCCATCAATGGCCTCCCTTGCCGAAATAGTGCGCGGCGATTTCGCGCTGCTCTTCCAGCGCCTCGGGTAACTCGGCGTACATGAAATCGAACATGGATTCGGGCGTGTTTTTTGGCGTGTCGAGATATTCCTCAACCGCTTCATCGACCTGGCGCACGCACTCTTTGTGCCAGGCCTTCTCTTGCTTGTCGTCCCAGGCGCCGATCGCGGCCAGGTATTTGCGGGTACGGATCATCGGCTCCACCTGCCAGGCCTCATCGACTTCCTTCTGCTCACGGTAGCGGCTGGCATCATCGGCCGTCGTGTGATCGCTGAGCCTATAGGTCATGACCTCGATCAGCGTCGGCCCATCGCCGTTGCGCGCGCGTTCCAGGGCCTGGCCAACCACGTGCCGCACGGCAATCACATCGTTGCCATCGACCTGGATGCCCGGGATTCCCGCGGCAAATCCTTTTTGCGCCAGCGTTTCGCAGGCTGTTTGCAAATGCAGGGGGACCGATATGGCCCACTGGTTATTCACGGTCAGGAACACCGCGGGCAACTTGCGCACGCCGGCGAAGTTCAGCGCTTCATAAAAAGCGCCTTCCGATGTGCCGCCGTCGCCGATCACGGCCAGGGCACAGCGTTTTTCACCACGCAGCTTGAAGGCGTTGGCTGCGCCCGCGGCGTGCATGTATTGCGTTCCGATCGGCACGCACCAGGCAAAATCATGGGGTGCGTCCGCAAAATCGTTACCACGCTCATCGCCGCCCCAGTACAACAGCACATCGCTCATCCGGACGCCACGCCAGAACTGGATGCCATACTCGCGATACATCGGCGCCAGGCAATCTTCGGGCCGCATGGCCGCGCCGGTGCCGACATGCGCCGCCTCGTGGCCAAGACAGGAGGCGTAAGTGCCGAGCTTGCCGGTGCGCTGCAGGTTGATGGCCTTGGTGTCGAAGGTGCGGGTCAGCGCCATGAGCTTGTACATCTTGAGCATCTCATCGTGATCGCCGGCGAAATCCGGCAGTTCGCCGACCGGTTTGCCGTCCGGATCGATAAAGCGGACGTACTCCACGCTGAATTTGGCAATCGTCTTCATTCTTTTCCTCGTAACAAACGCCGGGCCTCCAACGGAGGCCCGGCGCTGTGTGTCTTTTCCGGCCAGGCGCCTGATCGGCTCAGAAGCCAAGTGGCTTGCGGTGCGCGGGATTATACAACAACAGGCGGCCAAAACAGACCGGCACAACAGCCAAAGCGCGGGGCCGGTGATAGAATCGTGTGCAGCGTCCGTGGCGGGCGCCTGGCTTATACGAAAAGGGAGATACCGACCATGGGTCGTCGTGAACTGGAAAAAGGGATACACACGGACCTGGCGGGCGATATGAGCTATGGCGATTATCTGCGGCTCGATAAAATCCTGGATGCCCAGGACCTGGTCTCGAAGCCGCCGCACCATGATGAGATGCTGTTTATTATTCAGCACCAGACCGCGGAACTGTGGATGAAGCTGATGCTGCATGAACTCGAGGCGGCAATCGGCTTTATGCAGCGGGACAGGCTGGACCGTTGCTCCAAGATACTGAGCCGGGTCAAGCATGTGCAAGCGCAGATGTTTAACCAGTGGGCGGTGCTGGAGACGCTGACGCCGAGCGAGTATCTGCAATTCAGGGATGCGCTGGGTCACGCATCGGGTTTTCAGTCGCACCAGTTTCGCAAGCTCGAGTTCTTGCTTGGCAACAAGGGAAAAGATTACCTCAGTGTTTATTCACACGACCAGGTTGTGTATGAGGAACTGAAACGGGCGTTGGAAAGCCCCAGCATTTACGAAGAGTTCTTGCTTTTTTTGCATCGTCGGGGCTTCGATTTGCCAACCGAAGTCATCGACCGGGACTGGTCGGTACCGCGCGTGGGCCATCCCCGGGTGATCGACGCGTTCAAGGTCATTTACTCGGAGCCGCAAAAATACTGGGACGCCTATGAGATGGCGGAAAAACTGGTGGATCTCGAAGAGAACTTCCAGCTCTGGCGGTTCCGGCATATCAAGACCGTGGAACGAATCATCGGCTACCGCATGGGTACCGGTGGTTCCTCGGGGGTCGACTTCCTGCGCAAAGGCCTGGATCAGCGGCTGTTTCCAGAGCTGCTGGATGTCCGGACCGAGCTATAGCCCCGAATCCGCGATCCCGGGTGATATGCGGGCCGGTCAGTCCGGTGCGCGCAGGGCTCTCGCCCGTCTTTGCAGGTTATCGAGTATGTCTGACAGCCGGTCCTGGTCTTCCCTGGCCAGGCACTTGAGCAAGCGTTTCTCATAGCTCTTTGCCAGCGGCGAGATCTGGTCGAACAAGCGTTTGCCTTCCTGGCTCAGCACCAGCACAGAGCGCCGCTTGTCGGCATCCGACAGGCTTCTTTCGAGGCGTCCGCTACCGGTCAACCGGCTAACCGCGCGGCTGACGGCGACCTTGTCCATTGCCGTCAGCTTGACGATCTCGGCGGCCGACAGGCCGGGGTAGCGCCCCAAAACCGCGATGATCCGCCACTCCCTGATGCTCAGCCCGAAGCGGTCCACGTAAGCGGCCGAAATGCCCCGGCTGACCGTATTGGACAGCACGGACAGGCGATAGGGCAGGAATTCCTCTAGATTCAAAAGTTCGGAGTTTTCCATGTCGGGGCCATTCCGGCTTGGCGTAAACCAAATTCACGAGTATAATGGTTACATATGTAACTAATTTAACCCAGACCCGGCGCAAAGGCAAGATCGACCTTGGGGATGTTCCTGGTTTGGCGACCGGCTATTCGGGAGAAAGGCAATGACTGAGCAGTTCGATAATCCGATGGGCATCGATGGATTCGAGTTCGTGGAATTTGCCGCTCCCGATACCGCGGTCCTGGAAAAACTGTTCGCCCAGTTCGGCTTTAGCGCGGTGGCCCGGCATCGCAGCAAAAACATCACGATGTACAAGCAGGGCGACTGCGTTTTTTTGCTCAATGACGAGGCGGGCAGTTTCGCCAGGGATTTTGCCGCCATCCACGGCCCCTGTGCCTGCGGTTTTGCGATGCGCGTCAAGGACGCCGATTTCGTCTACCAGGCAACGCTGGAAAAAGGTGCGCAGGCGTTCGAGACAAAGCCCGCAACCCTTGCGCTGGATATTCCCCGCATCGAGGGGATCGGTGGCAGTATTCTTTACCTGGTCGACAAATACGGCGAGCAGTCGGTCTATGCGGATGAGTACGAGCCCATAGCCGGCGCCGACCCCGACCCGACCGGCCTGGGTCTGACGCTCGTCGATCACCTGACCCACAACGTGTATACGGGCAACATGGACGAGTGGGCCGGTTTCTACGAACGCTTGTTCAATTTTCGCGAAATTCGATATTTCGATATCAAGGGTGCGAAAACCGGTCTCCATTCCCGGGCCATGTCCAGCCCGGATGGCCAGGTGCGCATCCCGATCAACGAATCGGCCGCCGGCAAATCGCAGATCCAGGAATACCTCGATGAATACGGGGGCGAGGGGATTCAGCACATCGCCCTGTTCACGGATGACATCTACGCGACCGTGGAAGGCCTGCGCGCCAACGACCTGGAGTTTCTCGATGTGCCGGATACCTATTACGAGATGATCGACGAGCGCATACCGGGTCACCAGGAAGACCTCGAGCGGATGCGCAGCAACAGCATCCTGATCGACGCCGATCAACAAACCCGCAAGCAACTGCTACTGCAGATCTTTACCCAGACCTGCATCGGGCCGATCTTTTTCGAGGTCATTCAGCGCAAGGGCAACGATGGTTTTGGCGAGGGCAATTTCCAGGCCTTGTTCGACTCCATAGAGCGAGACCAGGAACGCCGCGGGGTGATTTGAAGCGTTGCGCCCGGCCTTGCATAAGGAAAAGTCATGAAAAAATGGATTTCCCTGCCTCGCGTCGAAGGCAATGCCTCCCGCCAGGCCCATGCCGACCTGCCGGCGGGTACCTATGAGCGTGAACTTGGCAAGGAAGGTTTCTTCGGCCCGGCCACGCACATGTACCACAAGCGCCCGCCGACGGCCTGGTCGGGCTTTGAAGGGCCGCTGCGCCCACGGGCGTTCGACACGAACGGGCTGGAAAACAGCGGCCCGTCGCCGTGGGACGCCACACCCTTGTTGCACAATGCCGCGGTCAAGTTTCGTTACTGGTCGCTCGACGCCGATATGGATCATCTCGCCAGGAACAGCGATGGCGATGAACTGATATTCGTACACGCGGGCAGCGGCGATCTTTTTTGCGACTATGGCCACCTGAAATTTCGCGATGGCGATTACATCGTGCTCCCGCGTGGAACCATGTGGCGAATGAATGTCGAAAAGCCGGTGCGGGCCTTGCTGATCGAAGCGACAAACGACAGTTACCGTCTGCCTGACAAGGGGCTGCTGGGGGCGCACGCGATTTTCGATCAGGCGATGCTGGATGTGCCGGAAATCAACGACGCGTTCAAGGCGCAGCAGACCGACGAGGAGTGGACCATCCGGGTCAAGCGCGGTGGCGAGATCAGCAAAATCACATACCCGTACAATCCGCTGGATGCGGTAGGCTGGCATGGCGACCTCGCCGTGGTCCGGATCAACTGGCGTGATATCCGTCCACTGCTCAGTCATCGCTACCACTTGCCGCCATCGGCGCATACGACCTTCATGGCGAACCGCTTTATCATTTGTACCTTCGTGCCCAGGCCGTTCGAAACGGATAAAGGCGCGCTGAAAATACCCTTTTTTCACGCCAACGACGATTTCGACGAAGTGCTTTTTTATCACGCGGGCGAATTCTTCTCGCGCGATAATATCCACCCGGGAATGATCACGCTGCATCCTTGCGGTTTCACCCATGGACCTCATCCGAAGGCGCTGGAGAGGGCGTTCGAGCAACCGAAGGAGGGGACCAACGAGGTTGCCGTCATGCTCGATACGCGGGATGAACTGTTTGTATCGGAACAAGCGCACGGAATCGAATGGTCCGCCTATGTCGATTCCTGGAAAAGCGGCTCCTGACATTCCGACAGACCGCCGGGCTACCCGGTAGCGCCCAAATCCAATAAGCTGCACTGACCGCAAGGAGACCATGAGATGAAACTGGCGTCACTGAAAAAGGGCGGTCGGGATGGCACGCTGATTGTCGTCGATCGGGACCTGGGCAGCTATGCCGAAGTCGGCGACATCGCCGCGACCTTGCAGGCGGCGCTCGATGACTGGCAGGCAAAGTCGCCGTTACTCGCCGAGACATACCGGGCGCTTTGCGCCGGCGATCTGGCCGGCAGCCAGCCGCTGGATATGGCCGAGCTCGCGTCGCCGCTGCCACGGGCCTACCAGTTTCTCGATGGCAGCGCTTATCTCGCCCATGTCGAACGCGTCAGGCGCGCGCGCGGCGCCGAAATGCCGCCCAGCTTTCTCGATGACCCATTGATGTACCAGGCCGTGTCCGACCGTTTCCTCGCACCACGCGAGGACGTGGTCGTCGCCAGCGAAGAATCCGGCATCGATTTCGAGTCGGAAGTCATCGTCGTGACCGACGATGTGCCGATGGGCGTGTCCGAGCAGGATGCGCTCGGTCACATCCAGCTGATCGGACTGATCAACGATGTCTCCCTGCGCAACCTGATACCCAACGAGTTGGGCAAGGGTTTCGGTTTTGTCGTCAGCAAGCCGCGCTCGGCCTTGTCACCGGTGTTGGTCACCCCGGATGAACTCGGTCAGTCCTGGGCGGGCGCCAAGGTCGCATTGCCGCTGCTGACCCATTACAACGGCGAGTTGTTCGGCCGGCCCGATTGCGGCGTGGACATGCAGTTCAGTTTCGCGCGCCTGGTCGCCCATGCGGCGACGACCAGACCGCTGTCCGCCGGTTGCATCGTGGGTTCCGGCACCATTGCCAACCAGGATGAATCGGTCGGCGCTTCCTGCCTCGCGGAAAAACGCGTGCTCGAGATCATCGCCGATGGCAAGGCGGCTACACCGTTCATGAGCTTCGGCGATAGCCTGCGGATTGAAATGCTGGATGCCGAGGGACGGAGTATTTTTGGCAGCATCGAACAGACCATCGTCCGCTACGCCGGCCCGGGGAAATGAAGCTTTACACATACTGGCGCAGCAGTTCTGCCTATCGAGTGCGCATCGCGCTCAACCTGAAGAACCTGGATTACGAGAGCGTGCCGGTGCACCTGGTCAGGGATGGGGGTCAACAAAAAAGTGCGGAATATCTGAAGATCAATCCGCAGGGCCTGGTGCCGGTGCTGGTAGATGGCGATATCGTACTGCGTCAGTCGCTGGCGATCATCGAATACCTGGACGAAAAATACCCCCGGCCACCGTTGTTGCCGGGGTCCGCCAGCGGTCGGGCCCGGGTTCGCGGCCTCGCCTACCTGATCGCGGACGAGATGCAACCGATGAACAATCTGGGTGTACTGCAATACCTCGAACGTCAGGCCGGTTTTGACCAGCAGCAACTCGACGACTGGTACCGGCACTGGATAACGAAGGGATTCACGGCGCTCGAGCAACTGCTTTCAACCGGCGGGCAAAGCGGGCAGTTTTGTCATGGCGACACGCCGGGTCTTGCCGACTGCTGCCTGGTTCCGCAGCTATACAATGCGCGGCGTTACCATTGCGATCTGACGGCATTTCCGACGCTGACACGCATCGAAAAAAATTGCGGCCAATCCGCGGCGTTTCAAAGAGCCGAACCGGAAAATCAACCGGACGCGGAATAAAAAAAACGCCAAACATGCCGTTTTGCACTGAGAGTGACGCCCAGTGTTTGCTAGAATAAACCCACTGCCCCGCTCCGGGGAGGGAAGACCCGGGGCTTGACTGGAGGTCTGGATGGAATATCTGCTAAGCGGCTGGCTGTGGTGGCCACTGCTTTTGGTGTTTTTTCTTACCCTGATTTATCTCGCTGCTCCGCTTATAGCATGGATGCTCGGTGGTATCGCCCTGCTCGGGCTGTTTGCACAATTCGCCGATGTCTCCTGGCCGGCCAAGCTGGTGGTCTGGGTTTTGTACCTGGCGCCGATGATCGTGCTCGGGATTCCGCTGCTGCGCTGCCGATTGCTGGGAGAGCCGATATTTCGTCTGTATCGCAGTTCCATGCCCGCCATTTCCCCGACCGAGCAAGCGGCGCTGGACGCCGGCACGACCTGGTGGGATGCCGAATTGTTCAGCGGAAGACCGCACTGGCGGCGCCTGTTGAAGGCCAGACCCGCGAGCCTCGATGACGAGGAAATCGATTTCCTGGATGGGCCGGTCGAGGAACTGTGTGCGCTGATCAACGATTACGATGTCAATATCGGCAGCCGGGATTTGCCCGCGGCGGCGTGGGACTTGCTCAAAAAGGCCGGCTTCTTTGGCATGGTGATCCCCCGTCAATATGGCGGCAAGGGGTTTTCACAGTATGGTCACGCAGCCGTCGTGATGAAAGTCGCCAGCCGCAGCATTGCCGGCGCGCTGACGATCATGATTCCCAATTCCGTTGGTCCGGGCAAATTGTTGCTCAAATATGGAACCGAGGAGCAGAAAAACCACTACCTGCCACTCCTGGCCAGCGGCGAGGAGATTCCGTGCTTTGCGCTGACCGCACCGGAAGCCGGCAGCGACGCCGGCAGCATCCCCGATAGCGGCATCATCTGCAAACGGGAATACCAGGGCAAAAAAGACGTCCTGGGTATGCTCCTTAATTTCGATAAAAGGTATATCTCGCTGGCGCCGATAGCTACGCTGATCGGCGTCGCCTTCAAACTCTACGACCCGGATCAGTTGCTGGGCGACCGGGAAAACCTCGGCATTACGGTAGCGCTGGTCCCGTCCGATACGCCGGGCGTCGAAATCGGCAGCCGTCATGATCCGTTGCACATGGGCTTTCACAACGGGCCGGTTCGCGGCAGCGATGTGTTCGTACCGCTCGACGCGATCATCGGCGGCGCGGCGCAGGCAGGCAACGGCTGGCGCATGCTGATGGAAAGCCTGTCCGATGGCCGTTCCATATCGCTGCCGGCGCTGACCACCGCCTCGGCCAAGCTGGCCACACGGGTAACCGGCGCTTATGCCAGGTTGCGCTACCAGTTCAAGACCTATATCGGGACCTTCGAGGGGGTGCAGGCGGCGTTGGCCCGGATTGCCGGCAATACCTATGCCATGGATGCGGCGCGAACGGTGACGCTGGGCGCGCTGGACGAAGGCCACAAACCGGCGGTCATTGCGGCCATCGTCAAGTACAACCTGACCGAGCGTAATCGCCAGGTCATGAATGACGCGATGGATGTACACGGCGGCGCCGGGGTTTGTCTCGGGCCGCGCAATATTATCGGCGAGTACGCCAAATTCCCATCGCTGGGTATTACGGTCGAAGGGCATAATATTCTGACCCGCAGCATGATGACATTCGGCCAGGGTGTCGTGCGTTGCCACCCGTACTTTCGTTCGGAGATCGAGGCGGTCGGCAACAGCGACGAACACGCCGGCCTGATGAGTTTCGACAAGGTGCTGGTGCGGCACATGGGCTTTACCGCCAGCAACGCGGTGCGCACGCTCGTGCACGCCTGGACCGGCAGCTTGCTGGTGCCGGTGGCGAGAAAGCTGGGGCCGTTGCGGGGTTATTACCGCCAGCTGAGCAGGATGAGCGCCGCGTTCGCGTTTAGCACCGATATCTTGCTGATGCTTTTGCGTGGCGAACTCAAGCGACGTGAAATGCTGTCCGGGCGCATGGCCGATATCATCAGCCAGTTGTATATCGCTTCGACGGTACTCAAGCATTTTGACAATCATCAGCATGACGAGACCGAGTTGCAGGTGGCGCAATGGGCGGTTCAGGATTGCCTGTACCGGATCGAGCAGGCGTTTGGCGATGTGTTCAATAATTTTCCCAACCGCTGGATTGGCCGCTTGCTAAAACGCTGGATTTTTCCTTTTGGCAGGACCTATAAAAAACCCTCCGATGAACTGGAGAGATGTATCGCGGAAAGCATCGTCATCCCATCTGTAATTCGCGAGCGGCTGACGCAAGGCATGTATATCACCGACGATATCGACACGCAGCTGGGACGGCTCGAACACGCCCTGCAGCGGGTGATTGCCATCCAGCCCCTGGAAGCGAAACTGAAAGAAGCGCAGCGTATCGACCTGGTAAGCGGACACTCGCTGGCGGAGCGCATCGACAACGCCGTTGCCGCGCGATTGTTCACCGAAGAAGAAGCCGAGCAGTTGCGCGAGGCGGAAGCGGCGCGCCTCGATGCGCTCAAGGTAGATGACTGGAAATTCTAGGCGGTGGTACTTTCCTTGCGTTCGAGATGATCGTCCACGTTGGCCCAGTTCACGTGAGATTCCCAGTACGCGTGACACTGCGGTTGCCTGTCGATGTCGCCCGGGATCGCAGCCCTGGCGATATGAATTTCACCCGGCCAACGGGTGGAGGCGAAAAACACGGTGCTGCCGCAACGTGAGCAAAAACCTCGCCTGGCGTCCGTGCTCGACGCGAACCAGCGCAGCGTCGAATCGTCGTTCAGCCTGAATTTTTGCTCATCGACGCCAACCCAGGTCACCAACGGCGCGCCATGAGATCGCCTGCACATCGTGCAATGGCAATGCGCGCACCATAAGCTGGGGCCATCGAATTCGAATTGCAGCTGCCCGCAAAAACAACCGCCGGCGTAAGTCTTTTTCAATGTTCCTTCCTGCATCAGTTTGTTAACTCCGGACGATCGTCCAGATGCCCACGAGAATAAAAATACTACCCGCTACCCGGCCGACCAGTTTCTCGTTCAGCGACTGACTCAGCAGGCTGCCCGCAAAAACGGCGATGCCCGATGCCACGACCAGCGCCAGTGCCGAGGCGGCAAACACCAGCCATTTGCTATAGCGGGCATCCGTGGCGAACAACAAGGTGGCGAGTTGGGTTTTGTCGGCAATCTCCGCCAGGAAAACGGTGCCGAATATCGTGAGAAAAAATCGTGGGTCCATGCGTCAGATCTCCTAATTTCTTAAATATGATGCGCCGTTGATGTCGATGATCGTGCCGGTCAGGTAATCGGTGTCCGGTCCGGCCAAAAAGGCGATCGTGGCCGCTATTTCTTCCGGTTTCGCCGCGCGTCCCAGCGGGCTTTGTGCGCGGATGGCGTCGCCATCCGGGCCACCGAGCAACGCGGACGCCATCTCGGTTTCCACGAACCCGGGGGCGATGGCATAAACCATTATGTTACTGCCAGCCAGCGCCTGGGCCAGCGACTGGCTCATCGAGTTCAGCCCGGCCTTGCTGGCCCCGTATGCCGGTGCGTTCGGTTCGCCGCGAAAGGCGCCGCGCGAGGAGATGTTGATGATCTTGCCGCCGCCGTTTTTCTCCATGATCGCCGCTGCCGCGTGACACAGGATCGCAGGCGCCAGCAGATTGACGGCCAGGGTTTGCTGCCAGCTTTGCTGCCAGTGGGAACTGTCGGTCGTCTTTGGCGGATGATCGAAAAATACGCCGGCGTTATTGACCAGCAGATCGATGCCGCCGATCCCGGCCGCAGCGGCGCTGACCATCCGGCGGCACTCATCGGGTTCAGCCAGGTCTGCGATCAACGCGATATGTTTCTCGCCCGGCAGTTCGGCAAGCAGGCTATCCAGTTTCTTGCTGTTGCTGTTTCCGTGCAGCGCAAGGCGAGCGCCTTTTTTCGCCAGCGCACTGGCTGTCGCCCGGCCAATGCCGCCACTGGCGCCGGTAATCAACGCACGACAGTTTGCGAGTGTATGGTCGGTCTGCATGACGATGTTTTATTCCTGGTGCTGCGTCGACTCGTCGGGCCAGTGTCCGGCCAGCCAGTCGGCGGCGGCATCGAGTTCTTCGAGCATTTCCTGGCGACCGATTTCGATCAGGCGGTCGCGTTTCTTCCATTCACCGAGGCCGATGCCTTTGCCATCGGCAAAAGTGTAATTCAGCCGGTGATAATTCGCACCCAGCATTTGCCGGCACTGGAAATCCGGCACGCCGGAAACCGCATCGAGCATCAGGTTGAGTAAGGGCTTGGCCCATTGCACGAGTCCCCAATTGTGGGTCGGCCCCTTGATAAACGAAAGCACGCGGCCGGCGCCTATGGACAACAGCCTGATCTCGGCAACCCGGGGCCGATCCGGAATTTCGCTGCGCTCGTCCTGGGTCTGCGACAAGGCCACCATGCCCGGGTGGTTGGCGACCACGCCGCCGTCGATATAACCATCGACCGATGGGAAGTAGGTCGGCGCCGCGCTGGTATAAAGCGCCACATCGGCCAAACGCTGTTCGCCATCGCTGTCGGCGCCGGGAAAGTTGTGAAAAAACTTCGGTTTCCAGCATCTCTCTTCGGGCGACGCGGCTTCGCTATCGAGATCGAAAGCGGTGATGAGGACGCGCTTGTCCAGGTCTTGCAGACGCGTGTCCGCAAAAATTTTCCGCAGTTCGCCACGCAAATGTTTGGTCGGGTAATCGGCGCCGATCATTCGTCCGAGATCGCGCACGTCGTCGAACAGGTTGTCCTTGAAGATGATCGGACCCAGCGCGTAATACAGCTCGACGAGTTGCGCCGGCTGCATGCCGTTCGCCAGCGCCAGCGCCAGGATTCCACCGGTCGATGTGCCGGCGATCATGTCCACCTGGCTTAGCCAACCCGGGCGCCGGCGGTCGAGTTCATCCATCAGCACGGCGCTGAGCAGGCCGCGGATGCCGCCGCCATCGAGGGTGAGTATCCGGTATACCGCCACAGGTCCCTCCACGTTGATTACGGGCACGGCGGACTATACCGCAAGCATCGGGCCCACTGGCGAAGCCGGTCTTGCTCGTTCATACTCAGTCTAAATTGCAAGGGCAGGAGATACCGGTCATGAGCAATGGAACGATTTCGCGGCGCGATTTTCTGTCCCGCTCCGGTGGCGTATTCGGGGCGGCCTGGCTGGCCGCGAATTTTCCGGCGATCGCCGCCGCGGCAAATGCAGCACACCGTGTCGCCAGCGGTGAAGTGGAGGAAAGCTTCGAGTTTTTCCCGGCTGCGGATGCTGCGCTGATCGATGCAATCTGTGCCCACATTATCCCGAGCGAGGGCGCAGGGCCGGGTGCTCGAGAGGCGAAGGTGGTCGTGTTTATCGACCGGGCGATGACCGGTTTTGCGAAATCCGGCGCCGATGACTTTGTCGCCGGCCTGAAGGGGTTCGCCCAGGCTTTTAGCGATGCCTGGCCGCAGGAAGCGTCATTTGCCAGTGCCGAAAAATCCGTTCAGCAGGAATTTTTTGCCACCCAGGTCGATAGCGGTTTTTTTGGCTTCGTCCGCTTCCTGACCCACGTCGGCATGTTTGCTTTGCCGTCTTACGGCGGCAATTTTCAGAAACAAGGCTGGGAGCTGATGGGCTTCGAAGACCGTCACGTCTTTCACCCGCCTTTCGGTTACTACGACCGTGACTATCCAGGCTTTGAGGCCATCGCCGCCAGATATCGCAAGGAGGGCTGACCGTGCCGGGGAAAACAGACAAGACCAGCGAGGAAGTGGATTTCGTTATCGTCGGTTCCGGCGCCGCCGGCGGGGTCCTGGCGCGCGAGTTGTCGCAGGCCGGGCACAGCGTCGTCGTCATGGAACGCGGCCCGTACATGAAGCAGGGCGATTTTCATCACGATGAACTGGCCTACTGGTTCGCCAATGAGCTGATGCAGGCCAATGGGGTCCCGCCGCAATCCTTCCGCCACAGCGCCGATGAGGAGACGGACTTCCATCCCGACTATCCGAACATGCTTTACGCCCAGTGCGTCGGCGGCAGCAGCGTGCATTTCACCGCCAATTACTGGCGTTTCCACCCGGTGGATTTTCAAGAACAAACTGTGCACGGCGACATTCCCGGCGCGGCGCTGGCCGACTGGCCGATCTCCTATGAGGAGCTGGAACCGTATTACACGAAGGTGGAATGGGAGATCGGCGTTTCCGGGCTGGCCGGCGCGCATCCGAACGAGCCGCATCGATCGAAGCCTTATCCGATGCCCCCGTTGCCGGTCAAATCCTCCGGCGTGTTGTTCGAAAAAGGCGCGTTCGAGCTCGGCCTTAATCCTTTTCCCGCGCCGATGGCGATCAACTCGGTGCCCTATGATGGCCGGGCCGCTTGTGTACATTGCGGATTCTGCATGGGTTTCGGTTGCGAGATGGGCGCCAAGTCTTCGACCTTGTTCAATATGATCCCGCAGGCGGAGGCGACCGGTGTCTGTGAAATACGCACCGGCGCCAATGTCGTGCGCGTCGATACCAATAAACAAGGGCGTGCGACCGGCGTGATCTATTACGACCTGCAAGGCCGCCAACACCTGCAGAAGGCGAAGGCGGTCGTGCTCAGCGCCAATGGCGCCGAGACTGCACGGCTGCTGTTCCTGTCGG
>JAZFYI010000094.1:0-8925 GCA_036443455.1 Gammaproteobacteria bacterium
CCGGTATCGACGAAGCGGGCGCCCAGCGATTCGATTTGCTCGCGCGTCGCCGAGCGCACGTCGTAGCCTTCGACGACCGCCCCCAGCCTGCGCGCGGTCGCCAATGCCTGGAGACCGGCAACGCCGGCGCCGATGACCAGGACTTTCGCCGGCCGGATCGTGCCGGCTGCCGTGGTCAGCATCGGGAAAAACTTGTCCAGCGTGCTGGCCCCGATCAGCGCGGCCTTGTAGCCGGCAATAGCCGCCTGTGAAGACAATGCGTCCATGGACTGCGCCCGCGAGATTCTCGGGATCAACTCCATCGCAAACGCGGTCAGGCCCTGGTCGCGCAATGTCTGCAACAATTCTTTCTCGCGGAACGGGGCGAGAAAGCCGATGACCACTTTGCCTTTTTCCAGCGCACCGGCGACCTCGACCGATGGCGGCTGAACGGCCAGCAATACATCGCATTGGGAAAGGACTTCCTCAGCCGTGGCCAGCAATTCGCAGTGCTCCGAATATTCACTGTCCGGAATGCCCGCTTTGTCCCCGGCACCTTGCTGGATAAGGATTTTCGCTCCCAGCGCAGAGAATTTCGCCGCCACTTCGGGAATCATCGCGACCCGTGTTTCCCCTGGCAGGGTTTCCTTGATTATTCCCAGTGCGAGCGCCATTCAAGTCTCCTGTTTTTGGCCGGCCGGTCTGCGGGCAGACGACACAATAATGGTTTTTTCCTCCCGTTTGAACCGCGGATTGCCGAAACGGGTTTTCATTTGCCGCCGGTTTCGGCAAGATGAAGCGGCAACAGATCATCGGGGTCCGCGCAAATGGCCGTATCGCTACGCCAACAAGTCCTGCGCACCGATGTTTCCGGCATGCCGCTCGAGTGGGTGGACTACCGGGACGCAGTGCGTCTTTATCACTGCGGGCGTGTTTCATACGCCTGCGGCAGCCTCCTTTACACTTTGCATGGCGGATATTGCGCGCAAACCGGAAGACGCAGCCTGATCGATGTCAATTCCATCATCGCCACCCTGGGCAATACCCATATCATGGGGAAAGTGCGCGATCACTATGTGCCGCCATTGTCCAACCATGCGCTGTTTCGACGCGATGCCGGGCTTTGCCTGTATTGTGGCAAGCGATTCAGTGACGGGGATTTGTCGCGCGATCACGTTACGCCGTTGTGCCAGGGCGGCACGGACTCCTGGAACAATGTGGTGACCGCCTGTCGCCGGTGCAACAATCACAAGGCCGACATGACGCCGGAGCAGGCAAGGATGCAGTTGCTGGCGATTCCCTTTATCCCGAACTACGCGGAGTACATCTACCTCAAGGGTCGCCTGGTGATGGCCGATCAAATGGAATACCTGCTGGCCCACTTCCCGCGCAGCAGCCCGCTGCATGCGCGGCTAAAGGATCACCTGGCCGAAAATGAACTCGCGGGCGCCTGGGCCTGAGCTGTGCCAGCCGGGTCTTCGTCTGCAAGAACGACCACCGTTCGTCCGCCCCTTCACCTGGTAGACGCCAGTATCTATATTTTTCGTGCGTGGTATTCGGTGTCACCGGAGAGCATGACCGATGGCAACGGCCAGCCGGTCAACGCGCTGTTCGGCTTTTCGAGGTTTCTCGGCGAGCTTTTGCGACTGGAAAAACCGGCTCATATCGGCATCGCTTTTGACGAGAGCCTCAGCAGTTCGTTTCGCAACGAGATCTACCCCGAATACAAGGCCAACCGGGAGCCCGCGCCGGAAGAGCTCAAAAACCAGTTTTCCCGGTGCAAGGCGGTTGCCCGGGCGATGGGGCTGCCGGTTTTTTCCAGCAATCGTTACGAGGCCGACGATATCATCGGCAGCCTTGCCGCCTGGTGGCGGGAAAGAGACGGCCGCTCGATATTCGTTACCCGCGACAAGGACCTGGCCCAATTGTTGCGGCCGGGCGATGAGTATTGGGATTTTGCCGGCCGCAGGCGACTGCAATACGAGGGCATCAAGGAATATTACGGCGTGCACCCGGAACAAATCGCCGACTTCCTCGCGCTGACCGGCGACAGCGTGGACAACATCCGCGGCGTCCCCGGCGTCGGTGCAAAAACCGCGGAAAAGCTGTTGGGCAGGTTTGCCGACCTCGAGGCGCTGTATGCGGATCTCGACCAGGTGCAGGGCCTTTCGATCAGGGGCGCGGCGCGGATCGTGAAAGCGCTGGACGAAAACCGCGACGTTGCGTTTTTCGCCCGGCGACTGACCCGGATCGCCTGCGATATGGACCTGGCGCTCGATGATGACAGCCTGCGGCGGCTGGCGCCCGATACGGATGCCCTGGATGCGATCTATGCAGAAGCCGGTTTTGGCAAGACGCTATCGAGCCAGGCGCGCAGACTGGCAGACCAGTTTCCCGCTGACACCGCAGAATAACCCGAAGTCAGACAGGCTCCTGGAATGACGCGTGATCATGACAGCTTGTTTGATCTGGTCCGTTCCGCAACCGGTATAGGCATTTCTGAAAAAACCGGTCTGCAAGCCGTCACCGGCGGCGATATTCATGCCAGCTACCGTCTCGAGACCGATCGCGGTCCGCTTTTTCTGAAATTGAACGATGCCCGGTCGCTGCCGATGTTCGCGGCGGAAGCCGACGGGCTGGCGGCGATCAGGCAAACCGAAACCATCCGGGTGCCCGAGGTCATCGCCTATGCCGGTGACGATCGGCTCAGTTTCCTGCTGCTCGAATGGCTGGATATGTCGAGCGGCGGATCGCGCGAGGATCGGGACCTCGGTCGCAGTCTGGCACGGCTCCACCGCTGCCAGGGCAAAGTCCATGGCTGGCCCGCGGACAACTTCATCGGCAGCACGCCGCAGATCAATACGGCGAACGACGACTGGACCGATTTTTACCGGCAATGCCGTTTGCGGCCGCAGCTTGAAATGGCGGCTGCAAACGGTTTTGCTGGCCCGCTGCAGGAACTGGGCGACCGGCTGTACGATCGGCTGGATCACTTGCTCGATTCGCATCGACCGCCCCCGTCGCTGCTGCATGGAGACCTGTGGGGAGGAAACCAGGCGGTGCTGGCCGACCGGCGGGCGGTGATTTTCGATCCGGCCGTTTATCATGGCGATCGCGAGACCGATCTGGCGATGACCCGCCTGTTTGGCGGTTTCAGCGAGGCTTTTTATTCAGCCTATGAAGAAGAGTGGCCCTTGCCGGAGGGGGTCGGACCCAGGTGTCGCCTGTACCAGCTCTACCACTTGCTCAATCACCTGAACCTGTTTGGCGCTGCCTACCTGGAGCGGGTGACGGCCATGATGAGGGGCCTGCTCGAGACGGCCTGATTCGGGTATCCGGCCCGCCCGCTGGCCTGCCGGATAGCGCAACGGTATGCTGCAAAAAAAGCCGCCAGGAGCCAGGCATGTCAAACCAGGATATCCAGTCCATTCTTCACGAAGAGCGCGAGTTTCCGCCTGCGGATTCATTTGTCGGCAATGCGCGCATCGATGCGCAGCGCTATCAGGAATTATGCGCTCAGGCCGAGAAAGACCCGCAGGAATTCTGGGCGAACCTGGCGCGGGAACACCTGCACTGGCACAAGCCGTTCAAGGTTGTCCTCGACGAAAGCGATGCGCCGAACTATCGCTGGTTCAGTGACGGCGAACTCAACGTTTCTTAC
Organism: Gammaproteobacteria bacterium; assembly: GCA_036443455.1. Classification (GTDB taxonomy): domain Bacteria; phylum Pseudomonadota; class Gammaproteobacteria; order Steroidobacterales; family MnTg04; genus MnTg04. The sequence goes on from JAZFYI010000094.1 coordinate 3,641, forward strand.
AACTGCCTGGATGTACACCTGGCCGAACATGGTAACAAAACGGCGATTATTTTCGAAGGCGAACCGGGTGATGTCCGGCGGCTCAGTTATCGCGATCTGCACGCCGAGGTCTGCAGATTCTCCAATGGGCTGAAGGCGCTGGGTATAGTCGCAGGCGACCGGGTCGTCATTTACATGCCGATGGTTCCGGAAGCGGTCGTTGCGATGCAGGCCTGCGCACGTATCGGCGCCATTCATTCGGTGGTATTCGGTGGTTTTTCGGCCAACTCGCTGCGCGACCGCATAGAAGATGCCGGTGCGCGCCTGGTCATCACCGCAGATGGCGGTCATCGCGGCGGCAATGTCGTGCAACTCAAACAGGCCACCGACGAGGCGTTGGCAAGCGGGTGCAAGACCATCGAAAAAGTCATCGTCCTGCGCCGCAGCGGTGAAGACATCCCGATGAAAGACGGCCGCGACATCTGGTGGCATCAGGCGATTGCCGGGCAAAGCGATCAATGCGAACCGGCATGGCTCGACGCCGAGCATCCGCTATACCTGCTGTATACATCGGGATCGACGGGCAAACCCAAAGGTATTCAGCACGCCTGTGGCGGCTACCTGCTAAACGCCAAGCTGACCAACCTGTGGGTATTCGATCTGCAGGACAATGACGTGTTCTGGTGCACGGCCGATGTTGGCTGGGTGACCGGCCATACCTACGTGGCCTATGGCCCGCTGGCTGCCGGTGCGACGATCGTCATGTACGAAGGCGCGCCAACGGTTCCCGATAGCGGCCGTTTCTGGAAAATCTGCGAGGACCACGGGGTCACGGTTTTTTATACCGCGCCAACGGCGATACGCGCCCTGATGAAATTCGGCGATGAGGTGCCCGCCGCGTACGACTTGTCCCGTATCCGGTTGCTGGGGACGGTGGGAGAGCCGATCAATCCGGAAGCCTGGATGTGGTATCGCCGGGTAATCGGCAAGGACAACTGTCCGATCGTCGATACCTGGTGGCAGACCGAGACCGGCGCAATCATGATTACCCCGCTGCCCGGCGTGACTGCGACCAAACCCGGTTCATGCACGCACCCGTTGCCGGGAATTTTCGCCGATATCGTCGACCAGGACGGCAACACCGTGAGCGACCCGGACAAGGGCGGTTTCCTGGTGATTCGCAAACCCTGGCCGGGGATGCTCAGGACCATCTGGGGAGACAACCAGCGTTACCTGGATACCTACTGGGAAAAATTCGACCGGCGTTTTTATGTCGCCGGTGACAGCGCGCGCCGCGACAAGGATGGTTATTTCTGGATCATGGGGCGCATCGATGATGTGCTCAACGTGGCCGGTCATCGACTCGGCACGATGGAAGTCGAGTCGGCGCTGGTCGCCCACGAGCGCGTGGTCGAAGCGGCCGTGGTGGGTCGGCCGCACGAGGTCAAGGGCGAGTCGATTTTCGCCTATGTCGTGTTGCAGGGGGACCGGCCGGTCGGCGATGAAGCGCTGAAACTGGTCAAGGAATTACGCGGCTGGGTCGGCAAGGAAATCGGCCCGATCGCGCGGCCCGACGATATCCGATTTGCCGATAATTTGCCAAAGACGCGATCGGGGAAAATCATGCGCCGCCTGTTGCGGACGATCGCGAAAGGCGACGAGATTACCGAGGATATCTCGACGCTGGAAAACCAGGCGATCCTCGATCAGCTGCGCGGCACAAGCTGACGCTACCATTGCGGATTCAATAATCGCCGGTCAATAATTGCAACATCAGGCCTTCCGGCGAGCGCAGAACGGCGTTTTCATCCGCTGGCTCCCGGCCCGGTACCGCCCGGCTTACCTCGAGGCCATCGAACTCAAGTTTTGCGATCCGTACGGCCATATCGGGTTCGACGAAGGTCAGCGCAGGCGTCCGGAGTTTGGGTGAGTGGCAAAAGCCGAGGTTGATCGGTTCGCTGGTCAGCGTCGCGGATGGCAACGGCTTATCCTCCCGATGGGTCGTTACAAAACCCAAAGGCTCCCAGAACTCGATCGCGGTTTCTATATTCCGGGTGGGAATCGTGTACTCGGAAAAATGGCCGCACAGGCTTTCTTCGGTGGCGGTCACCTGCAGCGGAGAAAACGTTCGTGCTTCGAGCAAAGTGACCATCTGGCCATCCGGGTCGAGAAAACCGGCTTCATTAAACTGCTCGTCGCCGGTTTTCTCGAATTCGAAGTTGACGCCGTGGACCCTTAGTGCCTCCATGTGAGCGGCCAGTTCGGGGCGCACATAGGTCAGCGAGGGGGAGGCGAATTCATATTCGTGCAGGCCGAGGAACAGCCGCCCATCGGTGATGACGGCGTAACGATGGGACCAGAGGTCGCCGGTCTCAGCCTGGGCGAAACCGAGACGTTGGTAAAACGCCAGCGATTCCTGGACATTGTGGGTAGATACGCTGATTTCGAGAAATCGACCGATCATGCGGGTCCCGGCGCAGACTCCGTAGCCGTGGATTCCAGCCAACCCTGCGCTTGTTCGTGCAGCAATTGCGCCATGCAGCGAATGTGATCGGGCCGCACGTTCAGGGCGGGTATGTAATTGAGCGAACTACCACCGGCTTTCTTGTATATCTCCGCATTGGTAATAGCGATTTCTTCCAGCGTTTCCAGGCAATCGGCGGAGAAACCCGGGCAAACGACGTCAACGGTGCGACATCCTTGCCGCGCGAGCGTTTGCAGCGTTGCAAATGTGTACGGGGTGAGCCATTCCTCCCGACCTACCCGTGACTGATAACTCAGAGTCCAGTCCTTGTCTGTCAGTCCCAGTTCGTCCACCAGCAGCGCCGCGGTTATTTCGCATTGTTCCTCGTAGGGGTCGCCGTTCGTGATATAGCGCTTTGGCAATCCGTGAAACGACAGCAGCAGATGCTCCGATCTACCCGCCGTTTGCCAATGCTCGTTAATGCTGGCGGTCAGCGCCGAAACATAGGCGGGATGATCGTGGTAGTCGGTTATCCGGCGAATCTCGGGCGGCGATTCCTGGCCTGCCAGGATTTCATCGACTCGCTTGAAAGTCGTCGTAGCCGTCGTATGGGAAAACTGCGGATAAAGCGGCAGTACCAGCAAACGCTCGATCTGCATCTTGTGCAGCTCTGCAAGCGCATCATCGAGCGATGGTTTGCCATAGCGCATACCGAGCACGACCGGAATCTGCTCGCCGAATTCGTTACTGAGCAAGGCTTGCAATGCCGCCTGCTGGTCCTGCGAATTGGCGAGCAATGGTGAGCCACGATCGGTCCAGACACGTCGGTAATTGGCCGCCGTCATCCATGGTCGTACATTCAAAATAACGCCATGGAGGATTGGCAGCCAGATGCGCCTGGGCGTATCGATAACGAGGGGGTCGCCTAAAAACTCGGCAAGATAGCGGCGTACCGACAAAAAAGTTGGGGCATCGGGAGTGCCTAAGTTGACCAGCAAAATACCTGTTTTTGGTCGGACCTGCATTGTGCTGTTGACCTTTTTTTCTGCAGTCGGAACGGTTGCAACAATACCGGATGGCTCTCAATCAGGCCAGTGACACCATGCCGGAAACATGGGCCGGTTAAGGCTGTGGTAAATTTACGCTGAGGTGAGTGAAATGGAAGACCCCAACAATAATGGTGCCGAGCATAGCCGTACCGATTTAGCCCGGGATGCGCTGCTTTTGCAGGGCAAACTGCTGATCGACGGATTGCGTGACCTGATCCTGGTTCCGGTTTCCATCGTTGCGGCGCTGATCGACTTGTTATCGGGCGATCAACCGGCGGGACGGCGGTTTTATGGCGTCGTGCAACTGGGTCGTCGCTCGGAACACTGGATAAACCTGTTTGGCGCAGCCGAGCGGTCACCCCATGAAAATCGATGGGCCCACAGCGAGGAAAGCGGCAAGCTTGACGATCTGGTCGAACAGGTCGAGAAAGTCGTGAAAGACCAGTACGCTGAAGGCGGCGTCAGCGGTTCGGCCAAGCGCGCGTTAAACAGGGCGCTGGACGTTTTGCACGAAAATGTAGTCAGGAAGGACGGCAGGGACGCCGGTAATGACTGAGCTGGTTGCCAGGAACCCGGAGTATCGGCAGGTGACCGAGCAGGTTTTCCTGGCCGCTCCCTTTGTGCAATCGCTCGGTATCGAATTACTCGACCTCGGCCCGGGCTGGTGCCACGCCAGAATGGTTATCACCGAGCGCCACTGCCAGCAACACGGTTATGTCCATGCCGGGGCGCAGGCGACATTGGCGGACCATACCGCGGGCGCCGCCGCCGGTACGCTGGTTGCTATCGACGAAACGGTTTTGACGGTCGAATTCAAAATCAATCTGCTCCGGCCAGCCGATAGCGAAGAGCTGTATTGCGAAGGCAGGGTGATCAGACCGGGCAAACGATTTTCCGTCGTCGAGTCCTCGGTATGGGCGGATGCGCTCGGCGGTGAGCGCCTGGTATCGAAGGCGCAATTGACGATGGCGGTCGTTACCTCGATTGTGAACTAACCGTGGGTCACGTCTTACTGGTGTTCGTGAGTATCGTGATCATGCTTTTCCGGTTCCTGAGCCGAATCTTCCTGCTGCGTCGGATGATCGTGACCGCCCGACTCTGAATTGTCGTGCATGGCTTCTTCACTGGACTCCCCGTCGTGAGTATGTTCTTCCACCGGCTCATCATCGGTGTGATGACCCATGCCGGTGGCGCTGCCCAACATCGCCTGGTAACTATCCGCATCCAACTCCGGCAATTTGGTCAGAAACGCAATCACCGGCCACAGTTCGTCATCCCCGTGTGTTTTCCCCCACGCGGGCATACCGGTCATTTTGATGCCGTTCTTCGTTACCCAGAATAGTTCAGCGGCTGTCATTTCTGTTGCCGATTCTGCGAGGTCTGGCGCCGCCGGATTCAGGCCCAGGCCCATCGCCTCCGGATCCTGGCCCGGCGCGCCATGGCAACCCGTGCACATGGAGTCGAAATCGCCGATACCTGCAAGTGCGAGTGTTTGGTCTTCAAGGTCGGGAACATCGACCCACTTGGCGCGACGCTCGACCGAGGCATCGGATGTGCTTGATAACAGCCAGGCAACAATACCGCTGTGGCGTGAACTTGCGCTTACGTCGTACAGCCCGGAAAACGCAAAGCCTGCGACGGCGAGTACGCCAACGGTGAGTGCGATAACGAGAATGGTAATAATCTTCATGTTTTCCTCACTTGATACCGAATTGTTGCAGACGCAGCGCGTTAGCAATCACAGACACCGAGCTCAACGACATGGCCGCCGCCGCAATCATGGGACTGAGCAA
>JAZFYI010000095.1:0-8973 GCA_036443455.1 Gammaproteobacteria bacterium
TCTCGCCGGGGCAGGTGATCCGGGCGATGTTTCCAGGCGGCACGATCACCGGTTGCCCGAAGGTGCGCTGCATGGAGATTATCTCGCAACTGGAAGGAGCGCCGCGTGGCGCATATACCGGCTCGATGGGATATCTGAATCGCGATGGCAGCGCCGACCTCAATATCCTGATCCGAACCCTGGTGCAGGATGGCGATCGCATCAGCCTGCGGGCCGGTAGCGGCATCGTCGCGGATTCGATCGCCCGCGAAGAGCTTGAGGAAACCCGGGCGAAGGCCAAGGGCCTGATCCTGGCGCTGGGAGCTATCTGAGTGGCCGTCCGTTTCATTGTCGACGGTCGCGACTGTGAATCGGTTCCCGCCAGCGATCGCGGCCTGCAATATGGCGACGGTCTGTTTGAAACGATGGCCGCCGCGGACGGGCGCATCGCCTTGCTGGAAGAGCACCTCGAACGACTCGGCCATGGTGCCGCCAGGCTGGGTTTGCCGATACCCGATATGGGTGTGTTGCGCGGTGAAGTTCTTGGCTTGCTGCCGGGTCAGGGCAAGGCGGTGATCAAGCTGATCCTGACCCGCGGTAGCGGCGGGCGCGGCTATCGTCAACCGGCAAAAATAAAAACGCGGCGCATCGTCAGTCTGCATCCGTGGCCGGATTATCCGGATAGCTGGGCGCGCGATGGCATTGCGGTGCGGCTTTGCGAAACGCGCCTCGCAAGCGACCCGGTTCTTGCCGGGCTGAAAACCTTGAACAGATTGCACCAGGTGCTGGCCAGGGCGGAATGGGACGACCCGAATATCGCGGAAGGCCTGATGATGGATGCCGATGACCAGGTCGTTTGTGGCACTATGAGCAATCTGTTCTTGGTGCGGTCCGGCGCCTTGGTAACACCGGATCTCGAGCGTTCAGGCGTGGCCGGTGTGATGCGAAAACAGATCCTGAAAATTGCCGCGCATATGGATATGGAAATTCAGGAACGGGCGGTGAGCCTCGACGATCTGTCGCGGGCGGACGAAATATTCGTTAGCAATTCATTGATCATGATCTGGCCCGTCCGGCAACTGGATGGCCGCGTCTGCGCCACCGGCCCGCTGACGGCCCGGCTCCGGCATGCGCTGAAATCCAGCTTGTCAGCGGTGGGCGCTGCGCCATGAGTCGTCTGCAAAAAGGCCTGGCGATTGGTATTTCGCTCGCTGCCCTGGGCCTGTTAACGACGCTTTACCTGTTCGACCGAGCCATGAACACGAGCCTGAGCCTCGATGGAGACGGCGAGGTACTGTTGGTCAGCCCCGGCTTGAGCCTTGCCGGCCTGATTCGGGAACTGGAGCAAAGAGAAATACTTTGTTGCCCGCTGGCCTTCAAGCTGTCTGCACGCGTCTCCGGCGCCGCTACCCGGATCAAGGCCGGTGAATACCTGCTTGCACCAGGGATGACGGCTGAGGACCTCCTCAGAGCGCTCGTTCAGGGTGACGTAATGATGCGCAGTTTTACGATTATCGAAGGCTGGACCGTTATGGAACTGCTGAACGCGCTGAACGCCGAGGAAGCGCTGGAGCAGGACATCCCGGAAAATCTCGCTGCCGCGATGGAATCGCTGATGGACAGGTTCGGCCAGACCGGATTGCACCCGGAAGGGCAGTTTCTGCCCGAGACCTATCATTTCGTGCGTGGGGAGCGCGCCAGCGATATACTGCGCCGCGCCCATGCCTCGTTGCGGGAGCGACTGGAGCAGGCGTGGCAGGGGCGCGAGTCGGGGTTGCCATTCGATACCGCCTATGAGGCGCTGGTGCTGGCATCCATCGTCGAAAAAGAAACCGCGCTGGCCAGCGAGCGTCCGGTCATCGCCGGCGTGTTCGTGCGGCGCCTGCAAAAGCGTATGCGCCTGCAGACCGACCCAACCGTTATCTACGGGCTCGGCGCGAACTTCGATGGCAACCTGACCCGTCGGCATCTCGCCACTGACACGCCCTACAACACCTATACCCGCGCCGGTTTGCCACCGACCCCGATCGCATTGCCTGGCGTCGAAGCGATCGCCGCCGTGATGCACCCGCAACCGGGCGTTGCCCTGTATTTCGTCGCGACCGGCGCAGGCGACGGCAGCCACCGCTTTTCCGCCACGCTTGCAGAGCATAACCAGGCTGTGCAGGATTACCTGCGGCAGCTCAGACACAATAGGAAGACACCATGATTGGCCGGTTGATTACACTGGAAGGGCTCGAAGGCGTCGGTAAATCCACCAACATGGATTTTATCCAGCGCAAATTGCAGGATGCGGGCATCGATGTGGATGTTACGCGCGAACCCGGCGGTACGCCGCTGGCCGAGAAAATTCGGGAGCTGGTCCTGGATACCGCGGATGAATCACTGCCCGATCTTTGCGAGTTGCTGCTGATATTTGCCGCGCGCTCGGCGCACCTGGAAAATCGCATCAGACCGGCCCTGGATCATGGTCGCTGGGTACTATGCGATCGCTTTACCGATGCCACTTACGCCTACCAGGGCGGTGGACGGGGGTTGCCCATCGAGATAATCGCCAGCCTGGAGGATTGGATTCAGTCGGGTCTGCGACCGGACCTGACGATTTTGCTGGATACGCCGGTTGAAATCGGGCTGCAAAGGATTCGCGAGCGTGGCGGCACCGATCGCTTTGAAAGCCAGCGTCTGGAGTTCTTTCAGCGGGCGCGCGAGGTTTATTTGTCGCGCGCACAACAAGAACCCGATAGATGCGTGGTGGTCGATGCCAGCCGGCCGCTTGCGCAGGTCCAGGATGACCTCGCAAAAGTGATCGAATTATATTTAAGTAATTTCTAACAATCGTCGGTTAAAGCATTGAAAGATAAAGAAAAGAATAATATCTACTTCTGGCAGGAGTCGATCTGGGCGCAGTTGACCGGCGCCTGGGAGCAACAACGCATGCCGCACGGGTTGTTGCTGGCGGGCCCGGACGGGTTGGGCAAGCCCCGGTTTGCGCGCGAATTGGCCGCTTTCGTGATGTGCCGGGAGCAAGGCTCCGCACACAAACCCTGCGGACAGTGCAAAGGCTGTACGTTGATGGCGGCCGGCAGTCATCCCGATTTTCGCTGGGTGTCGGTGCCCGAAGATCGCAAGACCATTGGTATCGAGCAGGCCCGCGAAATCGTCGCATGGATGCGCTTGACGAGTTATCTGGGGGGTTACAAGGTCGTGGTCATAGATGACGCCGACCTGGTGACCCGCGAGGCGGCCAACAGCCTGCTCAAGACGCTGGAAGAGCCTGCGGGCGCATCCTTGATGATGCTGCTGTCGAAGCGCCCCAATGGCTTGCTGGCGACGATCCGCAGCCGCTGTCAAACGCTCAGGTTTACCAGGCCCGGGCACGAAGCCGCATTGCAGTGGCTGACAACACAGGACAATAGCGCTGACTGGCCGAGGTTGCTGTTCCTCGCCAACGGAGCGCCGTTGCGGGCTTTGACCATGTACCGCGACGGATTTGCCGACACGGACCGGCAGTTCAGCGCCGATCTTGCCGGCATAATCGACGGCTCGACAGACCCGGTCGCCGCGTCTGTGGCGTGGGCCAGGCAGCCACCGGTTGTCTGGCTGGAATGGTTGCAAACAGTGGTCCTGGGGTTGATTCGAGCGCGCGCGGCCGGGGTGGCCAAAAGCAAGGAATGTGAACCAGTACACTTGATTCAGGGAGCAGTTAACATAAACTTGGGCAGGTTGAATCACTACCTGGATGACCTGGTAGCGGCCCGCCAGCGATCGGAACGTGGTGTATTGCGCGCCGATTTGATGGCGGCAGCCATGTTGATACCCTGGGCCTGTGGCCTGAATTACCGATCGATATATCAGGAAGACTAGTATGAGCAAACCCGGGCTGCTGACCCTGACCATCAAAGACAAGAGCGCCCTGTATCTTGCCTATATGCCGTTTATCAGTAACGGCGGTTTGTTCATACCTACGGCCAGTAGTTACCGGCTGGGCGATGAAGTGTTCATGCTGCTCAACCTGATGGGTGAATCCGACCGAATCCCGGTCGCCGGCAAGGTCATCTGGATTACGCCCAAGGGTGCGCAAAGCCGCCGGACTGCCGGCATTGGCGTGCAGTTCAGCGATCAGGACCGCGGTCAGACCCAGAGAAAAATCGAAGAGTACCTGGCCGGTGCGCTCGGTGGCGACAAAGCAACCCACACCATGTGAACACGACTCCCGCGATCCTTGCGGGATTTCTCAATAAACCACAGTGAGCCCCGGGATTTGCCGTGGGAGCCGGGTGCCTGGCTCAGTCGTTTTCTTCGGACATCTCCAGGCCGTCGCGAAGCACGAATGCTTCGAAGCCGCGCTCATTGAGAATATAGGCGCCTGCCGAGCTGCGCCTGCCGGTATCGCAACACACGACGTACTGCTTGTCTTTGTCCAGTGTGCTGAGTTTCAGACGGATAAAGTACAGGGGGATATTGATGGCGTCGGGCTCATGAAAATTTTCGAATTCGCTGGGCAGACGCACATCCAGCCAGATCCCGCCGTTGCCGACGATCTCATCCGCTTGTACCTTGTCTACCCATTTCAGCATGGGTTCGTTGAGCAGGGACTTGAAGTCTTCCTTGGCAAGGCGCATCAATGAACCATCCGAAGACATGACGATGGTTGCGTTTCGCCTGGCATCCGAAATCAGCGCTTCCTCGCCAAAGGTGTCGCCGATCGTAAGATCCGCCAGTTTGATGCCATCCTTGTTCAGCGGCGTTTCCCTTGTGACACTACAGCTGCCACTGATCACTACGTAAAAATAATCGCCTTCGTCACCTTGTTTGATGACCACGTCGCCGGCCTTGTGATTAACCTGCTGCATGCGCATGAATATAGCCTGGATATTGGCCGGCGGAATCTTGTGGAAGGCCTTGGTCTGCAGGAGGGTGAGCATCCAGTCGTCGGAAGTGGCTTTGTCACCGGTATTCAGACCCAGCTCGCTAACCTCGTAAGAGCCGGTCTGGTCCCAGGTCAGCATCACATCCAGCAGATCGCTGTCGATCGCCAGGTACTCGACCCTGCTTCTTGCCTTGGCGGTCACTCTTCGAGGAATAACGTGGGCAACCGGGTGTGCAGCTTCCTTGGTGCCGCCTTCGATGACCGCTACTTCCTCGCCACCCGATAACAGCAGCAGTTCTCCACTGATGACGTAGACCGTCCTTTTCTTCTGATCGCCTTCCTTGAACAGGATCCGACCGGCCTCGAGCGCGTGGATTGCGGTTTTCTTGACCAGGGAGTCCAGGTTTTCTTTTTGCAGACCATCCAGCGGAGACAGCCGTCTCAGTATCGTCGTAGTGACATGTTTTTCTTTCATCGTCGCTCGCTTCGGGCCTCTCTAAGGCGAATTCACTCACTGAAACATCAATAGCTTATTCGTGTTCGCAAACAACCGCATTGATATACGTCACACTGCGGTACAGCCTTGATAATAACATGCCGTGAAACCCAGCCCTACTGGGTTTCGGTTAATTCTTCCGGTATGGGTCTGGGTCGGCGGTCATCGCCGATATGAACATAAATCATCCTGGCGCTGGCGACAATGAAATGGTGGTCGGGCGGGTCGCCGGGCCGGTCGACGAACATTTCTATACCGATCGTAATCGAGGTGGTGCCGGTTTTGCAGATCCGGCAATAAAAGGTAACTACATCACCGACATAAACCGGCCGGATGAACTCGAAATCGGCCACGGCGATGGTGACCACGTTGCCACCGGCTCGCTGGTACGCCTGATTACCCCCCGCGATATCCGCATGTGACATCAGCCAGCCACCGAATATATCGCCCAGCCAGTTGGTATCCTTGGGCATGGCCAGCATCCTGATCATCGACCGTCCGCGGGGTTTTTGGTCTTTGTCGATGGTCATTTGTCCACCTCGATGCGGCTCCAGGCCTGGTGCGGCCTGAACCGCTCGCCATGCTTGTCAGCCAGTCGATTCATGGTTGCGACGATATCGCTGATGCCGCGGTCGCGGGCATAATGAATGGGCCCGCCACGGAACGGGGCGAAACCGGTGCCGAAAATTACGCCGGCGTCGAGCAAATCCAGATCGTCGATGATACCTTCGCTCCATAAAGCGACCGCTGCGTTGAGTAGCGGCATGAACAGGCGGTCGGTGATATCGTCCGGCGCTTTCTCGCCATCGGTTTTCGGTTTCACGGGTTTGCCATCCACCCACCGGTAAAAACCTTCGCCGGTCTTCATGCCCAGTTTTTTCTCGGCGACCAGTTTCTCCAGGATCGCGGGCACCGGGGAATCAAAGGCTTCGCCGAGGATCTGCGAGACGCTGAGCGAAACATCAAGGCCGACAATGTCGGACAGGTGGACCGGCCCCATCGGCATGCCAAAGTCCAGCGCGGCCTGGTCGATCAACGGGCCGGCAACGCCTTCTTCGGCGATCAGCGAGGCTTCGCTCATATAGGGCATCAACACACGGTTGACGACAAAGCCCGGTGCGCTGTGACAGGGCAGGGGCAGGCGGTCGATGCGCTGGGCAAAGGCGATGCCCTGGTCGATTATCTCCTGCGGCGTATCGGGTTTGCTGATGACTTCGAGCAGCGGCATTTTGTCGACCGGGTTGAAAAAATGCAGCCCAAACAAGCGCTTTGGATCGGGTAGATCGGCCGACAAGATTTCGAGCATCAGGCTGGAGGTGTTGGTCGCCAGCAGGGCGTCGGGTTTCATCCGCGCGACCAGGTCGGTATACAGCGATTTCTTGGCCTCGACGTTTTCATAAATCGCTTCGATGACGAGATCAGCATCCGCTATGCCATTACCTTCCACGTCCATCTTGAGCCGCGTGACTGCGGCCTGGTAATCCTCCGGCGTGCGGGTCTTTTTCTCGAACAGCTTGTTGGCCGTTTTCAGCGCGGGTTCCACGTATTTTTCCTCGCGGTCTTGCAAGGTCACTTCGATACCGCGTAACGCAGACCACGCGGCGATGCCGCCGCCCATGGTACCGGCGCCAATGACATGGAGGCGCTGCACCTTGCTTTTCACCTTGCCGCCCAGCGATTTCATCCGGTCCTGGAGCATGAACACGCGGATCAGGTTCTGCCCGGTAGCGCCGAGCATCTGCCGCGAGATCAGCTTTGCCTCCGCTTCATACTGGTTATCGGAAGCGCCATACTTCCGCCACAGTTCGATCATCGCGAACGGGCTGGGATAGTGTTTGGGGTTGGCGCGTGAGGCAACCTGCTTCTTGATTGCCGTGGCGACCAGGTTGCGGATCAGCGGCAGGTTCATCAATTTTTCTTTTAACGGGGCTTGCTGCCGTGGCGGCTTGTTGCGAATCAGCTTCTCGGCGGCCGTGCGCATCTCGTCAGCTGGGACCAGGCGGTCAAGCAGACCCATTTTCAGCGCCTTTTCGGCACGCAAAAACCGGCCGCTGAGCATCAGGTTCATCGCGGCGCTGACACCGACGAGACGCACGGTCCGTACCGTGCCGCCAAAGCCGGGGTTGATCCCCAGTTTGACTTCGGGCAGGCCGACGCTGACCCGGCCATTGTCCGCAGCGACGCGATAATCACAAGCCAGCGCCAATTCGAAGCCGCCGCCAAGAGCGAAACCATTGAGCAGCGCGACGCTGGGGCAGGGCAGCGCTTCGATACGAGCCATGATCTGCTGGCCGAGGCGGGTCATCTCGAAAACCATTTCCTCGGTGTTGAGCTTGGTGAACTCCTTGATATCGGCGCCGAATATGAAACCGCTTTTTTTGCCCGACCAGATGACCAGCCCGGCGGGAGGGCTGGATTCCAGCGCGGACAAATGCTCGGCCAGTTCACGCATGACCGGCGTCGACAAAACGTTGGCGCCGGCATTGGCCATATCCAGGCACAGCCAGGCGATGTCGTTGCCGTCGCGCTCCAGCGTCCAGTTTGTGATCTCGTTTTCTTCCGTCATTGATCTTTTCTCCGAAAATCGGTGTCAACTGGCCGTACTGTGTGCGGCCGGCATTCCACGGATATTGCTGAATCAGCGAATCCTACCAGTTACTGACCGCACCGCAACATTTGAGTTAGCGAGCTAACTGGAAATCACAAATCAGCGGCAAATGGTCGGACAGGCGAACATCGGGAATCCTGAATTTGGTGACTTCGATTCCTTCGCCATAGAGTATGAAATCGAGTTCCTTGCGCGGCGCCCGGCTGGGGTAAGAGGGCAAACTCTCGACATTGGCGCTGCGCAGCCCGGCAGCCTGCATAAACAGGTATATCTCGTCCTCGCCCCAGAATGTGTTGAAATCGCCGGCGACGATTACCGGTTTCGGGCACTCGCGAACCAGGTCGTGCAAATGGCGCAGTTGAGAATGCCGATGGCGGTATTTGAGCGATAAATGGACCAGGAACACGGCCACGTCTTCGAGTTCAAGTTCGATAATCAGGCGCTTGACGCCGGTATTCATGTAGTGAAACCGCTCGCCATGCAAGCGTGGCGCGGCCAGGAAGGCGTTAACCTGTTTGCGGATGATCGGCAGGCTTTTCTGGATGGATTCTTCCCCGTACTTGCACTGGTAGACCGAGTAATGGCCGATGGCCTCGGCGATTTGTTCGGCCTGGTTGACCAGGCGTGAGCGTATCGATCCCGAATCGACTTCCACGAGCCCGACGATGTCCGGATCTTCCGATTTTATGAATTCGGTAATTTGCCGCAGCGTCTCGGGGCTGCCCTTGATATATCCGGCGCCCGGCACCGGCAAATTGAACCGGGGACCCACGCCGGCGGCATAACGCATATTGTATAAAAGCAATCGCATCGGTTTTCGGGGCGCTCCAGGCTGAATTTTCAGACAATTGCGGTGTCACTCTAGCCCAGCCGTGTCAGGGCCACAACGCAAAACTGGCGACCGTGGCGGCTCGTTAGGTACACTAATGCAAACAGAGGGGTGAGCATCGTGTCACAGGACAACCCGATCCGTGTTTTTGCCAGCCACGCCTTTCAGGAACACGACGACTATTATCGTTT
>JAZFYI010000096.1:0-16911 GCA_036443455.1 Gammaproteobacteria bacterium
GCCGCGGTGATCTTGTCGAAATCCACATCGCGAGCCAGCAATGCGCGCAAAGGTGAGCTATCCAGCAGGCAGTCCGGCGTTTTTAGCAATAAGCCACCCGATAAAATACTCAACATCCAGCGCAAACTCGTGTGCAGCATGGTCCAGCCATCGGTGCGATAAACGTGATGCGCGCGGAAATTTCGCCAGACCCTGGCCATTTGCGCGACCGCCAGGCGATAGTTGTCGGCGTTGCTGGCGAGCACCGCACTGTTGATGGCGCCGGCCGATGTTCCGCTGATGATTGGAAATGGGCTGGGTGAGCCGGGCGGGATCATCTCGACGATGGCCCGCAGCACGCCGACCTGGTATGCGGCACGCGCTCCGCCACCGGGCAGGACCAGCCCTTTTTTCAGTTTTTGTTCGCTGTCAGCCAAGGCAAAAACCCATTCTGTATGATCCCTCGATACCGGCCGCCATCGCTATGCCGTCAACACGATTCTATATCGCGCTTCGCCATTCGCAAGAATTTGCAGCGCCTCATTGACCTGCTCCATCGGCATCTGAACCACCCACGGATAAATCTCGTTGACGGCAGAGTATTCGAGCATTTCCCGGATCATTTCGCGGCTGCCTATGGAACTACCGGTCAGTATTTTCTGCTTGCCGACAAGATCGTCGATTTCAATCGTGATCGTCGCTGCCGGCATCCCGACCAGGCAAAGTGTGCCATTGGGTCGCAACAGGCGCATATAGACCGGCCAGTCCAGATCCGCGCTGACCGTAACCAGCAGCAGGTCGAAACCCGCTTCGGCCGCGGCCATTTGCCCGGCATCGGTGTTGTCCAGAAAAAATTGCGCGCCCAGGGCTTTGGCGTCTTTTTCCCTCCCCGGTCCACGGACGATAGCGGTCACCCGGTGGCCCATGCGGCTGGCGTATTGCACGGCCAGGTGCCCCAGGCCACCGATGCCGACAACCCCGACATCCCGGCCCGCGCGCGGTAGCAGCCTGGTCAGCGGCGAATACACGGTTACGCCGGCGCACAGCAGCGGCGCGGCCTGGAGATCGCTCAGACCCTCCGGAATCGGGTGGCTAAACCGCGAATCGACCCGTATCCGGCTGGCAAATCCGCCCACATTGGCTACGCAGGTTCGTTTGGGCTTGCCGCAAAGATTATCCTCACCGGCATCACAACTCCGGCAATCCAGGCAGGCTCCGCACAACCAGCCCACGCCGACTCTCTGACCGATCGCCAGCTCGCTGACCGCATTGCCCGCAGCGACTACCCTTCCGACCACCTCATGACCGGGAACCAGCGGATACTCGCTGATACCCCAGTCGTCATCGACCAGGTGCAAATCGCTGTGACACAGACCGCAGGCGATCACCTCCAGCTCGACATCCATTGGGCCCAGCGCATTCAGCGTGGCTCGTCCCAGCGTCAAAGGCTGCCCCGGGGCAGCCGTCATCCACGCGCTGGTTTCATCAGCCGATTTACTTGTCATCGCAATTCCTGCATGCATGCTCCTGCTCCGCCGGCTGCGCGGCAGGCCAGCGCATAGGTTATGCTGACCGCCGATGCCGGACCCGGATATCTATCGTGGAGACCTATCGTGTATAAATCAATCCTGCCGACCCTGCTTTGCCTTTGCCTGCTTGCACCCGCCGTGGCCGCGGAAAGCCCCGCGGAAGGACAACCGGCGCCGGCTTTCAAACTGCAAGACCAGGAAGGAGACTGGCACCACCTGAATGATTACCACGGCCAGTGGATCGTCCTGTATTTTTATCCGCGGGATTTCACACCCGGTTGTACGACCGAGGCATGCTCATTCAGAGACGATATATACAAATTTCGCAAAATGAATATCGCCTTGCTGGGCGTCAGCATGGACGATGTCGAGTCGCACCGGAAATTTGCCGAGGAATACGGCCTGCCTTTTCCATTGCTGGCCGATGACGATGGCGAAATATCCCGCCTCTATGGAACGTACATGGGCATCGGTGGCGGCGTCGGCATTGCGCGGCGCCAGACCTTCCTGATCGACCCGGACGGGCTGCTGGCAAAGCATTATCAAAAAGTTGACCCGGATGTTCACTCGGCACAGGTCATGACCGACCTGGAAGATCTGATGGCTACAGACCCACCGCCCGGCTGATTCGTGTTTCCGGTCAGTCTGGAATAAGCGGTAGCAGCTGCAAGGTATGTACCGGCTCCCCGGGCAGGAACGATAGCGGTTCACCGATCGCCCAGGCGCGGAACCCGGCGCGGTAATAAGCGGACAGAGGATGTCCGCTCTGGCCGCCCGGCATATGGAAGTAACCCTCCGCTTCGCGTCCCGGGGCAACGGCAAAGCGTTCGGAGGCGCCGAAATTTGCGCCCTGCACACGCGGCATGAAGGTGTCTCCCGCCGCCGCATAAGGCGGCATATTCAGATATTCGCCCAACACGGGAATCTTGCCCAGCGGGTGGTTGATGCGAACAACATTGTAATCGCCCCAGGTCGCAAGCAGCCCATCCTGGTCCGGATCCAGCTTGCTGACGGAATCATCCAGCGCAGCCAGCAGGAAATCCGCCCATGAATCGTATTGCGGATCCAGCAGATGTCGCGGCTGCTGCTCGACCAGTTGCCACAACACCGCCTCGAACCTGCGGCTCAGACGCGGCTGGTAATCCGGATCGGCCCGGCGGGCCTCCAATGTCAGAAAATGTCTTGCGCGACTAAAACAAAGATTCCGAAATTCGCGTACCAGGCGATACGCCTGCGAATCCGTCGATGCCCTCAGCTCGTTGTCCGCCAGGACCTTTGCCGCCAGTCGCCGTTGCGCGGTCTGCCTGTTACCGGGCAGCGCCAGCAGATCCAGTGCGAGACGCCGCCAACGGTCCAGAAACAAGGCCCGGTCATCGAGCTGGATCTCTAGAAAATCACCCGGAGTGGCATCTTGCAATGCAGCCAGGTCGTCGCGAATCTGCCTGCTCCTCGCTCCGAGGCCGTAACCGCCATCACCGATCAGGGTCAGTTCCGCGTCGCCAACGATCCTGGAATTCGCCGTCCAGATTTGCCCGGAGGGTGGATTGATGACGCGCGGGTATTCCGCCGCGCTGAGCAAGCCGTTCCAGCCGGTCCCCGATCCCGCCCACGATGCGGGCAGTGATGGATCGAAACCGGCACCGCGGCGCGGAATTTTGCCGATAATCGTCCAGCCGATATTGCCGTCAGCATCGGCAACCACCAGGTTTTGCTGCGGCATGCCAATTTCGGGCGCGATCCGCAGCGCTTCATCGACGCTATCGGCGAACATCATTTCCAGCAACCGCACATTCGTCGCTTCCGGTATCGCCGCGAGCCAGCGTATGCTCTGCAGCCGGCCTTGCCGGTCGCGACCGATGACCGGACCCCAACGGCTGCTGCGCACTTCCAGGACCACATCCTCGCCGCCTTTGACCCGGATCGCCTCGCGGTGGATTTGCAGATCGCGATAACCATCGGCGGTTCGGTATCGCCCATCATCCTCAGGATGACTTTCCAGGATCACGCGGTCTGTCCAGTCGCCATAACTGTTGGTATACGACCAGGCTACCCGCCCGTTGCTGCCGGCGATCATCAACGGCGTACCGGGCAAGGTCACGCCGGTGACATCGAGGTTCCTGCCACGCACATTGCCGACTCTGAACCGCACCCGGTACCAGACCACGGGTACCCGCTGCCGCAAATGCATGTCGCTTGCCAGCATGCCGCCGCCATGTGCGGTTCGATGACCCGCCAGCGCCCAGTTATTGCTGCCCACGGCCATCTCCGGTTGGTACTCGGGCGCTTCGGAATCCGTATCGCGCAGGGCCTCGGCAATCGACCTGAGGTCGTAAGCCGCGGCCACCGGTGGTGGTGGCGGGTTGATCGCCGAACCGGTCAGGGGCGCATCCCACCGGCTACCGGCGGGGAACAGGAAACGATACATAGGCGCAACCAGGACACTTTGCAGAAAGCCCCGCTCGGCATCGGCGTCGGCATTTTCATCCTGCAGATCCGCATACATCGCCAGCACCACCAGCAGACTGTCCTCGGGGGTCCAGGGCCGCGGCGCCTGGCGCAGCAGCAAGTACTCGAACGGCCTGACTGCCAGCGCGCCCAGACCGACATTGACGCCATGGGTATAGGCTTCGAGCATGCGCCTGTCGTCGGCCGCCAGGCCTGCGAGAATTTGCTCCGCAACGTGGCGCAACCGATGCAAGCGCATCGAGCGATCGTGATCCAGCGCGCGGCTCCCGAACAGTTCCGACAATTCACCGGCGGCAGATCGGCGCTGCAGATCCATCTGGAAAAAGCGTTCCTGTGCGTGCAGGAATCCCATGGCGCGAGCCAGGTCATCCAGGCTCCAGGCGTCAAGCTCGGGAACGCCGAGACGATCGCGTTTGATTGTGACCGGCGCCTTCAGACCGGCAAGATCGAAGGAACCATCGATCCGGGGCAAGCTGCCGTGCAACGCGGCCCACCCGGCGAGAAATGCTCCGCCGGGTAGCAGGACAGCCAGCAGCAGCAAGCGGCGAAGCTTTCTCATCGACGCTTTCAGTCACCCACCGACAACAGTTTCATCGAGTTTGTGCCGCCGGATATGCCGATCGCTTCACCCTCGGTGAAAATAACCAGATCGCCCCGCGACACCAGGCCCTGTTCCAGCAGGCGCTCGGACACCTGCTTCCAGACCTTGTCCGTCCGGGTCTGGGTGATATCGAACGACACCGGAAACACGCCCCGGTAAAGGTTGACCCTGCGCCGCGTCCGTTGGTGACGGGTGAAAGCGTAAATCGGTATATCCGACCTGATACGCGACATCCACAACGCGGTCTTGCCGGATTCGGTCAGCGCGATTATCGCTTTGACATCGAGGTGATTGGCCGTGTACATGGCCGCCATCGCGATCGCCTCGTCGGTATGCTTGAACACCGAATCGATCCTATGGCGTGAGCGGGTATGCGCGAGATGGTGTTTTTCGGCCGCCTCACAAATCCTCGCCATCGCCGCTATGGCCTTGACCGGATATTTGCCGATCGCGGTTTCACCGGACAGCATCACCGCGTCCGAACCATCCATGACCGCGTTGGCAACATCGGACACCTCGGCGCGGGTCGGGATCGGGCTGCTGATCATCGACTCCATCATTTGGGTCGCCGTGATGCCGACCCGGTTTTTTTGCCTGGTCATGCGAATAATTCTTTTCTGCAGACCCGGCAGTTCCGCATAACCGACCTCCACGCCCAGGTCACCTCGGGCGACCATGACCACATCGGCCGCATCGATGATGGACTCTATATTGCCGATCGCTTCCGCGCGCTCTATCTTGGCGACGATCTTTCCCTGGCCGCCCGCCTGCTGATATAACGATTTCGCCTCGTTGACATCGCTCGCATCGCGCGGAAACGAGACCGCCAGAAAATCCACGTCCATATCCACGGCCAGCTTGATGTCTTCACGATCCTTATCGGACAGCGCCTTGGCCGAGAGTCCGCCGCCGAGGCGATTGATACCCTTCTTGCTCGACAACACCCCGCCGACCAATACCCGGCTGAGGACCTTTGGATGCGCCACCTCGATAACTTCGAGGGTTATCTGGCCATCATCCAGCAGCAGGACATCGCCGGCGCCAAGATCCTGCGAAAGCTGCGCATAGGTAATCCCGACGACTGTATTGGTGCCGGCATCCGGATCGAATTCGTAATCCAGCGAGAAGTGATCGCCCTCCTTTAGCTCGATGCGATCCTCGCTAAAACACTCGATGCGGATCTTTGGCCCACCGAGGTCGCCGAGTACGGTTAGCTCACGCCCGGTTTTCGCCGAAGCTTCCCTGATCAGGCGCATTATGCGCGTGTGATCTTCAGCTTTGCCATGCGAAAAGTTGATCCGCGCGACATCCATGCCGGCCAGGATCATCTGTTCGAGAACTTCTGGCGTGTCGGTCGCCGGCCCCAGTGTCGCGATTATTTTTGTTCGTCTTTGCATGTCAACTCTCGCCCGCGTCCGGAGCTTCGCTCAGGCGGCTTCCTGCGCACGCGCCTGCAGAACTTCTACGGCAGGCAAAGTCCTGCCCTCAAGAAATTCGAGGAATGCGCCGCCACCCGTTGAGATATAAGAAATCTGGGCTGCAAGCTTGTATTTCTCCAGCGCGGCCAGCGTATCACCACCACCGGCAATAGAAAACGCCGAGCTCTCCGCTATCGCATTGGCGAGCGTGCGCGTGCCTTCGCCAAACTGGTCGATCTCGAAAACCCCGACCGGACCATTCCAGACTATGGTCCCCGCATCGCGCATAATGCCGGCCAGCACTTCAGCCGTATCCGGCCCGATATCGAGAATCATCTGCTCGTCTTCGACCTGGTCCACCGCGCGTACATCCGCTTCCGCCGTATCCGACAATTCCGTGGCGACGACTACGTCGCTGGGTAGCGGGATACTCGCTCCACACCGGTCGGCAAATTCGGACACTTCCCGGGCCGCATCCAGCATATCGGGTTCATGCAAGGATTTGCCTACCCGATGACCCGCGGCCGCGATAAAGGTGTTGGCAATGCCTCCGCCAACGACCAGTTGGTCAACCTTTTCCGCAAGCGTCTTCAAAACAGTGAGTTTGCTCGAGACCTTGGATCCGCCGACGATGGCAACCAGCGGCCTGGCCGGATTTTCCAGCGCCTGGCTCAGCGCCTGTAATTCTCCGGCCAGCAACGGCCCGGCACAAGCGATCGGCGCATACCGCGCAACACCGTGGGTGCTCGCGTGGATGCGGTGAGCGGTGGCAAATGCATCCATGACGAATATATCCGCCAGCGCCGCCATTTTTCTGGACAAATTATCGTCGTTGCTTTTTTCACCGGCGTTAAAGCGCACATTTTCGCAAAGGACGACTTCGCCAGCCTCAATGCTGACCCCATCCAGCCAGTCCTTTTCAAGCCGTACTTTCAAACCCAGCATGCTGGACAATTTTTTGGCCACCGGCGCCAGCGAAAACTCTTCCTGGTACTCACCCTCGTGTGGCCGCCCGAGATGCGACATCAGCATCACCTTCGCGCCGGCGGCAACCGCCATGCGGATGGTCGGCAAGGCAGCGCCGAGACGGGCGTCGCTGGTGACATTGCCGTCGCTGATCGGCACGTTCAGGTCTTCCCGGATCAGCACGCGCTGACCCGCAAGATCCAGTTCGCTCATACGTAGAAAATTCACATGTCCTCCGCTACCCGAGATCTGCCGGCGACCCGCGGCCCTGCGCCCAACCCGTTGACAGACCGGCTGTCACTTCGCGTTGACCAGCGCCAGCGTCGTATCCAGCATCCGGTTTGAGAAACCCCACTCGTTGTCATACCAGGAGCAGACTTTTACCAGCCTGCCCTGCATGACCTTGGTCAGCGTCGCGTCATAAGTGGACGAAGCCGGGTCGTGATTGAAATCCACCGACACCAGCGGCCCGTCGCTGTACTGAAGCACCCCCTTCAATTCTCCTTCGCTTGCCTCTTTCAGGATCGAGTCGATTTCTTCGACCGAGGTATCGCGGGAGGCGGTGAACACGAGATCCACCAGCGACACGTTGATGGTCGGCACGCGGATCGCAAAACCATCCAGCTTGCCTGCCAGCTCCGGAATCACCAGGCCGACCGCGGCGGCGGCGCCGGTCTTGGCCGGGATCATCGACATGGTCGCCGACCGCGCCCGTCTCAGGTCCGAGTGATAAACATCGGTCAGGACCTGGTCGTTGGTGTAGGCGTGAATGGTCGTCATCAGTCCATGTTCGAGACCGATTTTCTCCAGCAGGGGCTTGACTAGCGGCGCCAGGCAGTTGGTCGTGCACGAAGCATTCGAAATGACCTGGTCGCTCGCTTTCAGCGTATCGTGGTTGACGCCATAGACGATCGTCGCATCCACGGATGTGCCGGCGGGCGCCGAGATAATGACTTTCCTTGCGCCCGCCGCCAGGTGGGGCGCTGCCTTTTCCTTGGTGGCAAAAAACCCGGTGCTCTCGAGCACGACGTCGACGCCGAGTTCGGCCCAGGGCAACTTGCCCGGATCGCGTTCGGCGCAAACTCGAATCCGGTCGCCGTTCACGACCATGTGCTCGCCATCCACACTGATCTCACCCGGGAACTTGCCGTGCGCGGTGTCATACTGCGTCAGGTGAGCATTGGTGTTCGCATCGCCCAGGTCATTGACGGCGACAATGCTGATTTCCTCGTTGCGACCCGATTCGTACAGGGAGCGCAGGATGTTGCGGCCGATTCGGCCATAGCCGTTAATTGCTACTTTGACAGTCATGTAATTTTCCTTTCTGAATATCCGGCCGCGATGAAAGAATCTCTCGGGCAACCTTGATGATGTTATCCGAGGTGAAACCGAATTTTTCAAATAACAAGCCGGCCGGCGCTGACAGGCCAAACCGGTCCATACCAATAATCCGGCCACCCGGGCCGGCATAACGATGCCAGCAATCGCTGACGCCGGCTTCGATAACTACCCGGGCGCTGACTTCGGCGGGTAACACCGAATCGCGATACGCATCGTCCTGGATCTCGAAAACGTCGGTACTCGGTATCGATACCACGCGTGTGGGCACGCCGGATTTTTCCAGTTCACCGGCTGCCTCCATCGCGACGGCAACCTCGGAACCGGTGGCAATCAGGATCAGCGCGGGCGTCCCTTCACAGTCACGCAGGACATAACCGCCGCGCCGAATATTTTCGATCTGCTTGCCGTCACGTTTCTGGAATGGCAGGCCCTGGCGGGTAAATACCAGGCAGGTCGGTCCATCTCGCCTTTCGATCGCCGCCTGCCATGCAAGGGCGGACTCGACACTGTCGCACGGTCTCCAGACGATCATCCCCGGTATCAGGCGCAGGCTGGCGACATGTTCTATCGGCTGGTGGGTGGGCCCGTCTTCGCCAAGCCCGATCGAGTCGTGGGTGTAAACGAAAATGCTGCGCACCTTCATCAGCGCCGCCATCCGTACGGCGTTGCGGGCATAGTCCGAGAATGTCAGGAAGGTGGCACCGTAGGGAACCAGGCCGCCATGCAGCGCCATGCCACTCATCATCGCGGACATGCCGAATTCCCTGACCCCGTAGTAAAGGTAGTTGCCGCCGGCATCCTCTGCGGATATCGTCTTCGACTCATCCCAGTAGGTCAGATTGGAACCGGTCAGATCCGCCGATCCGCCGAGCATTTCCGGCAATGCCGGCGCGAAGCCGTTGAGCGCCCGCAACGATGCCTTGCGGGTCGCCATATCGGCGGCTTCCGCGTTTATTTCCTCGACGACGCCGGCGGCGAATTCCTGCCAGTTATCCGGCAGTTCGCCGGCCATGCGCCGCTGGAATTCGGCGCCCAGCTGCGGATGCTTTTGCCGGTAAGCGGCAAACATCTGCTGCCATTGTTCTTCCAGCCTGGCTCCCTTTTCCCTGGCATCCCATCCGGCGCGTATCTCGTCCGGCACTTCGAACGGCGCGTGCGACCAGCCGATCGTGTCCCTGACCAAGGCAACTTCTTCGGCGCCCAGCGGTGCACCGTGGGTCGCTGCGCTGCCCTGCTTGTTTGGCGAACCCCAGCCAATCACCGTTTTACAGCAGATCAGGCTGGGCCTGTCGCTGGCGCGGGCGGCGTCTATGGCCTTTGCCAGCGCCGCGGGATCGTGGCCATCGACATCGGCAACCACATGCCAGCCATAGGCCCGGAAACGAGCCGGCGTGTCATCGCTAAACCAGCCATCGACCTTGCCATCGATGGAAATCCCGTTGTCATCATAGAAAACGATCAGTTTTCCGAGGCGCAAGGTGCCGGCCAGGGAGCAGGCTTCATGCGAAATGCCCTCCATCATGCAGCCATCGCCGGTGAACGCATAAGTGTGGTGATCGACCAGGTCGAAGCCGGGCTTGTTGAATTGTGCCGCCAGGACTTTTTCAGCCAGCGCCATGCCAACCGCGTTGGTGATGCCCTGCCCCAGCGGGCCGGTGGTCGTTTCTATGCCGAGGTCCCGGTCGTATTCCGGGTGACCGGCGGTGTGATAACCGAGCTGGCGGAAATTCCGGATCTGCTCCATATCCAGCGGGTAGCCACTCAGGTGCAAAACCGAATACAGGAGCATCGAACCATGGCCATTCGATAACACGAAGCGATCCCGGTTTTCCCAGCGCGGATTGCCCGGGTTGTGCCTGAGGTAGTCGTTCCAGAGAACTTCCGCAATGTCGGCCATGCCCATCGGCATGCCGGGGTGTCCTGAATCGGCTTTTTGAACTGCATCCATCGACAAGGCGCGAACTGCGTTGGCAAGGTCTCTGCGCTGAGGCATTTTTGCTGAATCCCGAGTTGGAAAGCGGCGCATTTTCGCCGATGAGCCGCCGACGGGCAACTGCTGTATGCCTGAGCTCGCAAATACACTCCGCCCAGGTCCTGCCGAGCGGGCCGAGTCACTTACTGCGCTTTGCCTGGGCTATTTTTTGAAGATTTTGCCACTGCCGGTTCCCCGCCCGGTGGCGCCACCAGGCAGGTAAAATCGCGCGCGACAGCCTGTCGGGTGCGTCCTCAGGTTTTCCATTTAATGGAACATCCCACAGAAGGCGTTTGCTCCTGCGGCCCATGGCCGGTACGCACGATCTGCAGCATGGCATCGAGTAATTCGCGCGGGCTGCCGGCCGGCGGTTCCTCGGTTCGACCGGCATCCAGACGGCCACGGTACTGCAGTTCCAGATCCTGGTTGAAGCCAAAAAAATCCGGTGTACAGACCGCCCCGTAGTCACTCGCCGTCTGCTGGCTTTCGTCAAGCAGATATGGAAAAGGAAAAGCCAGCTCGCTTGCCAGGCGCTGCATCTCTTCCGGCCCATCCTCCGGGTAGCGGCTGATATCGTTGCTCATGATGCCAACCGCTGCGACGCCTTCGGGCGCCAGGGCCCGCAAGTCGCCGATAATCCTTTGCAACGATGCCTTGACGAACGGGCAATGATTGCTGAGGAACATGACCAGCGTGGCACGCGAGCCACGGCATTCTTCCAGCGTCCAGAGCTTGCCGGATGGGTCGGGCAGCGCGAAATCAGGCGCCGGCCAGGCAAAATCACAAACAGGCGTTTCCAGGGCAATCATCGGCTACTCGAAGAAAGGGATTTCTTCTAAAATACTAGCAGGCGGGCCGCCAACAAACGACATAATCCTGCAGCCGCGTGAAACCAGCCCGCCTGCCCGGTATACTTCTCTGTTCGCAGCGCCAGCAGGCGTTTCCACGGCTGAGGAACCAGGGGTTTCAGTAACATGCTGAAAAATTTTTTATTTACTTCAGAATCGGTTTCCGAAGGCCATCCGGACAAGGTAGCGGATCAGATTTCGGACGCCGTCCTGGACGCGATTATTGCGCAAGATCCAAGCGCCAGGGTCGCCTGCGAAACAATGGTCAAAACCGGCATGGCGGTTATCGCCGGCGAGGTCAGCACGGATGCCTGGGTCGACCTGGAAGATATCACCCGCCAGGTGATCCTGGACATTGGTTACGACAATTCCGAGGTGGGTTTCGATGGCGCGACCTGCGCGGTGATCAATGCGATCGGCAAGCAGTCATCGGATATCAATCAGGGCGTGGACCGTGCGAAGCCAGCCGAACAAGGCGCCGGCGACCAGGGCATGATGTTTGGTTATGCGAGCAATGAAACCGAAGTACTGATGCCGGCGCCGATTACCTATGCTCACCGGCTGGTCCAGCGACAGGCCGAACTGCGCAAGAACGGGACTTTGCCCTGGCTGAGGCCGGATGCAAAAAGCCAGGTATCCATACGCTACGAAGACAACGTACCGGTCGCCGTCGACGCCATCGTCCTGTCAACCCAGCACGACCCGGACATATCGCATGCGGACCTGGCGGAAGCGGTTATCGAGGAGATTATTCGCCCGACGCTGCCGGAGGGCTGGCTGCATAAGAAAACCCGGATTCACGTCAATCCGACCGGCCGTTTCGTGATCGGTGGCCCGGTCGGTGACTGCGGCCTGACCGGACGAAAAATTATCGTCGATACTTATGGCGGCATGGCCCGACACGGGGGCGGCGCCTTCTCCGGCAAGGATCCATCGAAGGTCGACCGTTCGGCCGCTTATGCCGGCCGTTATGTCGCGAAAAATATCGTCGCCGCCGGCCTGGCCGATCGCTGCGAGATCCAGATTTCCTACGCCATCGGTGTTGCGGAACCCACCTCGATCAGCATCGATGCCTTTGGCACCGGCAAGGTCTCGGAGGATCGGCTGATTCAGCTGGTACGCCGGCATTTCGAGCTGACGCCTTTTGGCATCCTGGAAATGCTCGACTTGTTGCGGCCGATCTACAAAGCTACCGCCGCTTACGGCCATTTTGGTCGAGAGGAAGCCGAATTTTCCTGGGAACTGACGGACAAAGCCGAACTACTGAAAATGGAAGCCGCGGCCTGAGCGGTTTATCGACCACATGAACGTGAGAAAAAGACCATGACCATTGAAACCGCCACAGCCTTGCCTGCCGACTACGAGGTTGCCGATATGAGCCTTGCCGAATGGGGGCGCAAGGAAATGGCGATAGCCGAGACCGAAATGCCGGGATTGATGGCGCTGCGCCAAAAGTATGCCGGGGAAAAGCCACTGGAGGGCGCCAGGATTGCCGGCTCGCTGCACATGACGATCCAGACCGCGATGCTGATCGAGACATTGACGGCACTCGGCGCAGAAGTTCGCTGGGCCTCGTGCAACATCTACTCGACCCAGGATCATGCCGCCGCGGCGATCGCCGCCACCGGGGTCCCGGTATTCGCCTTCAAGGGCGAGTCGCTGGAAGAGTACTGGAATTTCACTCACAAGATCATGGAATGGCACGACGGCGGCACCCCGAACATGATTCTCGATGACGGCGGCGACGCAACCATGCTGGTGATGCTCGGCAGCAAGGCAGAGCAGGATCAATCTGTGCTCGACAACCCCGGCAGTGAAGAAGAGCAATTTCTTTTCGCAGCGATCCGCAAACGCCTGGAAACACATCCGGGCTGGTATTCGAACATCCAGAAAAACCTCAAGGGCGTCACCGAAGAAACGACCACCGGAGTCAACCGCCTGTATCAGTTGCAAAAAGCCGGCGAATTGCCGTTCCCGGCCATCAACGTCAACGATTCGGTCACCAAGTCGAAATTTGACAACCTGTACGGTTGCCGCGAGTCGCTGGTCGATGGCATCAAGCGCGCAACCGATGTCATGGTAGCCGGCAAGATCGCGGTGGTTGCCGGCTATGGCGATGTCGGCAAGGGATGTGCGCAGTCGCTGAAAGGCCTCGGCGCCACCGTCTGGGTTACCGAGATCGACCCGATTTGCGCCTTGCAGGCCGGGATGGAGGGGTTCCGCGTCGTCACGATGGATTACGCCTGCGACAAGGCCGATATTTTCGTCTCCGCAACCGGAAATTACCTGGTGATCAGCCATGAGCACATGAAAAAAATGAAGCACCAGGCCATCGTTTGCAATATCGGGCACTTCGACAATGAAATCGACGTTGCCGCGCTGAAGCAATACGAGTGGGACAGCATCAAACCCCAGGTCGACCACATAATTTTCCCGGATGGCAAGCGCATCATCCTGCTCGCTGAAGGCCGCCTGGTGAATCTTGGCTGCGCGACCGGCCACCCGAGTTTCGTGATGTCCAATTCCTTTTCCAACCAGGTCCTGGCGCAGATGGAACTCTGGACCAAGCCTGAGCAGTATGGCAACGAGGTCTACGTCCTGCCAAAACACCTGGATGAAGAAGTCGCCCGCTTGCACCTGGACAGGATCGGCGCCACGCTCACGAAACTGACCCCGGAACAGGCTGAATATATTGGCGTAACCGTCGACGGCCCATATAAACCGGCACATTATCGTTACTAAGCGGGTCACATGCTGACCGCGATTTTCCTGTTTGTACTCGGGTCGATCGGGCTGCTGATTCTTGAAGATTACCTGCACAATCATCCATCGCTCAGCCACCTCGGGACCTGGCTGAGCGAACATCTGTATCTCCCCATGCTCAGGGCCGCCCTGGTCCTGATTTTCGTGGCCACCGCCTACCCGGCGCTGTTTGGGCTGCAGGATGGGCCAGCGATCGATCGCTTGCTGAGCGACGGACATTATCGGCTCGACTGGTGGATCAACGGCGTCTTGCTGGTCAGCCTCGCATTGCCAACCGTGCCTGGGCTGGGCCGGATTCCGGGTATAGTCTTGACATTGCAAGGCATGGTCGCCAGCGCGATGTTGTTCGGGTGGCTTGCACAGGATATGGGCTTAGCACAGTACTGGTTGTTTCCGGGCTGGAGCCTGCTAGCGAAAATCCTTTTGATCACAGGCGCCGCGGGTCTGTTGTCCTGGATGGCTGAATCCTATCTTCAGCTTGCCCGCAAAAGACTGGTCGCCGAGAGCCTGCGCCTGCTCGCTCAAATGCCCGTGCTGATTATTTTTGGCAGCGCACTGGGACGGCAGCTGGATAGACTTTGACCACAGGCGTTGTTCGGTACAACGCACCGGACACGCACATGCCACCGGCGGGTCAGGCCGGGAGTATATCGGGATGTTTTGCTGCCTGGAGCAGCAGGCCGGATCCTTTTATTTTTTGGATATCAGGATCCGGCCACGCAAGCTTGGCCTTATTCGGCGGGCATTACGTTTTCGGCCTGGGGCCCTTTTGCGCCCATGGTCACTTCCATCGTGACTTTCTGGCCTTCGTGTAATGATTTGCGACCACTACCAGCGATGGCGCTGTAGTGAACAAAAACGTCTTTACCGCTTTCCTGTTCAATAAATCCAAAACCCTTTTCATCATTGAACCACTTGACGGTACCTTCTACTTGTTCAGACATAACTCTCTCTTACTTTAAAATTTCCGATAAATCGGAGTTACAAACTACCAACCCCGTAAAGAATTGGCCTAAAACCTGTCACGCTTGCCTGGCTGGGGATTCCTCAGCGATTAGGCATCGGCGATGCCAGCTGAGCTACGTTCCTGAGGTGGCGGCGATTGTACACCACGAATCGACGCTATTGCGACAAATTTTTGATGGCCGCCTGCGTACCCAGGGTCGCGGCCAGTAATTTGCCGGTTTCTATCTCAAAAACGCTGTGCGCGTCGCCGGCCGCCGCCCAGACGGTGGCATGAGCAAACAGATCATCATCAAGGTAGGTAGCAATCATCCGGATATGCCCGAGCGGGGGTACGCCACCGATCGCATATCCGGTGGAACTTCTGACAAATTCCGCATCCGCCTTGCCCAGCGCCTAACCATAAATTTCGCTGAGCTTTTCGAGGCATACGGTATTGCTGCCGCTGACCAGTGCGAGCACCGGCGTGTTATCGCTCAGCACCTCGAAAACGATCGACTTGACGATTCGGCCCTGATCGCAGCCTATTGCGGATGCCGCATCCTTGGCTGACCGGGTGGTATCGGGCAGAGTCCTCACCCGGCATTCCAGCCCGAGGTCCAGCAGCGCCGCGCTGAATTTCTGCAAGCCCGAATCGGACATTCAAATTTGCCATCCCTTGCCCATACTATTCCCGCCTTTTATCGCCAAACACTTGCGCGATTTACTTTACTCATGTGCCCGCAGGGTTCGAACGCATCCGGGCCGCGTCTATGAGGTCGCGTTTCTCGCTAACGGTCATGGCTTTGATCATTAATTCTCGCCGCAACGCGGCGCCGTGATCACCGACTTCTTCGCGGTATTCGAGCCTGACCGGCAGCCTCGATCGGGTGTATTTGGCACCCACGCCGTTATTATGGCGGCCCAGTCGGCCATCGACGTCCTTTGCAACCCCCGTATAGAGCGTTCCATCGGCGCATCGAACGACATAAACCGACCACATTGGGCTGTCTGGCATAGGCGAAGAATGTAAACTGATACCCAAGTTTCCGCAAACCATTTGCCGGTCGCCGGTGGCCGGCCAGGAATCCGATTATGACGAAAATTGCAATGATCCAGCAGCCCGCATCGGGCAGCCGGAACGAAAACATAAGTAAGGGCGTTGCCGCGACCCGCGCAGCGGCGGAAAACGGCGCTGCGCTGGTTTGTTTTTCCGAACTCGCCTTCGACCCGTTTTATCCGGCGCAACCAGCAGGTCCGGATCGGGACACGCTGGCTGAAACCATCCCGGGACCGACAACGGATGTGTTCACTGCACTGGCTCGCGAACTGGAAGTCGTCGTCGTGCTCAATTTTCTTGAAATGGATGGCGGTAAGACTTTTGACAGCTCGCCGGTCATAGATGCCGACGGCAGCATCCTGGGCAGCACCCGCATGGTGCATGTCCCCGACTACCCCAGCTTCCATGAAAAAAGCTATTACACGCCGGGTGATCATGGTGCGCCCGTCTATGACACGGCCATCGGCCGAATCGGCGTCGCGATTTGCTATGACCGGCACTACCCGGAATACATGAGAGCGCTGGCGGTCGCCGGGGCGGAACTTGTTCTTACCCCGCAGGCCGGCGCCGCAGGCGAATGGCCCGATGGGTTGTTCGAAGCGGAAATGCGGGTGGCAGCCTTTCAGAACGGTTTTTTTACCGCCTTGTGCAATCGTGTCGGCAAAGAACCGACGATGAATTTCGCTGGCGAATCTTTCGTATGCAGCCCGGCAGGCGTGGTTATTGCAAGGGCCGGCCCGGGAAGCGATGAAATCCTGTACTGCGACGTGGATTTGTCGGAACCCGCTCTGTCACACGCAAAAAAACTGTTCCTTGCCGACCGGCGGCCCGCTTTGTATCGCGACTGGGTAGACTCCTCCTCTTAGCCCGCATGTCACCAAGGCGGTAGCCGCCGGGGCGTCAAGAACGGGATGATCAGGTATTTTTTCGCATCGGTCCGTTAATTGCTGATTACAGTTTGTACAGCGTCGTCTACCGCCTTGGTGACATTCGGACTATTCCCGAACCGGTTCACTTCTTGCGCGC
>JAZFYI010000097.1:0-9839 GCA_036443455.1 Gammaproteobacteria bacterium
TTTTTTCCGCCACCTGCAATCAACTCAGCTTTGTTTTCGGGATAAGAAAGAATGTCTTTTAACGGCAACTCGAGTCCCATCCACCAAAGAGCCAGCCGAACTTTAATGCAATACGGACAGGTGGTGAAATGAAACAATTCGTGGCCCTTGAGCCGTTTTCTAGAGTTGCTCATAAATCCCGCTCACATCAAGAACCTGTGGCTTCCCAGCACTGCGGTCAGCTGAGAGGTTTCATTCCAATTTGCGACATAACTAGTTATTAGCGGACGCAAGTGTCGCATAACGTACCTATATCTGGCCAACCGCGATGGGCCGCTTCGGGTCGGAAGCCGACACTGAATTGTTACAAAGTCGGCCGTGCTGCCTAACGACCTATCATCTTTGGTCTGTCTTTCAGGGAATATCGTTTTCATCGAAACTCGTGTTATCGGTGAAGGAAATTCCGTTGGCGAGTGTCTTGTGGACAGGGCATCGTTGTGCGATCTGTGCAAGTCTTTTTTTCTGCGCGTCGTCAAAGTCGCCGCTAATCCTCACATCGCTGGTGATGTGATCGATAAACCCGGTGGTCGCGTCATCGCAGTCTTCGCAATCCTTCGCGTGTATGCGATTGAATTCATAACTCGCGGTAACCGATTCGAGTGCGATTTTTTTGTAGCGGCAATAGATAGCCAGCGTAACGCAGACGCAGGCAGCCAGTGAACTGAGCAGTAACTCGTAAGGATTCGGACCCTTATCGGTGCCACCTACATCTACGGGTTCATCGCCTATCCAGGTGTGACGGCCGTTCGACAATTCAACCTCGGTCCCGGATGTCAGGGTGGCAGTAATCTGGGTCATATCCTTGTCCTCATGATGGGGTCGCCGGCCGCAGCGTAAACATCTGCTAAAATGAAACCGAATCAGCAGCCACCAGTATCTTTGTTCACCCTATATGAATCAAACTATACGCCTTGACGACGGCAGCGAAGTGCCGCTGCAGCAGCTTCTGGATCAGGCGCTGCAATTACACCAGGCGGGCCGCCTTGGTGAGGCGCAACCAATTTATGAGAAAGTTTTGCAGGGAGTGCCGGACCAGTTTCATGCCTTGCATTTCCTGGGTGTGGTGCATCATCAGCAAGGCGACCATCAGCGTGCCGAGGAACTGATTCTTCAGGCATTGGCCGCCGCGCCGGGCGATGCGGACGCATTGTGCAACCTGGGTGCCGTGTATAACGCGATGCAAAGATTCGCCGAGGCCGCGGAGCGTTTCCAGGCCGCGCTGGCGATCAAACCTGCATTGCCCGCTGCGCTAAACGGCCTGGGTAGCGCGCGGTTCCGGCAAGGCCGTCTCGGCGAGGCGCAAGCGCAGTTCGAGCAGGCCCTGCGGGCTTCGCCCGGTTACCCGGAGGCGGGAACCAACCTGAGCATGGTGTTGCAGGCGATGGGCGACGTGGAAGCGGCGGAACAGGCGGTGCGCGTTGCGCTGCGGGCTGCACCCGGGCACCCGGGTTGCCTGGCGCAGCTGGGTTCCGTGCTGGCGGCGAAAGGCGATCGGCAGCAAGCGGTCGCCGCGTACCAGGCATCCTTGAAAGCAACTCCGGATAATGCCGATATCTGGTACAACCTGGCCCTGTTGCTGGATGAGTCGCGCATGGCCGGTGAGGCGCTGAACTGTTATGGCCGCGCCATGCAGTTGGAGCCGCTGCATGGTGGCGCGATCTCCGCAGCCTTGTTTTTGCGGCGAGCGCTTTTTGACTGGGATGGCGCAGAGAGATTATCGCGGCAATACTTTCGGGCGCTTGAACAAGCGAAACCTGGGTTGACACCATTTTCCTTTACCCTGGAAGACAGTACGCCTGAACAGCAAAAGAGTTGTGCCGAGTTATGGGCGCGGCAATTTTCCGGAATTGAGAAACTTCCACCGCCGGAAAAATTCGCTGACCGAAAGTCGGATGACCAGCAACTGACGCTGGGCTACCTCTCCGCCGACTTTTACCAGCACCCGACCGCATACCTGATGGCCGGATTGTTTGCCGCGCATGACCATGCGCAATTTCGCCTGATCGCATATTCGAACGGTCCGGACGACAACAGCGCGATTCGCCAGCGCGTTGTAGACGCCTTCGATGACTTCGTTGAGGTCAGTGGATGGACGTCTGCGCAGATCGCCGGAAGAATTCGCGATGACCGGGTCGATATCCTGGTCGACCTGAAAGGCTACACGCTCGATGCGATATCCGAAGTTTTCGCCTACCGGCCGGCCCCGGTGCAAGTCAGTTTTCTCGGCTACCCGGGGACGATGGGCGCGGATTTTATTGATTACCTTATTGCCGATGACTTCGTGATTCCCGATGGTAGTGATTCGGCATACAGCGAAAAAATTATTCGCCTGCCCCATAGCTATCAAGTCAACGACCGTGATCGTGAAACGGCAACCGATACGCCGAGCCGTACTGATTTCGGCTTGCCCGACAAAGGCATGGTTTATTGTTGTTTCAATGCGAGTCAGAAAATTACCCGGCAGACTTTTACGCGCTGGGTGGAGATTCTCAACGCCGTCCCGGACAGCGTGCTTTGGCTGCTCGATCCCGACCCAAACTGGCCGGCGAAGGAGCATTTGCGGTCTTGTGCGAAAACCATGGGGCTGGCGCCGGAACGTCTGATTTTCTCTCAAAAAGCCGAACAAAAACAATATCTTGCAGCATACCGTCATGCGGACCTGTTCCTCGATACGCTGCCTTACAACGCGCACACGACAGCCAGCGATGCGTTGTGGATGGGTTGCCCGGTGCTGACCCTGCCGGGCGATACTTTTGCCTCGCGGGTCGCTGGCAGTATTTTGACGGCGGCCGAATTACCGGAACTCATCATGAGTTCGTAACAGGAATATCGCGATATGGCGATTCATCTTGGACAAGACAAGGAAGACCTGGCCGATCTGAAAAAGAAACTCGCGCGCAAACGAGAGACCTGCGCGTTGTTCGATACCGGAAAATTTACCAGGGATTTTGAGAAGGCCTTGCTGGAAATTTCCTCGAAGCGCGATCGTTAACGGAAAAATCCGGTATTAATACTGGTCTCTTCGTGCGCAAACGACATCACGCCGTCATCCGTTTTCCATTCGCGGCTTTTCTCAATACGCGCTTCAGATATTCGCCGGTATAAGAACCCGCGGTTTCGCTGACTTCCTCCGGTGTACCGGTCGCGACGACTTCGCCACCACCATCGCCGCCTTCGGGACCGAGATCGACGATCCAGTCGGCGGTCTTGATGACATCGAGGTTGTGTTCGATCACGACGACGGTATTGCCCTGATTCCGCAACCGCTGCAACACCAGCAGCAACTGGGCGATGTCATGGAAGTGCAGACCAGTGGTCGGCTCGTCGAGTATATACAAGGTGCGTCCGGTCGCACGCTTGGATAATTCCTTGGCGAGTTTTACCCGTTGCGCTTCGCCACCGGACAAAGTGGTCGCGTTCTGGCCGAGCCGGATATAGGTCAGGCCGACATCCGTGAGCGTCGCCAGTTTTTTCGCAATCACCGGGACATTGGCAAAAAATATCAGCGCGTCCTCGACAGTCATGTCCAGCACTTCGTGAATGTTCTTGCCCTTATACAGGATCTGCAAGGTCTCTCGGTTATAGCGTTTACTCTTGCAGATGTCGCAGGACACATAAATATCGGGCAGGAAATGCATCTCGACCTTGAGGACGCCATCGCCCTGGCAAGCCTCACAGCGACCCCCCTTGACGTTGAAGCTGAAACGCCCGGGGGCATAGCCACGCGAACGGGCCTCCGGCGTGCCGGCGAAAAGATCGCGTATCGGCGTGAACAGGCCGGTATAGGTCGCCGGGTTGGAGCGCGGGGTCCGGCCGATCGGGCTCTGGCTGATATCGATGACCCGGTCCAGGTACTCGAGTCCGTCCACGCCATCGTTCGGCGCCGGGTTGTGTGAGGAGGGATTGATGCGATCGGCCACCGCTTCGTAAAGCGTGCTGTTGATCAGCGTGGACTTGCCGGATCCGGAAACCCCGGTCACGCAGGTCATCAGTCCGATCGGAATGTCCACATCGATATTCTTCAGGTTGTTGCCGCGCGCGCCGCGGATTGCCAGCACCCGTTTGCCATCCGCCGGCGTGCGCATCAGCGGCATCGGTATGCTGCGCCGGCCGGACAGGTACTGGCCGGTGAGCGACTCGGCCTGGGCCTGGATTTCCTGCGGGCTGCCCTGGGCGACGATTTGACCGCCGTGGACGCCGGCGCCGGGGCCCAGATCGACCACATGGTCGGCTGCCAGGATCGCCTCCTCGTCATGTTCGACGACGATCACGGTGTTGCCCAGGTCGCGCAGGTGAAACAGCGTGCGCAACAGGCGCTGGTTGTCGCGCTGGTGCAGACCGATCGAAGGTTCGTCGAGGATGTACATGACCCCGACCAGGCCGGAGCCGATCTGGCTGGCAAGACGGATACGCTGCGCCTCGCCACCCGACAGGGTCTCGGCGCTTCGGTCCAGCGTCAGGTAATCGAGACCGACATCGGACAGAAAGCGCAGTCTTTCGCCGACTTCCTTGACCACCTTGGCCGCGATTTCTCCCCGCCATCCCTGCAGCGTCATTCCGGCAAAAAACCTGCGTGCCTGGCCGACCCCCATCGAGGTGATTTCCGACAGGGTTTTTTCGGCGACAAAAACATTGCGCGCGGCGCGGTTGAGTCTCTTGCCGCCGCATTCCGGGCATGGCTGGCTGGACATGTACTTGGCGAGTTCTTCGCGCACCAAGCTGGATTCGGTTTCGCGATAGCGTCTGCGCATGTTTGGAATAATTCCCTCGAAGACATGCCGCCGCCTGACATGCCCGCCGCGGCCGTCGAGATACTGGAAATCGATTTTTTCCTTGCCGCTGCCATAGAGAATGATCTCGCGGATATCGTCGGGCAGATCCTCGAACGGTGACTCGATATCGAACTGGAAGTGCCGGGCCAGCGACTGGATCATTTGGAAGTAATAGGCGTTGCGCCGGTCCCAGCCGCGGATCGCGCCGCCCGCCAGGCTCAGGTTGTCGTGCAGGACCACGCGGCCGGCATCGAAGAACTGCTTGATCCCGAGGCCATCGCAGTTCGGGCAGGCGCCAGTCGGGTTATTGAAAGAAAACAGGCGCGGTTCGAGCTCGCTCAGGCTGTAACCACAGACCTTGCAGGCAAAGCGATCCGAAAAGACCAGTTCGGCCTGGTCCGTATCGTCCATCCAGGCGATCCGGGACACGCCCTCGGTCAGGTGCAGCGCAGTCTCGAACGATTCCGCCAGCCGCAGGTTGATATCGGGGCGTACCTTGAAGCGATCGACAATCACCTCGATCGTGTGTCTGCGTTTCAGCTCGAGCTTCGGTGCGTTGTCGAGCTCGCAAATCTTGCCATCGATCCGCGCGCGGATAAAGCCCTGGCTGCGAATCTCGCGCAACAGCTGAACATGCTCGCCCTTGCGATCCTGGACTAACGGGGCCAGCAACATCAGCCGGCTGCCTTCACCCAGTGCCATGACTGTGTCCACCATCTGGCTGATGGTCTGGGCCTCCAGGTCACCGCCGTGGTCGGGGCAACGCGGGATGCCGGCACGCGCATACAGCAGCCGCAGGTAATCGTAGATTTCCGTGACCGTGCCGACCGTGGAGCGCGGGTTGTGCGAGGTGGATTTTTGTTCGATGGAAATCGCCGGCGACAGACCTTCTATATGATCGACATCCGGTTTTTCCATCATCGACAGGAATTGCCGCGCATAG
The DNA here is from genome assembly GCA_036443455.1 of Gammaproteobacteria bacterium. Taxonomy (GTDB): domain Bacteria; phylum Pseudomonadota; class Gammaproteobacteria; order Steroidobacterales; family MnTg04; genus MnTg04. Next base: position 5,755 of record JAZFYI010000097.1, read on the forward strand.
GTGGACAGCGACTCGACGTAACGCCGCTGACCCTCCGCGTAAATGGTGTCGAACGCCAGCGAAGACTTGCCCGAACCGGACAGGCCGGTGAGCACGATCAACCTTTCCCGTGGCAGTTCCAGGTCCAGGTTTTTCAAATTGTGGGTGCGAGCGCCCCGGATGCTGATCTTTTTCATGGTCCGCTGTATTGACGAGTCAACCTGCTAATATACGCCGCTTTGGATTCGCGGGGCAAAAGGAGCGGCTTTTGACGGACAAAGCACAAGACTATGGCCTGAATTCGCTTGAACGGCGGGTCACCGCGGTGCTCGCCGGTGTCTATGGCGTGCGCATGCTGGGCCTGTTTTTGCTGTTGCCGGTGCTGGCCCTGTACGCGGCCGATTTGCCGGGTGCGACGCCGCTGCTGATCGGTCTGGCGGTCGGCGCTTATGGCATCACCCAGGCCACGCTGCAGGTCCCGTTCGGTATTTTGTCGGACCGGATCGGGCGCAAGCCGGTCATCATTTTTGGCCTGCTGATTTTTATTGCCGGCAGTGTGATCGCCGCCCGCTCCGATAGCATGGTCGTGCTGATTGCGGGCCGGGCGTTGCAAGGCGCCGGTGCGATATCGGCTGCGGTCACCGCCTGGCTCGCCGATCATACGCGCATCGAATTTCGGACTCGTTCGATGGCGGTCGTCGGGGTCACGATCGGCGGCTCTTTCATGTTGTCGCTGATGCTCGGGCCGGTACTCGCCAACCTGTGGGGCGTCGCCGGCTTGTTCTGGCTGGCGGCGATACTCGGGGTCGTGGCGATGCTGCTGGTTGGCTTCGGGGTGCCGGCGGCGCCGGTGCAGCTCGCCGGGTCCGGGAACCTGGCAGGGGGTCTCGCCGATCGCAGGCTGCGGCTGCTTTATGGCGGCGTTTTTGTGCTCCACCTGGCGTTGACTGGCCTGTTCGTTGCGTTGCCGCTGATGCTCAGGGACGAGCTGGGCTTTGCCGTCGATCAGCACTGGAAGCTATACCTGGCATCGCTGCTGTTGTCCTTGCTGGGAACCATACCGATGATCGTGTTCACCGAGCGTCGCCGGCAGACGGGCGGAGCCGGCGTGCTGACCGCGGCGGTGCTGCTGGTCGCCGGCGGCCTGCTGGTCCTGTACGCGGGTCTGGGCGGGCTGGTTGGGATTGGCGTCGGTCTAATGCTGTTTTTCGCCGGCTTCAATTTTCTCGAGGCGCGGATGCCGGCCCTGTTGTCGATACTGGCCGCGGCGGAAAATCGCGGCGCAGCGCTCGGTATCTATGCCACCAGCCAGTTCCTCGGCGCCTTCGCCGGTGGCGTGCTGGCGGGCGTGGTCATGGGCAGCGGCGGGACCGGCAGGGTTTACGCGGTCGGGGCGGGCATGCTTGCCGCGTGGTGGCTGCTGGGAAAAATACTGAATATCAGGCTGTTCGAGCCAAATTCCGGGGTGCTAAAAAGTGGCTGAGCGCATACAATATGCAACCCGCGCTTAGCGCACGCCAGACAAAAAATACGGAGCAAACATGGCCCGCGGAATCAACAAAGTCATACTGGTCGGAAATCTTGGCGCAGACCCGGAAACTCGGGCGATGCCCAGCGGTGCCTACGTCACCAACATTCGCATCGCAACCACCGAATCCTGGAAAGACAAGCAGACCGGCGATCAAAAGGAGCGCACCGAGTGGCACCGGGTCGTGTTCTTTGGCCGGCTGGCCGAGATCGCATCCGAATATCTGCGCAAGGGCTCGCAAGTCTATATCGAGGGTAGCATTCGGACCAATAAATGGCAGGACAAGGATGGCCAGGATCGCTACACGACCGAAATCGTGGCCGGCGAGATGCAAATGCTCGGTGGCCGCCAGGGTGCGGGCGCACCGGCGATGGTTGCCAGCGGTGGCGGCGCACCGGCGCCGGCCAATGACCAGTTCGACGACGATATTCCTTTTTAGCAGGTACCGAGGTCGCGCCCGCGAGGCGGCCGCAAACCATCAGAACTGATCGGCGCACAGTGGGTGCGCCGATTGTTTTTCCCCATCCGTTTTTTGAGATCATAACTGAGTTACAACATGTCAAAACTAATCGCTCCGCATGGCGGAGAACTGAAAAACCTCTATTTGCCCGATGAACAACGCGAGAGTGCGCAGCAAAAAGCGCGCGACTTCAAATCCTGGGACTTGAGCGCCAGGCAATTGTGCGATATCGAGCTGCTGCTTTGTGGCGCCTTTTCCCCGCTGGAAGGATTTCTGCGGCAGGCCGATTACGACTCGGTGCTGAAGAACATGCGCCTGGCCGATGGTACGCTGTGGCCGATCCCGGTCACGCTGGATGTCAGTGAGCAGTTCGCCGGCGAACTGGCCGCCGGCGACGAGATCGCCCTGCGCGACCACGAAGGCGTGCTGATCGCCACGCTGGCCATCGACGATATCTGGCAGCCGGACAAAGCGGCCGAGGCCAAAGCGGTGTTTGGCACGACGGATGAAAAACATCCCGCCGTCCATTACCTCAATCATATTGCGCACCCGGTTTACCTGGGTGGTCGCCTGGCTGGCATCGAATCTCCGGAGCATTACGATTTCAAACATCTCAGGGAAACACCGGCCGAGCTGCGCCGGCGCTTCGAAAAAATGGGCTGGCGGAAAATCGTCGCATTCCAGACGCGCAATCCGATGCACCGCGCCCACCAGGAGCTGACCTTTCGCGCGGCGCGCGAGGTCGAAGCCAATTTGCTGATCCACCCGGTCGTGGGCATGACCAAACCGGGTGATATCGATCATTTCACCCGGGTCCGTTGTTACGAACACATCCTCGGTCAATACCCGGAGCAGACCACGGCGTTGAGCTTGTTGCCGCTGGCGATGCGTATGGGCGGTCCGCGCGAAGCCGTGTGGCATGCGCTGATCCGCAAAAATTTCGGTTGCACGCATTTTATTGTGGGGCGCGACCACGCCGGCCCCGGCAACGATTCGAATGACCAGCCTTTTTATGGTCCTTACGATGCGCAGGATCTGATCAATCAATACGCCGACGAAATGGGCATCGAAATGGTGCCGTTCAAGATGATGGTCTATGTCCAGGAAATGGCCCAGTACATCCCGGCCGATGAGACGACCGACGAGCAGACGGTGCTGAATATTTCCGGTACCGAGTTTCGGCGGCGGTTGCAGGAAGGCCTGGAGATACCTGACTGGTTTTCCTATGGCGATGTCGTGGAGGAGTTGCGCAAGACCCACCCGGCTCGTCACAAACAAGGCATGGCGGTGTTTTTTACCGGTCTGTCGGGTTCCGGGAAGTCAACGATAGCCAATGCGCTGATGACCAAGTTGATGGAAATGGGTGGCCGCCCGGTCACGCTGCTGGATGGCGATATCGTCAGGAAAAACCTGTCCAGCGAGCTGGGTTTCTCGCGCGAGCACCGCGACCTGAACATTCTGCGCATTGGCTTCGTCGCCAGTGAGATCGTCAAGAACCGCGGCATCGCAATCTGTGCGCCGATCGCGCCTTATTCGGCAACCCGCCGCAAGGTCAGGGAGGCGATCGAACAATACGGAGGCTTTATCGAGGTGTACGTTTCGACCTCATTGGAAGTCTGCGAGCAACGCGACCGGAAAGGGCTCTATGCGAAGGCGCGGGCCGGCATCATCAAGGAATTCACGGGTATTTCCGATCCCTACGAAGCACCCAAAACTCCGGAGCTCAATATCGACACCCGGAATATTTCACCGGACAGCGCCGCGCACCAGATTCTGATCAAGCTGGAAAGCCTCGGCTATATCCGCTAGCCGGCGATTGGTGCTGGAGAAATGCAAGGGAAAATAGTAACTTACGTCTTTTAACAGGTCTTTTGGCCGGTCTTTGTCAACGCTATGCCCGGAAAACTCTATATCAAGACTTTTGGTTGCCAGATGAATGAGTACGACTCCGACAAAATGGCGGATGTGCTCAGGGAGTCGCACGGCCTGGAATTGACCGATGACCCGGAGCAGGCCGACATCCTGTTGCTCAATACCTGTTCGATACGCGAAAAGGCCCAGGAAAAGGTGTTTTCGCAACTGGGCCGCTGGAAGCACTGGAAAAAAGACAAGCCCGGG
>JAZFYI010000098.1:0-2542 GCA_036443455.1 Gammaproteobacteria bacterium
TCTTTCGGCAACGCACGAATCTCGAACATTTCGCTGATCGCCCCATACACGGCCCAGGGCTGCTCTGGCGATCGGGTCGCCGGATTCCAGCCACCGGCAAGCGGTAGCTCACTGAGCAAGCCGATGACGACTCGCTGCGGGTGGCTCAGCGTGTAGATCAGCTTGCTCAGGTCGTATTCGAGGAATTGCTCGTTGCGTTGTTGAAACGCCGGCACGATGATAACGTCATCCAAATCGTTGGTGCCTACCAGCCCGAAGTAAACAGAACCGACGCCGCGACCTGCCTGCATAGGTTGCAAACCATAGTTCACCGCCTGGTCTTCTTCTTCCGAAAACGGCAGCGGATCGACAATCTGCAGCTCGATCATTCCACCCGAACGCTGTACGTATTCCTCGAGCAATTCCCTGACGCGGTTTGCATAGATCCTGGTGCCGGGAAGTTTTCTGGTCGCTTCTTCGGAGAAAAAGAATCGCAGGGTCAACGGTTGCTCGATTGCCGAGAGAATTTCCGCAGTGCCGGCCGACACGCTGTACAGGCCGTTTTCTGTCAAGTCCAGGCGCATACCCTTGAGAAAGGTATTGCTCAGCAGGATCAGGAAAACAAAAACGGCTGCGAGGCTAAGCAGCGAGAACGTCCCCGTTGTTTTTTGCGCAATGGGTTTGGAGTCGCTCATGGCTTAGTCTGCTTTCTTCAGGTTGAGTACGATGGTGCTCGCATAAAGCCAGCTTGCAATCAGCACGGCAAAAAAGACGATATCCCGTAGATCGATCACGCCCTTGGACAGTGCCTGGAAGTGAGTCAAAAAACTGAATGAAGCAACGGTGTCCACTATTAGCTGGGGAAGCCAGCCATGCAGGACATCGAGAACCAGCCCGAAGCCGCTGAGCAGGAAAAGAAAGCACACGACGATCGTAATGATGAAAGCGATAACCTGGTTGCGCGTCGCGGCCGATATGCAAACGCCGATCGCCATGAAGCCACCTGCCAACAGCAAGCTGCCCAGGTAGGCCGTGACGATGGCGCCATTATCCGGCTGACCCAGATAGTTCACGGTAATCCAGATCGGGAAGGTCAGCGCCAACGCGATCGCCGAAAAGGTCCAGGCAGCGAGAAACTTCCCCAGGGTCGCCTGCCAAAGGGTCAGCGGCAGGCAAAGCAACAGCTCGATGCTGCCGCTGCTGCGTTCCTCGGCCCACAAGCGCATCGAAATTGCCGGGATCAGGAACAGGTATAGCCACGGGTGAAAGCTGAAAAAGGACGCCAGGTCGGCCTGGCCGCGCTCAAAAAAACTACCCAGGTAAAAAGTGAAGGCACCCGAAAGCAGTTGGAAAATAACAATGAAAACGAAAGCCAGCGGCGTCGAAAAATAAGCCGCGAGTTCTCTTTTGAAAATGATCCTGATCTGGCTCATGCGCCGTGCCCCGTCGTAATGCTCCTGAACACCTCTTCCATGCGACCGCTCTCCAGGTGCAATTCCTTGAGGTTCCAGTTCTTGTCGCTGGCCAGGCGGCTGATATCCGGTAACAACGGTTGATCGCCTGCCGGGAAGGCAGTGACGCGACCGGTTGCCTGATCCAGCTCAACCGATGCGACCCGGGGAAGGGCCGCAAGATCACTCTTGATTTCATCCACGCTGCCGGTGACCAGCGAGAGACTGACGGCGTTGTGATAGCGCGAACGTGCGATCAGGCCGTCCGGCGTATCATCCACCAACAGCCGGCCGCGTGCGATGATCATGACGCGGTTACAGACCGCATCCACCTCTTCAAGTATATGGGTCGAAATGACGATGATCTTGTCGGCTGCCATGTCCTGTATCAGATGTCGCACTTCCTGCTTTTGATTGGGATCGAGGCCATCGGTAGGTTCGTCCAGGATCAGGACCTGTGGATCGTGAATTATGGCCTGCGCCAGGCCGACCCGCCGGCGGAATCCCTTGGACAAGGTTTCCAGGCGCTGGCGCAACACCGGTGCAAGATGCAAACGCTCGATAACATCGCCCATGCGTGAGCGTCGGAAATCGCCGCCCAGACCCCGAATATCGGCGATGAAGCGCAGGAACCCTTGCACCGTCATTTCGTCGTATCCGGGCGCCCCTTCGGGCAAATACCCCATGCACGCTTGTGCCGCGACAGGATTGGCGGTCAGCGAGTGGCCGCAGACGCTGACCGTTCCTGAACTCGGCGCTATGAATCCCGCGATCATGCGCATGGTCGTGGTCTTGCCGGCGCCATTCGGTCCGAGAAAACCCAGCACCTGTCCTGGCTCGATAGTAATCGAAAGCGAGTCGACGGCGACCAGGGCACCATAGCGGCGAGTCAGATTTTCCGTTTTTATCATGAACGCACAATTCCCATGCCGATCTGGCTGCGAGGCGGAATTTAAGCACATGACCCGGGGCAGAGAAAGAGGAGATTATGCCTCGCAAAAGCTGCGGGGCTTTGCCGGTCTCATTTTGCTCGTTGGCGCCGGTGCGGGCAGCCCGGGTTAGAGTGTGATCCATGTCGTGGTCAGCACAATAGCCGGGTGCGATGCTGCTCA
>JAZFYI010000099.1:0-8972 GCA_036443455.1 Gammaproteobacteria bacterium
CTTATTCGCGATCGACAACCACCGGTTCCGCCTCGCGCAGCGCGGCTCTCGCTTTATGGCGCACGAAAGCGTACTCATAGCGGTCGAAAGAACTGTATTCGATCGCTTTTTTATAATACTGGTGCGCCAGCGCCGTCTTCCCGGCACGCATATAGGCGGTCGCCAGCAGGTTGAGAAGATAGGGGTTCTCCGCGCTGACATTTTTCAGGAAAAGGATTGCCTGTTCGGGCTCGCCCGAGGCCAGGTGAACTTCGCCTTGAAGTTGCGCAATCTTTTGTTCAAGGTTCGCGTCGTCGTCTTGTGACAATGTGCGGCTCAGGCTAACGATCAGTCGTCGGGCCTTGCGAACATTGTTCCTGACCAACGCAACCCTTGCCGTGTTGAACATATAGGTGCTCTCGATCGCGGCCAGGCCGCGCTCGTTACCGAGCGACTGCTCGCAGATTCTGAGGATGTTGTCATAGACGTCCTGGGCCGAGCCATAGTCGCCATATTCAAGGTAGGTGTCTCCCAGGCGATTCAGAAAATAAATATCGCCGCCGCGCGCCTGACGTTCGATGATCGGGTTTTCCCCACCGCTGATCGATGTCTCGCGGTAAAGCAGACTCAGGTGCTTGATCGCATCCGGGAAATTGCCGTCATCGATCAGGGAATCGACCAATGCGACCTGGTATTCGAAGTTTTGCAGCGGATCGGATTCGGCATCGAGTCTTGCAACCAGTATTTTCTGCGCAACCTGGGAATCGCCGCTCAGCGTCAGCGCGTTGGCCATCAGGACATAGCCTTGCCAGCGACCCGGGTCTATCCTGATCGCGTTCTCCGCCATGCGCATGGCCTTATCATATTTCCAGGTTTTGAGATAAAAACCACCGAGCGCCAGGTAAGCCTGGGCACGATCCGGGACCAGCGATCGCTCCTTTTCAAACGCGATATAGGCGCGGTAGTTATCCTTTAGCGCAAGGTACTGGTGGCCCAGGTTCTGCCAGGCGAGCGCCGAAACCGGGTATTTTTTTACCGCGGCGAGATGCGCATCCCTGGCCGCCGGAAACCGGCCGGCCTGGTTGAGGGAACGGCCCAGGTGCAACAGCACCTCGGCGTCGTTGGGATAGCTTGCCGACAGTTTGAGCAAAAGATTCGTTCGCGGTCGGTTTTCCAGAAGTAGCTTGACGAACTGTCGTTCGCTTTTTGGCAGCAGATAAAGATTCGCCCCGGCCCTGACCCGGTGCCAGTTTGCTTTCGGTACATCCAGGATACTGAGTTGCAAGTGGGCGCGGACAAATTCAGGATCCAGTCTCAGCGCTTTACGATAAAGACGAATGGCGCCATCGATATCAAAATTCCACTGTCTGTGACGCGCGCGCCTGAAGTATTCCCTGGCTTTCGAACTGCTGGTCGTGATCGGCAGCGTTTCAGGCTGCTTTGCGGGAATCTCACCGATGTCGAGGGGCTGTTCCACCAGCCCGTCGAGTTCCGGGATACCGGCCACCACCCAGCCTCCGGCCAGGACCGGGAGCAGGAAAAGGGTTGCCAGGATCCGCTTCATCTCAAACAGGTTCTTTTCGATCCACGCCATATATTCGGCAGTGATGCCGATGGCGTATTAATAACCGTTTGGACAGCCGCGGAAAAGGGTGGTTGGTGGCCCTTGAGACGGGCGGTGGTCCTGGCACGCCGAGGCGCAGAGCCCTGCGCTGCGAGGAGGGGTCGTGCTGTGCAGCTCAGGCGCTGTCAGCGACCTGAAAAGAAGTCGACATTTCTTTCTGCAGGGGCGCCGGCACTGGCTGATAATGGCTAAAAGCCATCGTGAAGCTGCCGACACCGCCAGTCAAAGAGCCCAGCCTGGTCTGGTAATTCTCCAGCTCGGCCAGCGGCACTTCGCCGTCTATGCGGACCTGATTGCCGCTGAGAACCTCGTTGCCGTTAATGCGGCCACGGCGCGAGGACAGATCGCCGGCGATATCGCCCATATGATCGCCCGGCACGGTGATTTCAACCTTGACGATGGGCTCGAGGATGATCGGCCTGGCCTGCTTGATGGCTGCAACGAACGCTTTTTTCCCGGCGGCTACGAACGCAACTTCCTTGGAGTCAACGGGATGGTGTTTGCCGTCGTAAACGGTGACCCGAATATCCTGCATTGCATATCCGGCGATCGCACCGGATGTCAGTACCTGGCGCACTCCTTTTTCGACCGCCGGTATGAACTGGTAGGGAATCGAGCCGCCAACGACCTTGTTGACGAATTCGAAACCCTGGTCTCTCGGCAGCGGTTCGATGCGCAGAAAAACTTCGCCAAACTGGCCGGCGCCGCCGGTTTGTTTCTTGTGACGGTGGTGACCCTCCGCCTTGCGGGTGATGGTTTCGCGATAAGGGATACTGGGCGGCCGAGTGCCTACCTCGACATGAAAGCGTTCTTTCATGCGCTCCATGATCGCGCGCAGGTGAAGTTCGCCGCTGCCGCGCAAGACAGTTTCGTTGGCGGATGCGTGGTGCTCCACGACCAGGCTGGGGTCTTCCGCCGAAAGTTTTGCCAGCGCTTCGGACAATTTTTGTTCGTCACCCCGTCGTTTTGGCGTGATCGCGACACCATGCATCGGCGGTGGGCTGGTAACGGCCTCCAGGTGGAAGCGATCCTCGTCATGCGAATCATGCAGCACCGAGTCGAATTCGATTTCATCCACTTTTGCAACCGCACAAATATCGCCCGGAATACCCCTGGCCATTTCGACATGCTCTTTCCCCTGCAGGCGATACAGATGGGATACCTTGAATGGCTTGCGTGCATCGCCGATAAAAAGCTGGGTATTTGGCGAAATCGTGCCCTGGTGTATACGGAAAATTCCCATGCGCCCGATAAACGGGTCGACCATGACTTTGAACACATGGGCGATCACATGTTTGTCGGTATCCGGCGCCACTTTTACCGCCTCGGCATCGTCCCCCTCGCCCTTGATAAACGGCGGCGGGTTGCCCTCCATTGGATTTGGCATTAGCTGGACGAATACATTGAGCAACTGGTTGATTCCCGACCCGGTTTCCGCCGAGACGAAACAGACCGGGACCAGGTGGCCGCGGCGCATGGCTTTTTCGAAAACGTCATGCAACTGCGACGGGTTCATGTCCTGTCCCTGTTCGAGGTATACCTCCATCAGTTCCTCATCGAGTTCGACAACCTGGTCGATAATTTCGGTGTGCGCCGCCTCCACGGAGGAGAAATCGACGGCTTCTTCGCTATCCGGTTTGAAATAACAGTCAACGACTTTTTTCGCGCCATCGGCCGGCAGGTTGATGGGCAGGCATTCGTTGCCAAATGCCTCCCTGATGTCGTTCATCAACTGCTGCAGGTTTATACCCGGCGCATCGATGTGGTTGATGATGATCATCCGGCACAGGCCATCTTTGGCCGCCGCTTCCATCATGCGCCGGGTCACGAGTTCGATACCATGTTCTGCGTTGATAACCACGGCCGCGGTCTCGACAGCCGGCAAAATAGCGATACTGCGACCGGCAAAGTCCGGGTATCCGGGAGTGTCTATCAGGTTGATGTGGGCGCCTTGATGCTCCATCGAGCAAATGGCGCTTTCCAGGGAATGGCCCAGTTCTTTCTCGTGGGAATCGAAATCACAAACCGTACTGCCTCGCTCTACGCTTCCGCGCGCGTGGATGGTCCCGGTTTTTTCCAGCAAGGCTTCGGCCAGCGTGGTTTTACCGGCCGCGCTGTGACCGACAAGGGCTATGTTGCGGATATCCGCAGATTGATAACTGCTCACGGCGTTTTTTCCTTATCTTTGTTCCATAGCATTGGCTCGGCCCGTCGTCGGCGGAAACAAACGGGTCCTGCAAACGCCTTTCTATCTCCGGGCCCGTTGTCGAAGCATCGTGCTCGCCGACGGGCCGGACAGGGAACCGACTGATCAGTTCGTTCTGACCAGTATTCCAAGGTTAACTTGATTTAAGTACGGCGTATATGCGGTCTTTGTGCAGCAGACGTTTCTTTTTAACGTCTTCGCAATATTGATTATCGCGGGGCTCGACACCTTGTTCTATACGTATAACTTCACGATTCAACCGGGTGTAATCATCGGCGAGGTGGGCAAAGGTCTCGTCTGATTCCCAAAGTTCGTCTATCAGTTCGGAAAACTCCGGGAATTCGTGTTGGAGATCGTGATTCTGGCCCATTATTGAGTCGATATTGATTAGATCTGCACTCATCGGCGTCTACCCCCTGTAGATAGGTCTGGAATGTGGATTGAGGTATTCGTTTGCTTCTCCTGGCGTGCCCGGCGCTCGTCTGTGTACGGAGAGCCTTGTCGGGCTGCGGGACCAATATAGCGCGCGCGGAGCAGGCCTGCATTCGTGCAATGCAGCAATTGAAAAACCCCATTAATTACAAGAGGTTGGATTTTTGGGGAGACGCTTTAAGGAGCGCGAGAGGCGCCTGGGGGCAAAAACAGGCGAAAGGTGCCTATTCTTCGTTTTCGACTTCGTTCAGCGCCCGCATGATGCCGTTAAGACCGACTATCCTGTCCTTGTCTTTTTTCTTGCAACTGGTGAAGTACTTGCGAAAAGCCGCGACCTGGCCAGGTTCGGCCTGGCGCAGATAGCTCAGTACATCCGTATAGGTACGGTCTTCCGGGTCCCCGATTGTCGGATTTTGCACTGCCATTATGGGCTCCTTACCCATTTGCCACGGTTGTACCATAGCCCGTGGTCTGATTATCCCACCGTGAACCAGTTCGCAGTTCGGGTAATTGCTGTGATGACTGAAAACAGGGGCTTTCAGGCGGCCGCCGGTGGATTGGCAGCACGATGTTTGCGGACCTGGCGCCTCAGGATCAGCAAGACTCCCAGCAATGTGCAACTGCCACCGGCTATCATGCGCGGCGTCAACTGATCGCCCATCAATGTCACACCGAAAATCACCGCAAAAACGGTGGCCAGCAAAAAGGTCGGCATGACCAGCGACAGCTCATAGCGCTGAATCAGGTAATACATGCCGCTGTGGGCGAGAACGCTGGCCGCCAGCGCCGTATAAAGAACTGCTCCCCAGACCGTCAGATCGGCCCGCAGCAAAATCGCAAACTGTCCGGGTTCAAATGCCAGCGACAGACCGAGGAGCAGCGGCCAGCTGATCATCGCGATCCAGCTTTGCAGCTCGAATACACCGACGCCAGTCAGTTTCTTGGCGACCAGCAAGCCGCTGGCGCCGAACAGCGCGCCGAGTACCACCAGGGCGAGGGCGCTGCGATGGGCGAAGACTTGCGGATCGAAGCTTATGAGCAAGATGCCGCCGAAAGCCATCGACAGGCCCAGCCAGCGCCAGAACCTGATTTTCTCGCCGAGAAACAGCATCGACAATACTGTCGCGAAAGGAATACCCAGCTGCATCGCGATAGCAACGCTGGATACATCTGCGGCCAGCGCCAGCCCCTGATAGGTCAGCGCAAAATGTATGCCGCCCGTGGCGACCGCGACAAAAATGACCGCGGGCATCTGGCCGCGATGGATCTTGAGAACCGGTAGCAGGACTGCGGCGACGATGGCGAAACGCAGAAAAGTAAACAGGATGGGTGGAATCTGCCCAACGCCATATTTGGCGACGACCACATTGAGCCCCCAGATCAGGTTGATCAGCAGGGTCAGGAGCAGGTCTTTGGCAGCCAAGGAATATCCTGAGAGCTTATGCGAAACGGGGAAATTTCCGTTATAGTCGCCTGCCTTTCCTGATTACTGCAAGGGAAATTCCATGCTAATGCGCATCAGCTTCGATCTCAGCGCCAATGACCTGCGTCATTTCGACCTGATCATGAAGGAGGCTCGCAGAGCGGCGAAAAAATCGGCGCCTGAGCAAATCATATCCGCAACACGCGAATTGCTTGCCAGGTTGGAAAACACGAAAGTACCGGCCTTCGTTGAGCAGCGATTGGAGCTCTTGCAGTTGATGGTGGCGATGGTCACCGACGATGAATTCAAACTGCCCGCAGCCGAAGTCAAGCGGGCGCTGAACGGCCTGGCGTATTTTGTCGAGCCGGACGACCTGATTCCCGACCACATTCCCGGTCTGGGGTTTCTGGATGACGCCATCATGATCGAACTGGTGGCTCGCGATCTGCGGCATGAGCTGGATGCTTACCGCGATTTTTGTCAGTTCCGCGAAGAAAGGCGGTCGCCAGGCGAAAGTGACGGGCGCGAAGGCTGGCTGGATTCGCGGCGACGGCAGTTGCTCGAGCGCATGCGACGGCGGCGCAAAAAGAAACAGCGAAGTTGACCGGACAGGAAGCAAGAGAACAGGAATTGCTGCGGGCTGCCGTGCGCATCGCGCGGGACCACTTTGGCATCGACAGCGGCGCTGGCCGCCGCCTGCAAGGTTGCGAAGGTCATATTTTCAGGATTGACGGCGACGATGGCAGCCAATGGGTGCTAAAGCTGAGCCCCGATGGCCTGACCGATTCCATCGAATTACAGTGCAAAGTACTCGAGTTCCTGGCATCGAGGAATCCGGGTGTCGCGATCCAGTCGCACAGGCCCGCACTTGACGGAAATCTGCCGCGAGTCGAATTTGACGGTCAGCGCTGGCTGGCATGGATGGTCAGTTTTCTGCCGGGGCGAGTCCAGGTATCGATCGATAATAAACGAAGATCTCCGCATGAGCTTGGATCGGTCATGGGTCGTCTCGACAAAACTCTTTCCGGTTTTGACGACCACAGGGTAAGACGGTATCTGCGCTGGGATCTCGCGCAGGGGAAGGATCTGCGTGCGGGCCCGCGGGCCGTCACGAATCCGGCCCGTCATGAACTCGCCGCCGGCATCCTCGAACGCAGCCTGACGATTGTCGACCGCCTGGACCCAAAGCTAAGAAAGTCGGTCATTCATGGGGATGCAAACGACCATAACCTGTTGGTTGGCGACCCGGACACAAGCATCATTGGCGTGATCGATTTTGGCGACGTAGTTGAAAGCTGGCGGGTGGTAGAAGTGGCGAACGCGGCCACCTACCTTTTGCTCGAAACCGATGACCCGGTGACCGCGGCGGTCGGGGTTCTTGCCGGGTATCACTCGGAATGGCCGTTGAACGAAGCGGAAATCGAAGCGTTTTTGCCGCTGGTCGAGATGCGGCTTTGCATGACCGTCATTCACGCGGCGATGGCGGAAGGTGACGGCGACGAGTATTCACAAATTCACGCGGAGGCTGCCTGGCGTGCATTGGCTGTGCTCAAAGAAAGAAACATTTGCCGCGGGCATTATCAAAGCCGCGCCGCGTGCGGACTGGATTCCACGCCACAGACGCGGCCACTGACAAAGTGGCTGGCGACACGAATCGCTGGTTTCAGCCCGGTCATTCCGGAAAATTTGCTGTCATCGGCGATCGTGCTGGATCTGTCGGTGGGTGGCGACGAAGTTAGTGCACCGAGTGATGATGTCGAGACTTTGACTGAAAAGTTGTTCGCCCACATCGAAGCGGCCGGCGGCACGGCTGGCATCGGCCGTTACCGGGAAAACCGGAGCCTTTACCAAAGCGAGTTGTTTACATCCGGAGGCGCGGAGCCGCGCAGCTTTCATTTGGGTCTGGATCTGTTCGCCCCGCCCGATACACCGGTCATGGCGCCGCTGGCTGGCCAGGTGCTCAGTGTCACCGACAACGCTCGAGATCTCGATTACGGACCGACGGTTATTTTGCGGCACGATGCCGATGGTCAGAACTTCTTTAGCCTGTACGGCCACCTGAGCCCGGCCACGCTGGATCACCTGGAGCCGGGACAGGATGTCGGCGCGGGCGAGACTATCGGCTGGATCGGCACCTACCCGCGCAACGGCAACTGGCCGCCGCATCTGCATTTCCAGGTCATGACCGACATGCTCGATTACCGCGGTGACTTCCCCGGCGTCGCGAGTCCGTCGGAAGCCTGGTACTGGCGAGGGTTGTGCATAGACCCGAACCTGGTCCTGGGCCTGGAGCTGCCGGTCGACGCCGCCCAGGACGACCCTCGCCCGGCGCTGACGAAACGCCGGGAAAAAATTCTTGGCCGCAGCCTCAGCCTCAGTTACAAAAAACCGTTGTTGATCACGCGCGGTCGCGGTCAGTTTCTTTACGATTACAAAAACCGCGCCTGGCTCGACCTCGTCAACAACGTCAGTCATGTCGGTCACTGTCACCCACGGGTGGTCGAGGCGGTCAACCGGCAGATGTCGCTGCTCAATACCAACACCCGCTACCTGCACCCGCTGATCCTCGAATACGCCGAGCGAATTACGGCATTGCTGCCGGATCCGCTCGAGGTCTGTTTCCTGGTTTCCAGTGGCAGCGAAGCCAATGAGCTGGCGATCAGGCTGGCGCGCGCGGCGACCGGGCGCCGCCAATTGCTGGTTCTCGATCATGCCTATCATGGCAATACCGCCGACCTGATCGAAATGAGCCCGTACAAGTTCAACGGACCGGGTGGCGAAGGCCGGCCCGGGCATATCGATGTGTTGCCGCTGCCGGACAGTTTTCCGCAACGACAGGGCGCGCTCACCGAGGATGCGGCGACTGCGGTCCTCGATGCGCTGGAGGCCGAGGACCGCTTGCCCGCCGCGCTGTTTGCCGAAACCATGCCCGGGTGTGGCGGCCAGCGGGTGCTGCCGGACGGTTTCCTCGCGAATATCTACCGGCGCGTCCGCGAGCTGGGCGGGATTTGCGTCGCCGACGAGGTGCAGACCGGTCTGGGGCGGATGGGGGATTGCTGGTGGTCGTTTGAGACGCAGGGCCTGTTGCCCGACATCGTGACCCTGGGCAAGCCGATAGGCAACGGCCATCCGCTGGCCGCCGTGGTGACGAGCGCAGAAATCGCCGCCCGCTTTGTCACCGGCATGGAGTACTTCAATACCTTTGGCGGCAATCCCGTGTCCTGTGCCGCGGGTCTGGCCGTGCTGGATATTATCGAGGACGAGGGGTTGCGGCGGAACGCACTGGATATCGGTGGCAGGATAAAACA
>JAZFYI010000100.1:0-3494 GCA_036443455.1 Gammaproteobacteria bacterium
GGCAGCCGCCCGGATCCGGTTGTCCAGCTCGGCGACGAACTGCTGCCGGTCCGGCACGATGTTTAGCAGGTTCGGGTCGAGCAACTCATCGAGCAGCAGCGGCGATCCGGCCACCTGGCGGGTCAAAAAACCGCTGGCGCCGCACAGCTCGACCAGCCGTTCGAGTGCCGCCGGGTTTTCGCTCAGCATCGCAAAATAGGCGCTGCGCCGGCCTACCGCTTCCAGCACCGTGAACAGCCGCTTCAGGACGAGCGGCGCATCGAGCCGGGGCGCTGCCAGCCTGACTATCGCTGGCAGCAACTGCCTGAGCCGGTCGCCACCCGGCTGGTCCAGCCGCCGGAACAATGAGCCGTCGGCAAACGCCCGGAGTTCACGGAGTACTTTCCCGGGCTCGACGCATTGCATCCGCTGCAACAGCTTTTTCGCATCGACTTCCGACCCGCTGCCATCCCAGATTCCATCAAATGCCTGCCGCGCTTCCTGGTCGTCATCGGTAGCCGGCTGCGGGATCAGCTTGTCGAACCAATGGCTAACCTTGCGGGTATGCCGGCGCAGCGTCTCGACCAGCTGCTCCCAGCCCGACAGGTTCATCGCACTGGCCAGCATCGCCCTTGCCAGGCTGCCGCTGGGCAAGTCGTGAGTCTGCCGGTCCTCCGCGGCCTGAATCCGGTTCTCAAGATTACGCAGAAACTCATAGGCCTCCGCCAGGTCAGCTGCAGCGTCTGCCGGCAGGAAACGATGTTCCTCGAGAACCAAGAGAACATCGATCAATGAGCGGCGGCGCAAAGCCGGTTGGCTGCCGCCCCGGATCAGTTGCAAACATTGTGCGATGAACTCGATTTCCCGGATACCGCCAGGGCCCAGCTTGATATTTTCCCGCAGGTCCCGTCGCTTTACTTCCCGGGCGATCATCTCGCGCATATCGCGCAGTGCTGCAAAAACGCCGTAATCGAGATAACGGCGATAGACAAACGGTCGCAGTACATTCCTGAACAGGTCTTCAGACAGCGCCGCGGCCGTCACCGCGCGCGCCTTGACATAGGCATAGCGTTCCCAGTCCCGCCCGCTCTCCTGCAGATAAAGCTCCAATGCGTTGAAACTGAGCACCAGTGGCCCGGCATCGCCGAACGGCCTGAGCCGCATGTCCACGCGATAAACCCGGCCCTGTTCGGTCATTTCATCGAGCAGGTATATGATCCGCTGACCCAGTCGCTGGAAATATTGCTGGTTGTCCAGTTGCCGCGGACCGTCGGTGGCGCCGGCGGCCGGGTATAGAAATACCAGGTCGATATCCGATGACAGGTTCAGCTCACCCCCACCCAGCTTGCCCATCGCGAGGATGACCAGTTCCTGCAAACGGCCTTCGCCGTCTGCTGGCAAACCGTACCCTTCGCCAAGTTCCCGGGTCGCAATTCGGCTGGCCGCCTGCAATGCGAGGTCTGCACAGTTGCTCAGTTCCTCGAGTGTCCGGGAAAGATCGCTCAGTCCGTTCAGATCCCGCCAGATTACGCCGAGAATCATTTCCTGCCGCCATAAGCGCAGCGCCTGCATCGGATCCGCCGGATAGCGGGCCAGGTATTCATGCAGGCGGTTGGATGGTGAATCCGGCTGTCCGTTATCGTGTTGAAGTATCGCGGCCAACAGTTCCGGACGGTTCGCCATGATCCGCGCGGCAAACGGGCTCAGGCTGGCGACCCGGATCAGCTGCGCGCGCAGACCCGGCGCAGCGGACAACAAGGATTCGAGCCCCGGCTCGGCCGCCAGGATCTCACGCAGGCGCGATTCGGTTTTCCCGCGCAGGATCGCCGGCAGCTTCTCCAGTTCCGCTTCATTCCAGTCCATGCGCAACAATCTGACAGCTGACGCCTGGTTTGGCAACGCGCAAAAAAAAGCCCCGCCGAAGCGGGGCTTTGCCCGAACGAATCGTGTTCGTGCGTCTTACATCATGCCACCCATGCCACCCATATCGGGCATTCCGCCAGGCATCGCCGGCGCATCATCGGCCGGCGCTTCCGCGACCATCACTTCCATGGTCAGCAGCAGGCTGGAAACCGACGCGGCGTTTTGCAGCGCCAGGCGGGTAACCTTGGTCGGATCGAGAATACCCATTTCGATCATGTTGCCAAACTCGCCGTTGGCGGCGTTGTAACCGAAATCGCCCTTGCCATCGGCTACTTTCTGCAACACCACCGATGCTTCCTCACCGGCATTGGTCACGATCTGGCGCAAAGGCTCTTCCACCGCACGGCGCATAATATTGATGCCCATGTCCTGGTCCTGGTTGTCGCCCTTGAGTTTTCCGATTGCGAAGACCGCACGCAGAAAGGCTACGCCACCACCGGCTACCACGCCTTCCTCCACCGCGGCGCGGGTCGAATGCAGTGCATCCTCTACCCGCGCTTTCTTTTCCTTCATTTCGATCTCGGTGGCAGCGCCTACCTTGATCACGGCAACGCCGCCGGACAGCTTGGCGACCCGTTCCTGCAGCTTTTCGTTATCGTAATCGGAGGTCGATTCCTCGATCTGGGAACGGATGGTCTCGACACGCGCCTTGATGTCGTCCGTCTTGCCGGCCCCATCGATGATGATCGTGTTTTCCTTGCTGATGACCACCTTCTTGGCCTCGCCCAGGTCTTCCAGGCCGGTCTTTTCCAGGCTCAGGCCGATCTCTTCGGATATCACCTGGCCGCCACTGAGAATCGCCAGATCCTGCAGCATCGCCTTGCGACGATCGCCAAACCCCGGCGCCTTTACCGCGGCAACTTTCACGATGCCGCGAATATTGTTGACCACCAGGGTCGCCAGCGCTTCGCCTTCTACGTCTTCCGAGACGATCAGCAACGGGCGGCCGGCCTTGGCAACACCCTCGAGCAACGGCAGCATGTCGCGAATATTCGAGATTTTCTTGTCATGCAAAAGAATATACGGGTTTTCCAGTTCGGCGGTCTGGCTCTGCTGGTCGTTGATGAAATACGGCGACAAATAACCGCGGTCGAACTGCATGCCTTCGACGACTTCCAGCTCATTTTCCAGGGTCGTTCCTTCCTCGACCGTAATCACGCCTTCCTTGCCAACGGTCTCCATCGCCTCGGCGATGATTTCACCAATACTGGTATCGGAATTCGCGGAAATCGTGCCAACCTGCGCGATCGCCTTGCGATCTTCACAAGGCTGCGACTGTTTCTTGAGCTGTTCCACGATGGCGGTGGTCGCTTTCTCGATACCGCGCTTCAGGTCCATCGGGTTCATGCCGGCGGCCACCGATTTCAGGCCTTCACGAAGAATCGCCTGGGTCAGAACCGTCGCGGTCGTGGTGCCATCGCCTGCCTCGTCCGAGGTCTGCGACGCCACTTCCTTGACCATCTGCGCGCCCATGTTTTCAAACTTGTCCTTTAGCTCAATTTCCTTGGCGACGGATACACCGTCCTTGGTCACGGTGGGCGCACCGAAGCTCTTGTCGAGCATCGCATTGCGGCCACGCGGGCCCAGGGTCA
>JAZFYI010000101.1:0-4392 GCA_036443455.1 Gammaproteobacteria bacterium
TGCCGCCGTCAGCGTCGTCTTGCCATGATCCACATGGCCAATCGTCCCTACGTTGACATGCGGCTTCGTACGTTGAAATTTTTCCTTGGACACGATGTTCTCCCCGTTCCAATACTGTTTAAGCCAAATCCGGGCCCGGTTTCCGCCGATCTCCGGTAGTCCGTTTCGTTTGTGCCGCGCCACCTCGCTGGGTGGAGCCCACAACCGGATTTGAACCGGTGACCTCTTCCTTACCAAGGAAGTGCTCTACCTCTGAGCTATGTGGGCCGTGTTCATTTCCAGCTTGTTGCCTGATGGAGCGGGTGATGGGAATCGAACCCACATCATCAGCTTGGAAGGCTGAGGTTCTACCTTTGAACTACACCCGCCACGAAAACCACCACCTTCACCGCCGACAGACAAATAAACCTTTGTTTTTAAAAGATTTTTTTATTCATGCGTTGGTGGAGGGGGTAGGATTCGAACCTACGAAGGCATAGCCAGCAGATTTACAGTCTGCCCCCGTTGACCGCTTGGGTACCCCTCCGCGAATCCAAGCCGGCTATTGTGCTTGGCATGATAATGCGTGTCAACAAAAAGCGAGTAAAATCTTGCCTGCGCCGCATCGCCCGCAAGCCATGCCACGAAAGGGTTCGAACACCCGGGTGATGACCGGTGCCGGCGTCGGAGCCAGGCGTGGAAAAGAACACCCTGATTTCTGCGTTATTATGAAAACTGGCCCTTAACAAATGGCCAATCCCGTGCATAATGGTTTCGCCGATCCGAGGATAAAAAAAAAGGATGAACGGGGTGGCAAAGAGACCCGAGCGAAGAAGCAATCTGCGACACAAGGCGCTGACGACGGTGTACCTGTCGATACCCGGAACCGGTGGCCGCCGCTGCATCGCACGCAACGTCAGCTCCAGGGGCGTGTTTGTCGAAACCGACACCCTGGATCTGATGCGCGGCACCCAGGTCGAACTGATATTCGCCGTCAACCTGGGCCAGGTAACCCGGATTCACAGGCGCCCCGCGGAAATTGCGCATGTCAGCACGATTGGCGCCGGCCTGCACATGACCTTGACCGGTACCGATACCCTTTACTGAATTGAATCCGTGGTCATGCCGCGGGTTTTGTGTCAGAAATCGCCACGGGTCGTGGCTCAGGGCTTAGCGCCGACGGCGCAGGCAATACCGGTCCCACCGAGACCGCAGTAACCACCAGGGTTTTTTGCCAGGTACTGCTGGTGGTATTCCTCGGCCAGGTAGAATTCACCGGCCGGCGCTATTTCCGTCGTTATTTTGCCAAAACCGGCCTGGTCCAGCGGCTTCCGATAGGACTCGCGGCTTGCCAGGGCCTGCTCCTTCTGCGCTTCAGTGCCATACGCGATCACCGAGCGGTACTGACTGCCGATGTCGTTGCCCTGGCGCATCCCCTGACTCGGGTCATGGCCTTCCCAAAAAACCTTCAATAAGTCCTGGTAGGAAATTTGCCCAGGAAAATACACGATCCTTACGAGCTCGGCATGACCGGTATTTCCCGTGCAAACATCCTGATAGCTCGGGCTCTTCGTTTGTCCGCCGCCATAGCCTGCAGCGGTGGAATATACGCCCGCCAGCGGCCAGAACAGCTTTTCCGCACCCCAGAAACACCCCATACCAAACACCGCCGACTCGCTATCAGCCGGAAACGGCGGCTGCAATGGGTTGCCATTGATGAAATGAATCAACTGTTTGTCGTCCGCCATTCCTGTCACCCTTTTCCCGGTCGCTGCATGGTTAGTTGCTGGCCGATCAATACATTGAGGTCATGTTTCACCGGTTCAAGGGCCAGATCAACGAAACCTTGTTCCCGCGCCAGCGCCACGATGGCCTCGCTTTGCCCCGCCGGACCCGCCGCCCTGGCAAGATCTTCATAGCGCAGCCTGGCGCCGGCAAGTTCCTTTCTGCCCCTGGCCGTTTGTTCCCGGGCCGACGCCATTCCCCGTGAACCCAGGACTTCCAGCGCGCGGCTGCCAAATCCCATCGCCAGGCGCAGGGATTCTGGCGAAAAAGACGACGACGCCTCGGTGCCGAGGCGCGCAGCTATTTCGTTGACCCGGTGGCGGCTTTTTTCCGCTTCCTCATTACCGGCGGCCGTCCGGCCTTCGTTCATCAGGCTGATTTGCTCGATCAGCACATCGACCGCAGCATAAAATTTCAGCTTCTCGATCAACTCGATCTGGCGCAACTGCTCGCGACCCCTGCGCAGCACCTCCGAATCGTGATCGTGCATGATAAAGCAGGCCCGCCCACCCGGTTCGAGCACCCGCCACAGTTCCGCCAGCGCGTCGCCATGGCGCGTGTATTCAAATGCGTATTGACCGCTGACGCCGGCAAACCACTGGTCTTCGAAGGGCAGGTTTTCGGCCGACGCTTGCGAATGAAAGGTGATCGAAGCGACGAGTTCCGCCTTTTCCTTTAGCGAACGCCGCGGATCGATCGAGGCCAGGTCTGCTCCGTGAAGTTCAAAATCCCGCCGTTCACTACGCGAATACTCCGCCGCCAACATCGCGATCGCGCCATTACCGGTGCCAATATCCAGCAACCGCGAGCGTGCCGGAAAAACGGAAAAAAACTGCAGCCAGCGGTCACGCAGCTCGCCCTGGTAATTGGTCTCGAAACCATCGACCATCGAGGTCAACGGTCCCGCCGCCCAGTATTCACCCCAAAAATCCTGCTCTTCGTTCAACATGCGGCCCGTGTATGCGGAAAACACCGATTGTCCCCTGCCGCCCGGCTTTAATAAAGTCCCCCCTTTAGCTAACCTTCGTTTCACCTAGGCGGTGGCATAAATGCACGATATCGAATCCATTCGCAAACAACTGGATCGCGGCGATTTCGACCCGGCCGATGTGGCGCTCAATGAAGCCTTGTTGAAAACGCCTGGCGACGAGGAACTTCTCGCGCTACGCGGCAGCCTCCGGCACCTGCAGCGCCGCTTCCAGGCCGCGGTTGTGGATTTCGAGGCGGCCCTGGCAAAGCAACCGGATGAGGCGAACTGGCACAATGCGCTGGGCAAAAGCCTGAATAACCTGCGGCAGACGGCGGCCGCGGAGAGCGCTTTCCGCCGTTCACTGGAAATCGAACCCGGTAACGCGGAGGCCTGGCACAACCTGGCCTTCGCGTTGCGTGCCCAGGGCAGGCATCAGCAGGCCGCGGACGCATTTTCAGAAGCGTTGCAGATCAAACCGGACTATGTTTCCGCGTGGCACAACGCAGGTCTGGTCTACCTGGCCATGGATGACCCGGATCAGGCCCTCGCTGCATTTCTCAAGGCGCAGACACTGGCCGCGGACAGGCCTCGGCTTGCCACGCACATCGGCGTGGCCTTGCACAACCTGGGCCGCTACGAGGACGCGGTTGCCATCTATCGGAAGGCGCTGGCGGGGGAACCGGAAGCCGAAATGCAAAACAACCTGGCCGTCAGTTTGCAGGAACTCGGCCATGACGATGAGGCGCTGGCCGCATACCGGGAAGCGGCCCGCCTCGCACCCGATGACCAGGAAATCCAAATCAAGATTGCCGATCTCCTGATCGGCATGGGTCGACCGGACCAGGCGATCGAAATCGCCAGGCGATGCCTGGCGCGGGTACCGGGACAAACCGGCGCCCTGGCAGTGGCCGCGGTCGCCGGCCAGGAGCCCGGTTGCGAACTCATGGATACCGAACTACTCAACTTCGACAAGTTGATTTTTCAGGCCGAACTGGCCGTTGCAAATCACGATGATTCAGCGGAGGAATTCAACCAGGCGCTTGCTACCCATGTACTCGAACACCCCACGCTGGTTTACGAGCCAGCGGGCCACGCTACGCGCCATGGCAGCCACACCGGTGACCTGCTGACCGGAGAAAAAGGCCCGCTCGCGATCATCGAAAAGGAAATCACCGCAGGTATCGGCCGTTTCCTGGCAACGCTGGATGAGGAGAAAGCAGGATTCGTGTTTGCCGGCAAGCCCGATAGCTGGCGCCTGACCATGTGGGCGGTGGTCATGGATGCGCTGGGACACCAGTTGCCGCATATCCACCCGGGAGCCTGGCTAAGCGGTGTTTATTATGTCCAGGTCCCCGGGGAAATAAACGATCATAACGAAAGCAAAGCAGGCTGGATCGAGTTCGGCGCGCCGCCGCAAACGATGAATTGCCGCGGCGACCACCGCCGGAGAACCTTCCGCCCGGTTGCCGGCAATTATTTCCTCTTCCCCAGTTATTTCTATCACCGGACCAGCCCTTTCGAGAGCAAGCAAAAAAGAATCTGTATCGCTTTCGATGCAATACCCTCGGAAAAAACCCGGGATTGAAAAACCACCGGTGACCTTCTGCTATATTGGACCTGACCCGGAAAAACGGAACCCGTTCGACAAATTGCGGTCA
>JAZFYI010000102.1:0-5780 GCA_036443455.1 Gammaproteobacteria bacterium
TGAAGGTCGGACTGGTCTACGGGGGCACGGACTACGACAAGCAACGCCAGATGTTGCAACGGGGCGTGGATGTGCTGATCGGCACACCCGGCCGTTTCATCGACTATTTCAAGCAGCGGATTTTCGGCCTGGATTCCGTTGAAGTCGCCGTGCTCGACGAAGCGGACCGCATGTTCGATCTAGGCTTCATCCGGGATATTCGTTACTTGCTCAGGCGTCTGCCGCCGCCGGCGGCAAGACTGAACATGCTGTTCTCAGCCACCTTGTCGCAACGTGTACTCGAGCTGGCATACGAGCATATGAACGACCCGGAACTCATCAAGATCGAGGCCGACCGGATCACCGTCGACCGGGTGCGCCAGCTGATTTACTTCCCATCCAACCACGAAAAAATATCCTTGCTGGTCGGGTTGCTGCGGCAGATGGATGCCACCCGGACCATGGTGTTCATCAACACAAAAAGAGGTGCGGAACATTTGCAGGCATGGTTGATCCACAACGGTTTCGATGCGCGCGCTATCACCGGCGATGTGCCACAGCGCAAACGCGAGGCCTTGATGCGTGATTTCACCAGCGGAAAACTGCCGGTCCTGATTGCTACCGATGTGGCTTCGCGCGGTCTGCACATACCCGATGTCAGCCATGTCTTCAATTACGATCTCCCGCAAGACGCGGAAGACTATGTACATCGCATCGGCCGGACGGCTCGCGCCGGCGCCAGCGGGGACGCGATCAGTTTTGGTTGCGAGGACACTGTCGTGAACCTGCCGGATATCGAGAAATACATCGAGCACCGAGTCCCGGTAGGCAAAATAACGCCGGACCTGTTACCCGAGCTGAAGCGGCCGCCGCCGCGGCCACGAAGACCGGAACATGGCAGAAGAAACCAGCGCTCGGGCAAGCCCTCGGGCAGGGGCAGGAACCAGCCACGCGGGCGCTGACCCGGCACAAGCTGTATCCAGCCAACACGAAGCCGCCGCGGCCACCCGTGCCGGCCAGCGACTATCCAGCTATAGCCTCGGCCCGAGCAGGGCCGACAAGTCATCGATGGCGGGAAACTCGGCCGTGTCCTGGCCCGCTGCGCCCGAGTCCGGCCGGCTGACCGCAAAAAGCTGTTTGATCCCGAAATCCCTCGCCGCGCGCAGCACCGGCAGGCTGTCATCGACGAAAAGGGTCCTGGCTGGATCGAATTGTTCCTGCCTGGCGAAACGCCCCCAGAACTCCGGGTATTCCTTTGGCAAACCAAATTCGTGCGCAGTGAACAGCGCATCGAAATGCCGATCCAGACCCGTGCGTTTGATCTTCAGCCTGAGGCTGTCCTGGTGGGCGTTGGTCACCAGGACGATGCGCTTGCCGGTTCGCCCCAGCCAGCGCAGAAAATCCAGGGCCCCGGGCAGGTACACGATATGCTGCTCGACCTCTGTCTTGAGTTGCTCAAGGTCGATGCCAAGTTCGGCGCTCCAGAAATCCAGGCAATACCAGTCCAGGGTCCCCTGTTTCTCGGAATACTTTGGCTCAAGTTTCTCGAGAGCGTGTGAAAAACCGATGCCATTCAGTTCCGCATAACGCCGCGGCACGGTCTCCCGCCAGAACAGGTTGTCAAAACGCAAATCGAGCACCGTGCCATCCATATCGAGGAGCACGGTATCGGTCTGCCCCCAGTCTGGCACACAGGCGTTGCCGCTTGTCATCGCAGGTATTCCATGGAGGATGGATGGTATACCCTTGCACACCAATCAATCGAGTCCCTGAGAAATCCATGAACGAGAAAGAAATCGGGTCTTTGTTGCCCGGGATCGTCGAAATCGCCCGCCAGGCTGGTGAGCGAATCCTGGCCGTCTATGAGACCGATTTTGACGTTCAAACCAAGGCGGACGCCTCGCCGCTGACGGCTGCCGACCTGGCCGCCCACGACACCATCCTGGCCGGGCTGGAAAAACTGACGCCCGGCTGGCCGATCCTGTCCGAGGAATCCGCGGAGATCAGTTTTGAGACCCGGTCCGGATGGTCGCGCTACTGGCTGGTCGATCCACTGGATGGGACCCGCGAGTTCGTGAAACGCAACGGCGAATTCACCGTGAATATCGCGCTGATCGCCGATCACCGGCCGGTGCTCGGCGTGGTCCACGTGCCGGTGAGCGGTCGCGATTACTATGCCTGCCGGGAATCAGGCGCCTGGCGCCAGGATGCGGGAGAGGAGCCGGTAAGCATCAATGCAAGCACGAAATGCCAGCATCCTGTCCGGGTCGTTGGCTCGAAGTCTCACCGCGGCGCCAGCCTGGACGCCTTCCTCGAGCGCCTGGGAGACTACGAGCTCGTTCCCATGGGCAGTTCCCTGAAAATCTGCCTGGTCGCCGATGGCAGCGCCGATATCTACCCCCGGCTTGGCCCCACATCGGAGTGGGACACGGCAGCGGCCCAGGCGGTGGTCGAATTTGCGGGCGGACAAATGACCGATATCGACGGCGAGGCCATTCGATACAACCAAAAGGCCGATCTGCTAAATCCATACTTCCTGGTTTTTGGTGACCGTTCGATGGATTGGCCGCGGCTGCTGAGGTAATTCAGCCTGGCCGCATGGCATCGGGCCAGCAAGTTGTCTAAGCTTTGAACATGCAATCGATCTTCGACCATGGACGATAAAATCAACACCGAGGCTTTCGGTAAATTACGCAAGCTGAAACTGTTGCGAATGGAGCACCGCGATCTCGATGAAGTCATCGTCAGGCTGGCACAGGACCCTTTCGTCGATCAATTGATGCTAAAACGGCTGAAAAAAAGAAAGCTGCTG
Organism: Gammaproteobacteria bacterium; assembly: GCA_036443455.1. Lineage (GTDB taxonomy): Bacteria > Pseudomonadota > Gammaproteobacteria > Steroidobacterales > MnTg04 > MnTg04. The sequence continues at coordinate 2,792 of JAZFYI010000102.1, forward strand.
ATCAAGGATTCGATCGAGCGCCTGCAGAGCGAAATGATACCGGATCTGAACGCCTGAACCGCGGGTCAGCGAACTCGGCTTTCCCGGCTATTTTCCGGAAACAGCCAGGACGCCAGCGCCGGCAGCAGGAAAATAGCACCCAGCATGTTTACCAGGAACATGAAGGTCAGCAGGATTCCCATATCCGCCTGGAACTTCAACGGGGAAAATATCCAGGTCGCGACGCCCACCCCGAGGGTAACCGCAGTAAATACGACGCCGTTACCGGTTACCGACAAGGTATCCAGGAATGCCGCGTGCAATGTTTCTCCTCGTTTCAGGAACTCCTGCATGCGACTGAAAATATAAATTCCGTAGTCCACGCCGACGCCAACACCCAGCGCGACTACCGGCAAGGTATTGACTTTCAAGCCAATTTCCAAAATAGCCATCAGCGCGTAAGCGAGCAGGGAAACCAGCCCCAGCGGTAAAACAATGCAAAGCACGGCGCGCAGTGAACGGAACGTCACCCAGCACAACAGGATGATTGCGGCGAATACACCCATCAGTATGGGGAACTGGGCCCGGGACACTTCTTCGTTGGTCGCCGCCATCACGCCCACATTGCCGGTCGCCAGGCGAAACTTCACATCGTCGTCTTCATTGGCCAGCCGAATGCTGACCCCATCGGTTGGATTGGCTGCCACATAAGCCTTGAATTCCGCGACAATATTTTCGATCGTCTCGGCCTTGTGATCGGTTGTAAACATCATCACCGGCATCACATCGCAGTTACGATTCAACAACCCGGTACTGGTTTCGACATAGGCGACCGACTGAACCAGGATCGCCTCGTTCCGCGACAGCACACGCCACTTCAGATTTCCTTCGTTCCAGCCGGTATTGATGATCTTGGAAATCATCGGCAAGGTGACCACACCCTGCACGCCTTCGACATTCCGCATGTGCCAGGCGAATTCATCGATTGCGGTCATGACCTCATACTGGACGCAGCCTTGTACCGGCGTTTCTACAATGATCGAGATGATATCGACACCGATCGAGAATCTGTCGGTGATGGACGCGCTATCCAGGTTATAGGTCGATTCCGCGCGCAATTCCGGCACGCCCTTGTGCAGATCGCCGATTTTGACTTCCGATCCTTTCCAATAGCCAAATACCAGCAGTACGCCCGCGATCACCAGCATGATCGCAGCCGGCTTGCGGTCGGTAATGCCGGCCAGCCGGACCCAGATAACCCTGAGTCGTTCCGACCGCTGGCGCAGGCGCTCGCGGTAATCGTCGCCGAGATTCAAATGGGAAATCAGGACCGGCAGCAAGACCAGGTTGGTCAGTATGATCGCCGCCACACCCAGGCTCGCGGTAATCGCCATTTCCTGGATCACCCGGACCGGTATCAGCAATATAGTGATGAACCCGATCGTATCGCTGGCCAGGGCGATTCCGCCGGGCACCAGCAGGCGGCGGAAACTGATCCGGGCGGCGTCGAAGCAGTTCGCACCCTTGAATAACTCGGAGCCGACCGAACTGATCATTTGCACGCCATGGCTGACCCCGATCGCAAACACCAGGAACGGCACCAGGATGCCCATCGGGTCGATGCCATACCCCAGCAAGGTCAGCGAACCCAGTTGCCAGACCACGGCGATCAGGGAACATAAAAGCGGGATCAGCGTGATTCTCAACGACTGGCAATACAAATAAACCAGTACCGCGGTAATCAGCGCCGCGACCAGGAAAAACAGCAGGACTCGACCGGTGCCATCCGATATGTCGCCAACCACCTTGGCGAAACCGATAATGTTGACCTCGATGCCGTCAAAGGCCGGGTCATCGAGAATCCTGGCCCTGACCATGTCGTCCAGGTCATGCGATACCCTGACCAGGTCGAGTTTCTCCCCGGTTTCGGGGTTGGTTTCCAGCAATTGCGCGCTGATTATCGCCGCCGAAAAATCGTTGGCGACCAGCCGGCCGACGATGCCCGCCTTGAGGATGTTTTCCCTGACTTTGGCCAGGCCGATGGCATCGGGCGTGTAATCGGATGGGATGACCGGACCACCCTGAACGCCGTCTTCAACGACCTCGGTATAGCGCACGTTGGGCGTCCACACAGACTGTACGGCCGCCCGGTCCACGCCGGCGATAAAAAAGACTTCGTCGGTCGCTACCCGCAGCGCTTCAAAAAACCTGGGGGTGAAAATATCGTCGCCATCCGCCACCAGCGCGATCAGGACACGGTTGGCGCCGCCAAATTCCTGCCGGTGCTCGGAGTAGGTCCGCATGTAGTCATGCTTCATCGGCACCATCTTGTCGAACCCGGCATCGATGGCCAGTTTGGTCGCCGCCGAGAAAAGCATGAACGCAGTAGCTATGACGAAGAACGCGATGACCCACCGGCGACGGCCGAAAATAAAGTTCTCGATGACAGCGATAGGACCCGTTTCAGTCACTGTTCCCACCTCCGCCGGCGCCAAGTACCAGCGTATCGACACCGGCCTCACCGACCAGGATCACGCTGCCGTCATCAAGCTGGAATGCGGTCTGGATTCCCTTGCGATTTTCCTGGGTGTGCAGCTCAAAACTGTCCCCGTTGTCCCGACTCACCAGTATGGCGCCACCCAGGCCGGTCACGAGGATCGTTCCATCGACGAGTCGAATACCGCTGTTCAGCGTGGCAATCGTCGGCAGATCGACGTGTACCCAACTCGCTCCAAGATCATCGGTGTAATACAGATTGCCGCGCAACCCGACCGCGAAAACCCGTCCGGCCTCCGCTTCAAAAACACCAAAAAAGGAACCCTCGTAATCGGGCGAAACCGTCAGCCAGTTTGCGCCCAGGTCATCGGAGCGGTAGATGTTGCCCCCTTCGGCAGCGATAAACAGATGCCGGTCACGGGTCTCCATGATGTCGTTCAGGTGGTAATCACTACCCATGTCCGATTCCCACCAGGCGTCCTCACCTCCTGCATCTGCTTCATCGCCCGGCACG
>JAZFYI010000103.1:0-3670 GCA_036443455.1 Gammaproteobacteria bacterium
AAAGCCGATTTTCTCGTTTCTCAAGTCCTCATCGACCCGATATCCCTGATTTCTCAATGATTCTGCAACTTTAGTGACATATTCGCAGTTTCTGTCGGTAATCCCCATCACAACGGCCTGTTTTGGCGCCAGCCAGGTCGGCAGGTTTCCCGCGTAATGCTCGAGCAAAACCCCGATAAATCGCTCCAGCGACCCCAGGATTGCCCGGTGCAACATGACCGGTGTCTGCCGGCTGCTGTCTGCGGCGACATAGACCGCCCCCAGGCGACCGGGCTGCGCATAATCGAGCTGCATGGTGCCCAGCTGCCACACCCTGCCGATGCTATCGCGCAGGGAAAAATCGATTTTCGGACCGTAGAACGCGCCGCCACCTTCGTCCATATCATAATCCAGTTGCTTGCTCTCGAGCACGTCTTTTAGCGTTTGCTCGGCACGGTCCCACAACGCGTCCTCGCCGACCCGCTTTTCCGGGCGGGTCGACAGGCTGATCAGCACATCGTCGAAACCGAAATCCCGGTAGACCTCGAACAACAGATCGATGAAATCCGAGACCTCCGCCTGGACCTGGTCCTCGGTGCAGAAAATATGCGCATCGTCCTGGACGAAACCGCGTACCCGCATCAAACCGTGCAGCGTCCCGCTGGCCTCGTTCCGATGACACGAACCGAATTCAGCGAGCCGCAACGGCAGCTCGCGATAGCTGTGCAAACCCTGCTTGTAAACCTCGATATGGCAGGGACAGTTCATCGGCTTGATCGCGAACTCCCGGTCCTCCGACCCGGTGGTAAACATATCGTCGCGAAACTTATCCCAGTGACCGGATTTCTCCCACAGCGATCGAGCGAGGATCTCGGGGGTCCGGATTTCCTCGTAACCGTGCCTGGAGAGTTGCTCGCGCACATAGTTTTTGATCGTGCGATACAACTGCCAGCCTTTGGGATGCCAGAACACCATGCCGGGCGCCTCTTCCTGCGTGTGGAACAGATCCATGAGCTTGCCAAAGCGGCGGTGGTCTCTTTTTTTGGCCTCCTCGAGCTGATGCAAATACGCCTTCAGGTCATCCTTGCTGGCCCACGCGGTACCATAAATCCGCTGCAGCATCTCGTTTTGTGAATCGCCCTCCCAGTAGGCGCCCGCGACCTTCATCAGCTTGAACGCCTTCAACCGGCCGGTACTGGGCACATGCGGTCCACGGCAAAGATCCTTCCAGTCGCCCTGCCCGTAGACCCCGATTTCCTCATCTGCCGGGATGCGCTCGATGATCTTCGCCTTGTACTCCTCGCCAATGCCGCGGAAATACGCAACCGCGTCGTCACGGCCATACACATCGCGGCTGACTTTGAGGTCTGCCTTGACCAGCTCGCTCATTTTTTTCTCGATGGCTACCAGGTCATCCGGGGTAAACGCCCGCTCGAACGCAAAATCGTAGAAAAACCCATTCTCGATGACCGGCCCGATCGTCACCTGGGCTTCCGGAAACAAGTCCTTGACCGCCTGGGCCAGCAAATGCGCGGTCGAATGGCGAATGATCTCGAGGCCGTCCGGGTCTTTGCCGGTAACGATTTCCAGGCCGGCGTCCTCGGCGATGACATGGTCGGTGTCGACCAGGCGGCCATCGACACGACCGGCCAGCGCGGCCCTCGCCAGGCCCGCCCCGATATCGGCCGCAACGGCGGCTACGCTGACCGGTTCGGCGTATTCCTTTTTGCTTCCATCTGGCAGAGTAATGACCGGCATGATCGTTTCCGTTAAAACACAAAAAGGGGCGCTCTCTATCGCTGAGAACACCCCGGGTATCTGGTAGGCGCGAGTGGGATCGAACCACCGACCACTACCATGTCAAGGTAGTGCTCTACCACTGAGCTACGCGCCTGTCGTTCCCTTGTCCGCAAACCCCGCCCGCACATCTCGTTGCCTGCCCGGGCCAGTCTGAGGGCGCTAAAAGATACCGGATGTACCTCCGCCCGGCAAGCTGATTCCGGACCCGTTTCGACTTTGTCCGCAATATTGAAATGTTCTGCCATGGCGCGCTCGATTAGCTGGCTTTGCGCTCGGGCAGCCCGAACCCGACCCGCCGCATCTCGGCAACCTGGTCCCTGATCCGCGCGGCCTCTTCGAACTCCAGGTCCCTGGCATGTCTGAGCATCTGCTGTTCCAGTTTTTTAATCTTGCGCATCATTTGCTCAGGCGTGAGGTTCGCATAGCGGGCTCTTTCCTCCGCCACTTTTTGCAGCCGGGCCCGGTCCCTGGCGGGTCCACCGGAACGGGCGCCTTCCATGATATCGGCGACCGATTTTTGGATGCTCCTGGGGGTAATGCCATGCTCTTTGTTGAAAGCCTGTTGCCGGGTCCGCCGCCGGTCGGTTTCGTCGATGGCCCTGCGCATCGAGCCGGTGATCTTGTCCCCATACAGGATCGCCCGGCCATTGATGTTCCGCGCAGCCCGGCCGATGGTCTGCACCAGCGCACTGTCGGAACGCAGAAAACCTTCCTTGTCGGCATCGAGAATGGCGACCAGTGAAACCTCCGGCATATCCAGGCCTTCGCGCAGCAGGTTGATACCGACCAGCACATCGAATTCACCCAGCCTCAGGTCGCGAATAATTTCCGTGCGCTCGACGGTTTCGATGTCCGAGTGCAGATAACGCACGCGGACACCATGTTCGTGCAGGTACTCGGTCAGGTCCTCGGCCATGCGCTTGGTCAGGGTCGTGATCAGGATGCGCTCATTGCGCTTGACGCAGTGAGCGATCTCGGACAACACGTCGTCCACCTGGCTGGCGACCGGCCGGATTTCGACCTCGGGGTCCACCAGGCCCGTGGGCCGGACCAGTTGTTCGACCAGTTGATCCGAATGTTCATGCTCAAAAGGCCGCGGTGTCGCCGATACATAGATCGTCTGCGGTGAAGCCGCCTCGAATTCATCGAAGCGCAGCGGCCGGTTATCCAGCGCCGATGGCAGGCGAAACCCGTATTCGACCAAAGTTTCCTTGCGTGAACGGTCGCCACGCGACATGCCACCGAGCTGCGGGATGGTCACATGACTTTCATCGATCACCAGCAAGGCATCGGCGGGCAGGTAATCGAACAGGCACGGCGGCGGCTCCCCCGGTGCGCGACCCGACAGGTAGCGCGAGTAATTCTCGATGCCCCCGCAATAACCCAGTTCCCTGATCATCTCCAGGTCGAACATCGTTCTTTGTTCGAGCCGTTGAGCCTCCACCAGCTTGTCCGCCTTGCGCAACTCCTCGAGACGATCTTTCAGCTCGAGCATGATCTCATCGACCGCCTTGAGCAGTACATCGCGTTCCGTTACATAATGGCTTTTGGGATAGATGGTCATCCGCGGCACAGCGCGCAAGACCTCGCCGGTCAGCGGGTCGAACCACGACAAGGTCTCTATTTCATCATCGAAAAGCTGTATCCGGATCGCCTCGCGCTCGCTTTCCGCCGGGAACACATCGATGACTTCGCCGCGAACCCGGTAGGTTCCCTGGCTCAGCTCCACTTCGTTGCGCTTGTATTGCAGCTCGGCCAGCCGCCGCAGCACGGTTCGCTGATCGATGCGATCGCCACGCACCATGTGCAAGATCATGGCGAAATACGCCTGCGGGTCGCCGAGACCATAGATCGCCGACACCGTCGCCACGATAATCACGTCACGACGCTC